>CANQHF010000020.1 GCA_947623685.1 uncultured Bacilli bacterium | reverse complement strand
CAAGGGTAAAATAATCCAAAAAAGTTTAACTATTTTACTTTAAAAATAGAATAAAAAATAAAATAGTATTTGTAAGAGAAAAATACATAAATTATCTCTTACAAAAACTATTATACGAGGAGAAATATATATGGAAGTAACGTTTAGAAAAATGGAAAAAAAAGACATCCCTTTAGTAGTCGAATTATGTAACGCGGTTTTTAAAGAAAAAACGAGTTTAGAATATGCTAAAAGTATGTATAAAAAAACTAAAAAGGACAAAAACTCTATTTATATTGTTGGTGAAGTAGATGGGAAAATAGTTTCTCATTTAAAAATAACTATTATAGAAACGCTTTACGAAGATATGAATACATATGCTATTTTAAACCACGTTGGGGTTAAAGAAGAATACAGAAGACATAAAATTGCAACAAAGATGCTTGATTATGCATTTGATATATGTAAAAAACGTAATTGTAAAAAAGTAGAATTATGGTCTAATAACGTTAGAACAGCCGCTCATGCTTGCTATTATAAATATGGCTTTAAACTTGATGATGCTGGCTTTTTCTCAATGAGTGTTAAATAAAAAGTAGTGGAGGTTATTATGAGAATAGAAAAAGTTTATATAGGTGGATGGTTTCAAAGAACTACATTACAATTAAGTGAGATATATGATTTCTTAAGAGAAGGAAAATCAGAACTTTCTTTAGATAAGAAAAAGTTAATAAAACTTCATGATGATTTAGAGTTAAGCGCAATTGATTATGGAATTGATGGGCTTGAGTTTATTAAGGTTACCACTAGAACTGGTGTTAATATAAAAATATTTGAAGATGGTTTAATCGTTTTAAATGATTCTAACGTAACAGAGTTTTCATTATTTAATGACATTGACTCTTTGGCAAATTATTATGAAAACAAATTATCTCCAGCGCTTAGTTATATATTTAGTTTAGGTGCTCCAGTACCTAAAGAGTTAGCAAACATTGAAACGGTATTTCCATATTTCATAGTTTTAGATAAAGCAACAAAAAATGATATTGCTACCCTTTTAGCAAAAACAGAAAAAGAAAAATACTTTGAATTTAGTAATAAAGATTATGATGTGGTAAGAGGAAATAAATACTATTTTATTAATAATAAAACTAAAGCAATGGATCAAGTTGAAAGATACATTGAAGAGCAAATATTCATAAGAGAATTTAAAGGACAACTTCATAGATATTTGAATTTGCACAGGATAATATGGGAAAAAATTGATGCAGTAAAAGAAAATGCTAAAGTAAAGGGTAAGGATATCGTTGCATTTACAAGTAAGTTAGATGGTTATAAAAAAACCGTTACTTTAATAGATTCTAGAATTAATCAAATGAATACCTATATAAAAACCAGAGAAAAAATTGCAAAAAGTGATAATTCACTTACCGAATCTTTGGATTTGATTGGGTATAGGTACGAAACTTTAACTAATACGGTATCTTATATGCAGCAGATATGGCAAATGACAAAAAATTACTTATCTCAAGCCGAAAAACTATTTAATGGTTTAGAATCGCAAGTAACAGAAAAATCAATTGGCAACTTAACTATTGTTTCAGCAATGGGCGTTGGTGCATCATTAATTGATTTATTTACAGAATCAGCTCCATCATTTTCAGCGTTTGGTGTTATATATTTCTTTATATTAGCAATAGTAGGTTGGTCGGTTAATAAAATAATGATAAAAATCTCGGAAAATAGAAAATTTGAAATACAAGATATTGAATATGATAAAAATATTAAATAACTATGAATAATATTACAAAAGAAAATAAAAGAATACTTAAAAAGTGTTCTTTTGAAATTTTATTAAAGTTTATAATTTCTATTTGTTACCGAGGATCTTTACTTGTTATTCCAATAATGTGGGGAAAAGTAGTTGATTATGCAACTTCTCATAATTTTTTATCTTCATATAGAATGATAATAATAACAGTTGGAGTTATGTTATTTTATTACGTAAGTGTTTGCATAAACCAAATAGTTTATTACTTATTATATAACAAAATGTATAAGTTATATTCAAAATTAGCATATTCTTCTTTCATTAATAATTCAATACATAGTATATCAAGGTTTAAAATTAGTGAGTTTAATAATATTATAAATAATGATATTGATATAACGGTTGCGTTTTTTTCTGATACGATTATAAAAGTTGTTCAAATAATGGAATTCTTAATTATATATTATTATTTTTATACAATAGATATAAAAATGTTTATTGTAACGGTTGTTGTCTCTTTAACTATGATTATCACTTTAGGAATATTAAATAAAAAAACCGGAAAGTTAAATGCACAAAGAAAACAAGCCTTAGATAAAAAGACAATGATTACTCATGAGGTTTTTAACACGGTAAAGGAAATAAAGGGATTTTATGTTTTCAAAAGTATAAATGAAAGGGTAAAAGAAAAGTGCTCTAATTATTTAAAAGCACATGCTAGTCTTAATACATATTCTACGGTTATTAAACAAATTGTATTTATAATTATAGAAATTGTAAGATATGGACTAGTAGCATATGGTATATATTTATTTTCAATAGGAAAAATGGAAATTGGAACTATTTTAGTTATTTATACATACTATACAAAAATAATAGAAAACTATGAAATAATAGGTACTTTAACATCAGGAATACAAGATGCCAAAGTATCACTAGGAAGATTAAATAAATTAATTGAATATAGGGGTACTAATGAAAATAATGATTTAGTAAATAAAAATAACTATTTAGGAAAAATAAGATTTGAAAATGTTTTGTATGGCAATAAAAAAGACCCTATTTTAAATGATGTATCGCTACTTATTAATTCAAATACAATTGCTGTTATAACTGGACCAACGGGATCTGGGAAAACAGGAGTTTTAGATCTTCTTATGAAAATGAATAGAAAGCATAGTGGAAATATATATATTGATGATGTTCCTTATGAAAAAATAGATGATGATACGTTTTATAAGTTAATTTCTTTAGTAAGAAAAGAACCTAATTTCTTTGACTTAAGTATTAAAGATAATTTAATGTTAGTTGGTGGAAATTTTAAAGAAGTAAAATCCGTTTGCCAAAGTTTGGGAATTCACGATGAAATAATGAATCTTAAAGATGGATATGATACGGATATTAATGATTCTTCTTCCAAAATATCAATAAATTTAAAAAGAGAAATAGCAATTGCTAGAGTTATGTTAAAGAATTCTAAAATAATAATGTTTGATGAAATACTTGATACGTTAGATAGTAATGCACAAAATAATATTTTAAAATTACTAGAAGAAAAGAAAAAAGATCATACAATATTAATTATATCAAGAGAAGAAAACATATTGCAAAAAGCTGATAAAATTATTAGATTTGATAATAATAAGGTAAAAAGAAATTTAAAAACGATAAAAGAGTAATTTTTAGTATTACTCTTTTATTACCATGAAAAAATATTCTTTAAATAATGCATACATATTAATTGCGGTAATCCACATTTGCTTTAAATCTTTATCTTTGAATATATATTTTTTAATATCTATTTTTTAATATCTATTTTTCCTACAATATAATAAAATAACTCTAAATATATAATTAAATTTAACTTACATAATGATATTAATTCTTTACTTATTCTTGTAGATTCTTCTCCCCATACGTTAAACTTTAAAATTTCATTTGGATTATCACTATATGTATAAGAATTAAGAAAACAAACTAAAAATGAAGGATGAGTGTATTTTGAATAATGTTCATAAATACTTTTTCTATTTAAAGACATTTCCTTTAATAAATCATCATCTTTAAAAACACTTTGTTCATATTTTTCAATTTCCTTATTTAATAAGGATGTTTTAAACTCTTTTTGCCAAGTTATTCTGTCATTATCTAGCTTGGCTGTATCAAAATATTTTTTTCTTTTTTCTTTATTAAGCATTAAAACAAGTAAAAGATAACAACTTTCTATGTTACTTCTCATTAAAATTCCTGTTTGATACTCTAAAGCACTATTACATAAATTTAAAATCGCTAAATTGTTATTTGATATTTGCGTTGATAAAGCATGAAATACAATTAATAAATTATCGTCTTTATTATTATTTTTAAAACTCATCGTTGAAAAGGCTAATAAGCCCCAAGTTAATACTGCTAACTCACTTAAATTAAAAAGTTTTTTATTTTCTTTATAAACGTTTTTATTATACTTTATTTTATCCCTTATTATTTTTATGTAACTAATATATTCTTCATAGGTAAAGTCTAGTTTAAAGTTTTCTTTTTCATTAATTTTTGTAACAATTTTTTCGAATTCATCTTGTGTAATTTTTATCACTTCCTTAAAGTGATTGTAACATAAATTTATTGAATATTAAAAACTCGAACTATAAAAGTCCGAGTATCAATCATTCTGGTGCCCTAAGGAAAGAAGTATAACAACTGCTAACTTTTCAAACTGGATTTTTGTATTCTGGATGTTTACTAACTTTATAGCACTATAACGTCAACATTTAGTTTTTTTGTATACCAGTATACTATTATCGCCAATATTTAATGGTTCGCCACTAATGATTACTTTCTTGTAATCATAACTATTAAGAGCGCTTTCACATTTGTAAGGTATATCAGTAGAATAGAAATAATTTATTAGCATCCTACCATTTTGTTTTAATAAACTAGCCATTTTTTCTATCATTATAATAATGTCTTTCTCAGTCAGATATTTTCCAACATTTGAAAGCCAAACATTATCATATTTTTCATTAATATTCGGAAATAAAACATCTCCCTCAATAAATTTTATATCAACATCTGGCATCTTTTTTCTAGCAAGTTTATACATATTATCATCAACTAAATATCTATTACATCTAATAATACTATCCATTTGATTAACATCAATTCTAAATAATCTATTAATCTCCTTACTTTCATATTTACTAAATAAATAATCCCATATTACGTATGACTCATAATCAAGGCTTTTTAATGTTCCTTTTATTTTATTAAATATCTGATTTTTATATAAATTAGGATTGCTAGATGTATTTTTTTCATAATTAGTTTTACATAAAAAACATAAGAATATTTTTCGCTCAAGAGATAATAGTGATGCTAATTTTAAAAAATAATAAAATTTAGTTAATGGGCAAATATCAAATATAGTAACATTTTTACATCCTACTAATCCGGCATTAATAGCTTGATCTGAAGATGAACCCAACGTTAAAAGTGATTTATTTTTTAAATCAAATAAATCTATATATCCATCTATATTTTCCGTTGTAAAAGAATATAAGGTATTAAAACTGCATTCTGATTGCCTTCTTTTAATTAAATTTTCTATTTGTTTTAATTGATTCATGCTAATTCACCTTTAATTGTTTTGTAATTATCATTTTTTTACAAAACAAATTTCCAATTAAGTATGCATATTGACTTGCCAATATGCAAGTGTGTTTTCTAAATTGTCATAAATTTAGTATCAAATTCTATTGTATAAAGAACAATTGTTTGGTATAATTTTCGTAGGGAATATTAGTTGTTGAGTGTCTACCAAATCTCTTATAGAGAGGAGGTTTGATAAAGATGAAGACCAAGACTTTTATTGTAAAAGTTCTAAAGCTCATTGCTATCATTTTATTTCTCCTTATCGTTATGATAGTAGTAATAAAAAAATGACACTTAATTCTTCATTGAATTAAATGTCTAAACAATATTAATTGGGTAGGCATTCAACTCGCAAAAACTGAATGTTCCCTTTTTTATTTTATGCAAGTTTCCTTGACATATTCATAATAACACAAAAACGACTTTTTGACAAGTCGTTTTATATTTGAGTTTAGGTATTTTACTGATTTAATATGTTATTTTTGATTAGTTTTAATAAAATTATTAGAAATGATATTGATATTTTATGTTTTCATAACTAAAATTATGTTTTATTCCACGACTAAAACTGAACATACTTATATGTTCTTTTTTTATGTTTTAGATATATATTTATTTCTAAAGTTTTAATTCTAATTGCCTATATTTATCTCTTATCTCTATTTTTTGCCACTGTTTTATTCCACTATGACAATATGACAATATTTTTTTTATTCCTCTTGATATTTGACTTATCCATACTATTACTTTCTTTCTTAATGATTTTGACGTTTCTATTATTTTTATTATTAATAGCTTTTTATCTATCTTTTCACTTAACATACTTATATATCCCATATATATTGTTAATAGTATATTTATGTTATTCATTGACTTTAAGCTTCTTACTCTCATATTTTCAAACTCATATTCTTGCTTTTTAGCCCTAAAGTATTCCTCTATTCTCCATCTTGAAAAGTATAATCTTACTACTTTTATCACATCTTCTTTTGAATGTATTTTCCTATTCGTTAGTAATATTAATGGTCTTTGTTCAGATAATCCATATACAAACACTAACTCATAATTTTTTTTATTACTTGGTAGTATTACTTTTGTATGACTTATCATTACTTCATAACTACAATTATCATCAAACAACAATCTCATTGTTATTTTCCCTTTCCTTTTTAATGCTTCTTCATAACAATTCTTCTTTTTATTTTTAAATATAAAGTTTCTTTTATCATTTATTCTTATTATAAAATGGTTGTTACTATTATCCATATAATTTATTATTTCGTTTTTATCATATCCTCTATCAAATACTCCTGTAAAACTTCCTTTTATTACTTCTTTGGCTTTTTGTATACTTTCTACCGTATATTTATTACTACTTTTAAAATCATTACTTTTACTTGAATATATCTTACTATATATACTTATTGGTTGTTTTTCTAATTTACTTAGTATTGTCGCTTCACATACGTGATACCCTGGTTTTATTTCTTTATTTAGACTTGATCCATCTATTACTTTATCTAAATCTTCAAACTTTTTTCCATATACTTTTGTTATATCACTATCATCAAATAGTACTACTGGTTCTTTAGGTAACACCTTTCTTACTTGTTCATAGTAATTATCCATTATTATTTTTTCTTTGTTAAACTTTTGCAAGTTATCACATAATCTTTCTATCGTATTTCCTAATTTTATGCTTTCTTTTAAACTTCTTGATATTTCACTTATTAAGGTTGTTCCTGACTTTGATATACCAAATATCATATCCATTATGAACTTTTCTTCTGGCTTTGTTAGTCCTTTTGCGATTTTTTTAGAAAAATTTATTAAATCTCTTTTCACTTCATATGTATTTGTTGTAAAATAGTTCATGTAAACACCTCCATTAATTTTTGTTTAGTTTATTTTTTATTTTACAACTTAATTATACTAAACTTTGGTTGTGTTTACTTTATTTTATACAAAAAAAACAGAATTTCTTTTCCACAGTTTTCTGTTTTTTTATTTTTTACCTAAACTCAAAGTTTTATATTGATACTCGAAAAGTTCGAGGTTCCTATCAATCTGGTGCCGCTTGTAGGAATCGGACCTACAGCTAATCATTACGAGTGACTTGTTTTACCATTAAACTAAAGCGGCATATAAAGTTCTATTTAAAGAACCCATTTACTACGTATTTGGTTTCGTTTACAATCATAAATGCATTTTCATCAATTGAGTTTATGATTTTTTTTAAGGCATCTAAATATTTTTTGTCTACTTCGATAAAAAGCATTAGTTTTTTTACATCATCTTTACCTGTGCAATCAACTTGAGATACTGCAAAACCTTTATCTCTTATTATTTTAACTTTATCTTTGTCATTTTCATTGATTACCACTTGAACTGATATTTTACCCTTAATAAATTTATTGGATAAAGTTGTTCCAATAAACGTTCCTAAAGCATAGCCGCCAGCATAAGAAAGAGCAATCCAAATGCTTTTAATATCAGTACTTAATGCTTCTTTTACAACTAAAAACCAAATGATTACATCAATGAATCCTAATATTGTTGCGATGCTTCTTTTACCCTTTACGGTTAAAACAGTAACAAAAGTTGCAAGTGATACATCAATTATTCTTGCCAGAAAAATTATAATGCATAATGAAAGTAATCTCATATATTCTTCTCCTTATTGCAAATTTATAATAACATAATTATTTTGTTTCTTCAATAGAAAAAATATTTATATAGTGGTATAATGTGCATGTTGGAGGTGTTTTATGAATAAAAATGTTGATATTAGAAAAAATGCCATAATTTTATTTGTTATTAATTTAATTGTTTTAATGGGAAGCCTTTTTTTGAATACTATATATACTAAGCAAGGCTATTCAAAAACATTAATTTTAATAAATTTAATAATTAATATATTATTTTTAATTATAGGTGTTATTTTTAACGTTTTATTTATTTATAAATCTAAACAATTTGATAATAAAAAATGCACTATTATAATACTTGCGTGTTTTGTATTTTATATTTTGTTTAATTCTTTATTTATGACTGTTATGAATTCCAAATTAAATAAAGAGTATGAAAAAATTAATAACACTTTACTTGGGTATTGTGTTTCATATGATTGTAATAAATATGATATGATTAAGTCTAAAGCATTTCGCGAGTTTGTGTTTGAAAAAACATATTTTGACTATGATAATAAGGAAAATAAAATAAACATAACAGTAAGTTATAATACTAAAAAAGTATTAAATGTTAAGGCCGTAATATATTCTAGAAATAATATGTTTTCTGAAAGTATAATAAAAGATGAATTACAAGATTATTTTTCTTATTTTAATGCAGAAATAGACGAAGCTATGATTAAAAAAGCTTTTGAAAAACGATTTGTTGGATCCGTAAATGATGGTAATATAAAGTATAGGGTAGAAGAAGTATATAAAGATAATGCTTTGAATAAAATAAAAACAATAATTAATTTAAATTTAAATTAGTAGTAATATTGTTTTTTTATTATTTTTTTGATAATATATTATAAGAATAATAAGAGGTGATATAGTGGAAATGTTTACACAAAATTCAACCATTACAATTGCTGTTATTTTGTTTTTAGTCTGTATTATAATTGGTTTTTTTGCGGATAAGTATTTCAAAAGAAAAAAAGAGCTTGAAAATATATATAATGAAGAAGAAAATAATTCTACCAATAACAATGCAAATAATATGGTGGATAACCAATCATTAAATGAAATAAATAACTATCAAGAAAAAGCGTTAGTTAATAATCAAAACCCAATTAATAATGTTAATTTAACTAATCAAAACATTAGTAATTCATCTAATTTAGCCAATAGCACAGTGCCTAATAATTCTTCTTATAATTATGAAATGGCAAATGATATTGGCAATAAGAATTTATCAATGATGGATTTTAATAGTCAAAACAACGCTAGTGATAATATATATGATAAAAAATAATATGCTTTAAAAAATCCTTATAAAATAAGGGTTTTTCATTTTCAAAATAAATTTCTTTTTAAAAACATATATAAATATGTTATAATTTTGATATATGACAAAAAAGAATAAAAAGTTGTAGGAGGACATATGATAGTAGATAATGTTTTAACCATTATAAAAGATATAATTGATATATGTTTAGTATGGGCTGGATTATATTTTATATTAAAAAGTATTAAAAATAACGTAAAATTTACCATGTTATTTAAGGGAATTATAATCATTGCCGTAATAAAAATCGTAAGTGATTTATTTGATTTAACTGCTATTGGTTTATTATTGGAATACGTAGTTATGTGGGGACCTTTAGCATTAGTTATTATATTTCAGCCAGAAATTAGATCTGTTTTAGAACAACTAGGAAGATCACAACTTCTTGGAAGACACAAAGTATTAACTATTTCTGAAAGGGAAAGAATAGTTTATGAAATAAGTGTTGCACTAGAATATTTAAAAAAACATAGAATTGGTGCTTTAATTGTTATTGAAAGGGATAATTCATTAGCAGAATACATTGAAAGATCAAAAAAATTGTATGCTGAAATATCTAATGAATTATTAGTTGCAATATTCTTCCCGGATAATCCGCTTCATGATGGTGGTGTTATAATTCAAGGGGATAAAATAACAAGTGCTGGTGCGGTATTTCCTACAACCGTTGAAATGAAATTTAGTAAAAGACTTGGTACAAGACACCGTGCAGCGATTGGTATAAGTGAAGAAACAGATGCAATTGCAATAATTGTATCTGAAGAAACAGGAAGAATATCAATTGCTATAAATGGTGATTTAAATTATAACTTATCATTAGATGAAGCCAAAATGTTAATATTGGATGAATTAAAACCAAAGAAGACGGCTGAATTTGATTATGAGGTAGAAACTGAAGATGAAAATGAGGATGGTGATGATAATGAATAAGTTGCTAAAAGCCATTGGTCATTTATTTAGAGTAATAGAGCATTTTATAGATAAAAAAATCGTACTTCCAATTACTAAATTCTTTGTTGGAATTTCAAATAAATTTAAAGGAAATAGTAGAAATTTTGAAAAATTATTAACAAGAAAACCTGGTCTTATAGTAGTGTCACTTCTTGTTGCTTTAGGAGTTTTTTTCCTAGCAGATAGTAAAACAACTTCTTTAATTGAAACATCAGCAGAAGTATTATATGATCAGCCAATATCCGCAAATTATAATGAAGAAGCTTACGTTGTAGAAGGACTTCCTAAAACGGTTGATATAACGCTAATCGGAAGAAAATCTGACGTTTATTTAGCTAAACAATTACCAACTAATGATATAACGGTTGATTTAACTGGATTAGAACCAGGGGTTCATAAGGTAAACCTTAAGTATAAAAAGGCCCTTAGCTCGGTTGAATATAAACTTGATCCATCGGTTGCAACAATCGTAATATATGAAAAGGTTTCTGAAGAAAAAGACGTAAATTATGAAGTTATAAATAAAGATAAAATAGATTCTAAATTAATGGTTGATGATGTAACTTTAAGTAATGATAAAGTATACGTAAAAGCAAATGAAGCAACACTTAACGAAGTAGCTTCAGTAAAAGCTTTGATAGACCTTAAGAATTTAGTTGATCCAAAAGTAGGAGAGCAAGAGTTAAAAGACGTTAAATTAGTTGCATATGATAATGAAGGTAAGAAAGTTAACGTTGAAATTGTTCCTTCAAAAATAAACGCAACGGTTAAAATCTCTTCTCCACAAAAGGAAGTTCCTATAAGGGTAATTCCTAAAAATTATAAAAAGATTGTTTTTGGTAAGGCAATTAGTAACATTACAACAGACGTAAGTAAAGTAACAATATATGGAGAAAGCACAAAACTAGATAAGATAACATATATTCCAGTATACGTTGATGTTGGGGATATAAAAGAAGATAAAAAATACTCAATAACCATTACTAAACCTAGTGGAGTAAGAGCAATAAGCGTTAACTCGGTTAATGTAAGTATATCCTTAGGTGATGAAACAACAAAAGAAATTTCCGGAATATATTTGGAATATGAGAATTTGGCAGATGGACTAATAGCTCAAACCGTAGGAGAAAATAGTAACATTGTTACGATAAATGTTAAAGGTGTTCAAAGTGTTTTATCATCACTTGATCCATCTACAATAAAAGCTTATGTAGATTTAAAGGGATTGGGTGTTGGAGAACATGAAATTCCTATTGAAGTAAGCGGAAATGACTTAAGAGTTAAGTATTCTTCTAAGATAACTAAGGTAACTTTAAGAATAACTGAAAAAAAATAGAAATATAATAAAATAAGTTGACAAATGTACCGATTTAAAGTAGAATTTAAATTGGTACATTTTATAAACCCACATAGGTTTGTCCTGGGAAAACAAACTTATAAAGGAAAGGAAATGAAAGATGACGACATTTATGGCTAATGCTTCTAATATTGAGCGTAAATGGTATGTTATCGATGCTAAAGGAAAATCTTTGGGTAGGGTAGCTTCTAAAGCTGCTGTTATGTTAAGAGGAAAACATAAAGCAACTTATACCCCACACGTTGATTGTGGCGATAACATCATCATTATTAATGCTAAAGAAGTATTATTAACAGGAAATAAGTTAGATCAAAAAATTTATTATAACCATAGTGGATATACTGGTGGTTTAAGACAAAGAACAGCAAGACAAATGCGTGATAATTATGCGGTAGAAATGGTTGAAAGAGCAGTAAAAGGAATGCTTCCAAAGGGAAGATTAGGACGTCAAATGTATAAAAAACTATTTGTTTATGAAGGTTCTGAACATAATCAAAAGGCTCAAAAGCCAGAGAACATAGAAATTTAAGGAGGAAAGTAAATGGAAAAAACATTCATTGGTACAGGTCGTCGTAAACGTTCGGTAGCACGTGTAAGAATGACATCTGGTAAAGGAAAAATAACCATTAATGGTAGAGATGTAAACGATTACCTTCCTTTTAAAACTTTGGTTATGGATTTAAAACAACCTTTAGAGGCAACTAAAACTACTGATAAATTTGATATTGACGTAACTGTTTATGGTGGTGGATTTTCTGGTCAAACAGGTGCTATCCGTTTAGGAATTACAAGAGCATTATTACAATATGATCAAAATACCGACCCATCATCTGATTCATCATTTAGAAAAATATTAAAAACCGCTGGATTTATTACAAGGGATGCAAGAATTAAAGAGCGTAAAAAATATGGTCTTAAAAAAGCTCGTCGTGCACCACAGTTCTCAAAGCGTTAAACTTATTTCAATGTTTTCAAAAAAGCTCGTTTATATCGGGCTTTTTTATTTGTCTATTTAATAAACTATTAATATGTGTTATAATTTTTTTGTAAAATAATGGTATTAAAGGAAGGGTTATTATGAAAAAAGATGTTAAAAACATAGTTATTATTATATTATCAGTAATTGTTGTTTTATTACTATTTGGTATTGTATTGATTTATTTAAAATTTGAGTATTTAGATGATAATGATGATTTTAAAATACCTATTAATAATTCAGCTAACACAACGGATAATGCTTTAAAAGATAATGAAAAAGAAAATGATAATTATATTTCTAATAATAAAGCGTTAGAAATTGCTTTAAGTAGTTTAAACATAAGTGAAAATGACATATATGATTTAGATATTGAACTTGATTATAAATTTGGTGCGACGGTTTATGAAATTGATTTTAAATATAATAGGCTTGAGTATGAATTTTATATAAATGCACAAACTGGAGAAATATTAAAATCTTTTAGTCAAAGAGATTAGTTAAAAATAAAAAGTATAAAAACATCTATTTTGATGTTTTTTAATCATTTTAAGAAAGCTTTTTAATACAATAAATGACTTAATTTTTAACATTAATTAATATTTATTTGATAATTTGTGTTATAATCTTAAATAGGTGATGCTAGGTGAAGACTAAAGAGTTTAAAACCTTAGATGAGCAAATTGAAATTTTAAGAAACCGTGGGTTGGTTATTAATGATGTTGATAAAGCGAAAAGCCTTCTTTTAAGTGAAAATTATTTCTTTATTAATGGTTATAGACATATTTTTATGAAGAATCATAAAAGTAGTGATTTCATTAAAGGGACTAGGTTTGAAGAGCTGTATGCGGTTTTTCAGTTTGACAGAAGTTTTAGAAACATTTTGTTTAAAAATTTACTTATTGTTGAAAATAATTTGAAATCGATTATAGCATATAATTTATCAAAGAAATATGGTATAAGGGAAAAAGATTATTTAAAGCCATCAAATTTTTCTCAAGATATAAAAAAAATAAGACAAGTTAATGATGTTTTAAATAAAATTAAAAGACAAATAAAATTAAATGGTAGGCAACATAGCGCGACGCTACACTATTTAAGTAATTATGGATATGTGCCACTATGGATTTTGGTTAAATTATTGTCTTTTGGAATGATAAATGAATTATATTCCATACTAAAACCAGATGATAAATTACAAGTTGCACAGTATTATAATATTGATGTAGAAACCCTTGGAATTTATATTGCACTACTTTCTAATTATAGAAATTTATGTGCCCATGAAGACATTGTTTATGATCATCGTACACAAAAGGAAATACCGGATTGTAAGTATCATAGAGAACTTGATATTCCGATGATGAATGATGAATATATTTATGGAAAAAATGATATTTTTGCGATTATAATAATGTTAAAATCAATGTTAAACAAAAACGATTTTTCTGATTTTGTAAATGAAGTAAGTTATGAATTAAACTTACTTGATGGAAGAGTAGATATAATTGCTCAAAATAAGATTTTAGATAGAATGGGATTTCCTAATAACTGGGAAGAAATTTCTAATTTAAGATAAGGAGAATGAAAATGAAAGATAAAGTTGAGTATATTGAAAATGGAAAAAATAATAAGTCTAATAAGTCTAACGTAGTTATAAAGGTAATTATAATATCTTTATTAGTGGTTGCATCATTTCTAATAGGTGTTGGATTAATGTATTTATATGGCATTAAAAATCCAAGGATAGTTACTAAAAATAGAACGATATCTAACACAAAAGTAACCGAAGAAGCAATTGAAGATGCAATTAAAAAGGTATATGATTCGGTTTTATGTATTGAAGTAATGAGTGATGATGGATCAGTATTAAGTAGTGGTACCGGATTTGTTTATGCAAAAGATGATAAATACGGATACGTACTTACAAATGCTCACGTTGTATCTGGTGCAACAAAAGTACAAGGTGTTTTGTCAAATAATAATTCGGTTGATTTAACTATTTTAGGAAGTGATTCTTATACCGATCTTGCCGTTTTAAGAATGGATGTAAAAAATGTGCTACAAGTTGCAAGTATTGGAGATAGTAAGAATATAGGTATTGGAAATACCGTGTTTACCGTTGGATCTCCAATGGGTTCTAGCTATGCTGGAACGGTAACAAAAGGTATTTTATCTGGTAAAGATAGGTTAATAGAAACAACGACATCAACAAATGTATTTAATACAGAGTCATACATTGTTAAGGTAATTCAAACTGATGCTGCTATAAGCCCTGGTAATAGTGGCGGACCACTTGTTGATTTAGCAGGGGATGTTATTGGTATTACATCTTTAAAATTAGTAGATGAGCAAGTAGAAGGAATGGGCTTTGCAATTCCAATTGAAGATGCAATGAATTATGTTGACGTATTAGAGCAAGGAAAAGCAATAGAAAGGCCACTGGTTGGAGTGCAGCTTTTGGATTTAACCAATAAGTATGCTTTATATCGTTATGGTATAAACGTTGACTCATCCATAAAAGCTGGAGTTATATTAGTTAAAGTAAATCCTGGATATCCAGCAAGTGATGGTGGATTAAAAGATGGAGATATTGTAACAAAAATTGATGGCAATAACATAACTACGGTATCAGAGTTTAAATACGAATTATATAAACATTCCATAGGTGATACAATAGAAGTTACTTATTATAGAAATGGTAAAGAAAAGAAAACTAAATTAAAACTTAATAAAACTAACTAGAAACCTTTTAGGTTTCTTTAATTTACACTGTAAATTAATATTTAGCTGTTTTATATATTAATTTGATATAATTATCTATAGGTGGTAATAATGAAATTAAGTATGATTTTTCTTTTATTTATGTTTTATTCATTTATTGGGTGGATAATGGAGATAGTATTTACATGGTTTAAGGATAAAACGTTAGTAAATAGGGGATTTTTAATGGGACCATACTGTCCTATATATGGTAGTGGATGTATTCTTATAATATTGCTATTAAATAAATATTTTAATGACCCGATTGCACTATTTATTATGTCACTTGTTATATGTTCTATTTTAGAATATATGTCAAGCTATATTATGGAAAAATTATTTAAGGCTAGATGGTGGGATTATAGTGATCGAAAATTTAATATAAATGGTAGAATTTGTTTGGAAACATTAATACCATTTGGACTACTTGGTTGTCTTTTAATGTATGTTATAAATCCTTTTGTAAGTAATATATTATTATTGATTCCATCAAAGGTTTTAGATGCTATAGCAATAATATTATTTATTATATTTGTTATTGATATGATCACTTCTTATAGTATAATTACTAAAATACATTTATCATCAAGACAAATAGTTATGGATAATACTGAAGAAATCACTAATAAGGTAAGAAAGTATATTTATAATCATTCAAAGTTCGGGAAAAGATTAATAAAATCATTCCCTGGTATAAAAATATTAGATAAGAAATATGAAAAGAGAAAATGATTGAAATTTATATTCACATATTTTTAGATTGATATTTATAATAATTACTTAATAAGATAAAGATATATAAGAAATAAATATTATGTATTTGCATATTAAAATATGATATAATGAATATGAAATAAATATATTTAGTAGAGGTGTAAAAATGAAGAAAAAAATTAGTATGATATTTTTAAGTTTATTAGTTATTGTTTTAATTACTGGATGTGGAATTACTAAAGAAAAAGAAGTAAAAGAACAAACTTTAGTATGTACAACTACTGAAAGTGATGATGATATGGATATTGAGCAAGTAATTTCAATGACTTACAAAAATGATAAGTTAAAACAAATGAAAATGGAAGTTAATACAAAACTTAATAATCCAGACATAAAAGAAAATTGGGAAGAATTTAAAAAGTCTATGGATAAAAATAATGAAGAATTTGAAAAAGAGGGAATAATTTCAAAAGTTGTTATAAACGACCAAAATTATGAGTACAATACAATTTTAGATATTGATTTTGATAAGGCAAGCGAAGAAGATTTAAAAGAACAAGGATTTGATGGATTAAAAGATGAAGAAGGCACTTTAGAAGAAAGTAAAGAATCAGCAGAAAAAGATGGTGCTACTTGTGTAATAAAATAAATTTAAAGATCTATAAATATGAGCGAATCTATTTTTGATTTGCTTTTTTTATAATGTAATAATTAGTAACATTAATAGTTAATCGATGGTAATATTAATATATTTAATGACTTGTTTGTTAATTATAAAAAGAAATTAATTTGAGAAAATTAGTTAAAAGAGTTTTGAATAAGAAAATTTAAAAGATATGGAATTACCTATTTGGGTAATAATTGTAAAATACTTTGAAGGAAGTGATAATTTGGTTATAGTAGATGCCGGACACCAAGGATACGGCTTAACAAGGTAGATGAATCAAATAAATACATAAATGTTTTGAACTGATTTTAAAATAAAAAAATAGTGTACTAATGAAGGTGATTCATATTTGAGAAGATACGGTTATATATGTTCTCATATGGTAGATGATTGTGCGGTAACTTATTATAGTTATCTTTACAAGATGCTAGAATTTTTAAAGCGTATGACTTGGATACTAGTTCTATTATGTTTTATAGGTATGAAGAAATATATGATTAATAAATTTTAAAAATATAATTGATGAATTTTACATGTAAATTTGTTATAATACTAACGTGTATAGAAACTGTATATTAATATCAATTTTTATATTATAAATTAAAATTAAGGATATTTATTTTATGTAAATATAGCAAAATTTTTGAATAATAGAAGGTTGCAAAGTACGCAATGGACTCATATTATGAAGATGGTAAATATAATGTGGAAGATGGATTTTATAAACACTTTCATCCTTGGAAAAAATAGAGTATATCGCATCTTTGACTTTATTTACCTTAAGGAGGAATTATTATGTTCGCAAGTGTGTACATACAAGGTGATTTATATAAAAAATTAATGGAATATGCCTTTAAAAAATGTAATTTTATATCAGTTAGAAAACTTAAAGATGAAATAGATGATATAACTAACAATGTAATAAGTGTCATACTTTCAGAGACAAACCAAACTATTGATGAACTAATTGATAAATGTTCGGATGATAATAGTGAGGAATATATTGATAATTTGGCTGAAAAATTCGAGTATAACGATTTGATATTCAAAGTCAAAGGCAAAAAATTCTATAAGAAAGATCCTAAGTTAGAACAATTTAGTAAAAAGGGTGGAAAATATGGCAGGCAAGGAATCATATATTATTGTATTGATAGGATATTATACGAAAAAGCAACAAAAAATTGGCTAAAAAAATACAGAAATAAAATTATATTTGAAAAAGAAGAAAAAGATTATACAACATATTACATTAGATTAACTGATATTTTAAAAAACGAAATATTAAGTAAAACATCCCTTAAAGACTGGAATTTTCCATACTCAGTTGAAGGGTTAGCATTTTATAAAGATAAGCATTGTTGGTTAGCAACAGATAAACCAGTAGGAGTTCGTATATATTGTGAGAATCAAGATGAATATGAATATCTAAAATCAATGGGGGTAATATTTTGGAAAAAGAAATACATACCTACTTCAGATAACGAACAAAATAATTTTTTAGGATAATAAAATGATTTACTTTTTATTTGTAATGTTAAATTTGCAAATATTATAAAATTAACTATTATATATTTTTTTCTTAAACTACTTTTAATATGTAATCACCTATCTAGGTAATAATCATAAAATACTTTGAAGGAAGTGATAAT
>CANQHF010000019.1 GCA_947623685.1 uncultured Bacilli bacterium | reverse complement strand
TTGTTATAAAATCAAGCCATTGTACTAGAAAAATGGCAATAAAATTATATTTTACTTTCACTAATAAGTGTATGAACGGGTCCTCAAGGAGAAATTGGCCCTATAGGAGAGCCTGGACTACAAGGTGCTCAAGGAGAAGTTGGGCCAACTGGAGAAGCAGGCCCAATGGGTCCAACAGGTCCTCAAGGAGTGCAAGGTCTTCAAGGTGAAATTGGCCCACAAGGTCCTCCAGGAGAAAAAGGTGATGTTGGCCCACAAGGACCAACTGGTGATGCTGGTACAAGCGTAACTATTTTAGGTTCTTATGGTACTTTAGTTGAATTGCAGCAAAAACATCCGGAAGGTAAACCAGGTGATTCATATTTAGTTGATTCCGATTTATATGTTTGGTCAGATGAAAATAGTAAGTGGGTAGATGTTGGTACGATTAAAGGTCCAAAAGGTGATGCAGGTCCTCAAGGAGTCCGTGGTCCTAAGGGTGATATAGGTCCAGTGGGACCGCAAGGTGATCAAGGCCTTCAAGGGGTAGCAGGACCAAAGGGTGATATTGGTCCAACAGGTCCAGCGGGTCCAGTTTCTATTCCTACTTTATTTGCTTTGACTTTTAACGCAGATGATCCGAAAAACGGAGTAACGGTTGATCCAACTGATAGAATACCATTAGAAACCGAGATATATGATGAAGCTAAAATTTTTTATGTTAGTAATGTAAACAATACGATAACGATTATGAAAAAGGGAGTTTTTAAGGTTTATTTTACCGTTCAAGCACTTGCTTATGGTGATGGAACAGATCAATCCGTTATTTCGATTGGTTTTAGAAGGCTTGAAGATCCAACCGTTTATGCTGGTAATTCTGTTTGGGGTAATAAAACAACACCAACAACCATAGTAGGGCAAGGAATAATTAATTTAACGTATCCAAATCAGTTGTTTGAATTAGTTAATTTAGGAAAATATCCTATTCGTTTAAAAAGTCCTGATGTAGATACTTTGAACACTCAATCTTATTTTATAAGCCCGCTAGTATCCATCATAATTGAAGAAATAAAATAAACAAGTTAAAAATTACAAATTTTAATTTGTTTATTTTTTTATACCATCATATTTAATTTACTTAGTTGTATTTTTATGATATTTATAGTACAATAATAAAAGAATAATAGGAAAGTAGGTATTATAATGAATGAAAAAGTAGAATTTTTAAAAAGTATGGGAGTTGACGCTGATACTGCTATATCTAATATGATAGATTTTGAAACATATGATGAGATGCTAAATGAATTTTATGATGGTATAAATGGAGAGCTTCAAAAAATTGATAATTTTAAAAACGCAAATGATATGGCAAACTATGCGATTTTAGTTCATGCAATGAAAAGTAACGCAAGAAGTTTTGGCTTTATGAAATTAGGTGATATATCTTATGCCCATGAGATGGCTAGTAAGGCAAATGATGTTACTTACGTAAATGAACATTATAATGAATTTTTACAAGCGGTAAAGGAAGTTTATAACATAATAACAAAATATAAATCTATGTAAAATAAGGGGATGATGCTAATGGATACGAGCGTTTTAGAAAATACGTTAAAAAAGATATTGTATAAAGATAATGATGAAGTATATGTTTTTAATGTTTTTAAAGATTTAGTATTAAAATATACAATTACTGATGAAAAACTAGTAGATATGGGAACAGATACATTATCTAATTATTTGGATAATGTAAAAACAAAGGTAAAGGAAGAATATTTATCTGGATTTATGAATTTGGTTTCCATTCCAAAGTTAAAAGAAAAAATAAAAGATGGAAATAAAATAATAAGTTTTAAGTATCAAGGATTAGATACTAATTGGTACAAGATATCTGCAACCATAATAAATGATGGCAAGGAAGAACTAATTTTTTCCTTAAGACAAAAACAAGATGATAACGTAGTAACAAAAGAATCAAAAGATTCAAAGTATAATGGTTTAGTATCTCGTATTGCGGATTCCATTTTAAAGATAAATAACGTATTTAATTTAGACGAGAAAAAAACAAATATAAAAAATGTAGAAGAATACATAAATTCAATATTAAATAATATTACTAGTTCTTATCCAGAAATAAAAAAGAGTTTAAATACAACGGCTGCTAATGTAAGTGGTAGAAAAGATGATGTTTTATTAATCGTTGATGATGATATGCTTACCCGTAATATGATAAAAAAAGTATTTAGTGATGAGTATAAAATCGTTATGGCAACCAATGGAAAAGAAGCAATTGATTATTTAAATGAAAACAAAGCAAAGGGAATAACTGAAGCATCAGATAACGTGCTTGGAATATTTCTTGATTTAACTATGCCAGTTATGGATGGATTTGCCGTTTTGGATTACTTAAGTAAAAATAATTATTTATATAGAATACCCGTAATTATAATAAGCGGTGATTATGGAAAAGAAACCAAAGCTAAAGTTTATAATTATGGTGTTGCAGATATGCTTGAAAAACCTTTTGATTTCGAGGTTGTAAAACATAGAATTGGAAATTTCATCAACTTATATAAATCTAGTAATTCTCTTACTAATTTAATTAGTGACCAATCAAATGAACTTAAGGATTTGGTAAATCCATTTGTTTATAGCTATAAATATGATTATGAAAACAGCATTAACAGCATAAATAAATACATAAGAATATTTGCTAAAAAAATTATGGAAGATTATCCAGAGTATGGTTTAACTTACGATAAAATTGAAAAGATGGCGGATGCATCACAGTATTATGACATAGGTTTTTATTCAATTCCAAGAATGATATTAAAAAAGAAGGAAAATTTTTCTAAAGAAGAATTAGAAAAGATAAAAAACTATCCATTATTTGGAGTTAAAATGCTTGATTACGTGCTTTCCTTAACCA
This sequence comes from uncultured Bacilli bacterium, assembly GCA_947623685.1. GTDB lineage: Bacteria > Bacillota_I > Bacilli_A > RF39 > UBA660 > Aphodocola. Next base: position 18,132 of record CANQHF010000019.1, on the reverse strand, counting down.
GTGATGAGTTATATAAAAAATATGCTAAAAACATAACTAATTTTTATCATGAAAATTATAATGGAACAGGATATCCAAATGGTTTAAAAGAAGATGAAATACCACTTGAAGCGAAAATTGCATCAATTTGCATAAATTATTATAATTTGTATAAAAAAGTAGGTTCAAAAGCAAATGATATAATAATAAGTAAAAAATCTAGTATGTTTGATCCTAAATTAATTGATAGTTTTTGTAAAGTATTAGATGATTTAGAAAAATAAAAAAATAAAGGAAGTGTTTTTTGATGATTTCCAATTTGTTTTCTAGCTATGGCTTTGCCATATGTTCTTTGGTCTTTTTATTACTTATTTTGTTAATGTATATGAGTAAGAAAAAATTTGAAACCTTACAAAGCAAGGTATTTTTGTTTTTGCTTCTTGTATCAATTGGCATATCAATAACGGAAATAGCTTACGTAAATGCAATGTCAGTTATGGATAAAATGCCAATTTTAGCAGAAGAATTATGCCGTTTGTTTATTCTTGGTAGTATTGTTTGGATAACATCATTTTTATTTTATATTTTATCATTATTACAAGATAAAATGGACAAGGAAAAGAAAGAAAAAATAAGAATAAGAATATTTATTGCTTTATTAATAGCTTTTGTTATTACTTACGTAATTTCAAGATTATTACCAATTGAATATTTTTCTGGAAAGAATGGTTTATATTCATTTGGTGGACCAGCGGTTATAACTATTTATGTAATTGGAATAGTATTAGTTTGCGTAGTTCTTATTATGTTATATTTTAATAAAATAAACTTAAAAAAAGAACAACAATTCCCAATGTATTTTTCAGTTGCTTTTTTCATTGCAATTCTTTTAATGCAAGCAATAACTGGATATGATTTTAACACTTTATCGTTTCAATATTCTTTTATGATGGCAACTTTATATTTTACGATTGAAAGTCAAGATAGCAAGCTTTTAAACGAACTTGAAAAATCTAAAGAACAAGCCGAAATAGCGGACAAAGCTAAAACTGAATTTTTATCAAATATGTCTCATGAGATTAGAACCCCACTTAATACGATTCTTGGTTTTAGTGAATCATTATTAGATGAAAAAGATTTAACTAGCGAAGTAGTTAAAAGGGATACTAAAAGCATTTATGATGCAAGCGTTAATTTGATGGACTTAATCAATAACATTCTTGATATATCAAGAATTGAATCCGGAAAAGAAAAAAGGGAAGAAAAAGAATATTATATAGAAAATTTAGTATTTGAAGTTAATAGTTTAATATCATCTAAAGTTAATAGTAATATACTAGAGTTTAGTATTAATGTTAACCGAGATCTTCCAAATAAATATTATGGTGATTACTCAAAAATTTATAAAATTATGATATGTATTTTAACTAACGCTTTAAAATATACAAGTTATGGTAAAGTTGAATTTACAATTGATGGAAAAAAACTTGATGATGATTTTTATGAACTAGAGTTTAACATATCAAATACTGGTCACGTAATGAGACAAGAAGATTTTGATATGGATTTCAATGATTTTGTAAAAATTGGAAGTAATAATCAAAATAGCATTGACAGCGTAATGTTAGGATTAATTATTGCTAAAAGATTAATTAAAATATTAGATGGACAAATAAAGTTTATTAATGAACCTGGAAAAGGAACGCAATATCATGTGTTTTTAAAACAAAAAGCAATGTCAGACGATAAAGTAGGCGAAGTATTTAAAGCTAATGATAATTTAAAAAATGATTCGGAAATTTTAAATCTAACTGGTAAAACGGTATTGGTAGTTGATGATAATAAGATAAACATTAAATTAGCAACTAGGCTTTTAGAAGCATATAATTTTGAGATAGATCAAGCATTAAGTGGTAATCAGTGCATTGAAATGGTAAAACAAAAAAAATATGACCTAATCTTTTTAGATCATATGATGCCAGAAATGGATGGTATCGCAACCATGAAAAGCCTTTTATCATCTGGTTATTTTATCCCACCAGTTATTGCTCTTACCGCTAACTCATTTGATGGGGTTAAAGATGAGTATTTAAAAGCTGGATTTAGTGATTATTTATCAAAACCAATTAACGTTAAAGAGTTGAATAAAATTATTAATAAATATTTTAATAATAAGTAAAGGAGGTAAATCGTGGCAGCAGGATTAATACTTACGATAGGTAGTTTATTCTTTATTGTTTTACTTTATTTAGTATATTTTTCAAAACAAAGGTTTTTATCGATAAGAAATAAAATATATAGATACATGCTAATTGTTGACCTTGTTCTAATTGTTTCTGAATTAGTTGCAACAATATCTTTGATATATATAGATAATGAAGTTCTTAATTTGTTTATCCATAGAATTCACTGGTCAACTGGTATTATTTGGTTTATTTTACTTTACTATTATAGTATGGTATTTGTAAGTGATTTAAGTGCTAATAATTTAAAAGAAATAATTAATTACGATAATACAAGTAAAACGATTAGTGTTATATTTCTTATTTTAGGAATTGGATATTTTTTAGCACCTTTTGACGTGTTAAATAAAAATGCAATCTCATATATACCTGGGGGTGCTGCGTATTATGTTTTTGCTTTTTGTGCTTTTTGTGTTTTAGCAATAATTATAAACACCATTAAAAATAGAAAAAAAGCAAATAAAAGAAAAATAATATCTATTTTTCTTATGATTTTAGAACTTATAATTATTTTTGTATTACAAATATCCATTCATTATATAGCCTTTGCGGCGATTGGTTCTGCAATCCAGATGTTTTTCCTTTACTTTAACATTGAAAATCCAGATTTAAAAATAATAAAAGAACTTGAAATTGCAAAAGATGACATTGAAAGATCAAATAAAGTAAAATCTGATTTCCTATTTAATATGTCTCATGAAATAAGATCTCCGATGAATGCAATAATAGGTTTTAGTCAGTCATTACTTACCAATAATAAATTTGATGCAGATGTAGCAAGGCAAGATATCGCTCATATTTCATCAGCCGGTAATAGTCTTCTTGATATTATAAATAATATTTTAGATATATCTAAAATTGAATCTGGTAAAGAGACCTTAGATAAAAAAGAGTATTCTTTAAAAAACGTTATAATGGAACTTTCAAGTATAATTGAGGCAAGATTAGGAGATAAACCAATAAAACTTATAATGGATGTGGATAATAACATCCCGTCAGTTTTATACGGTGATTCAACTAAATTATTTCAAATATTATTAAACCTTTTAACTAACGCGGTTAAATATACTGAAGTAGGTAAGATAAAGCTTAGTGTTACAAGCATGATTCAAGGTGATTATGTAAATTTACTTTTTAAAGTAGCTGATACTGGTTATGGAATAAAAACCGAAGATTTTAATAAGTTGTTTGAAAAGTTTTCTAGACTACAAGAAGCAACGGCAAACGAAATAGAAGGTACCGGTCTTGGACTTGTAATAACAAAAAAATATGTTGATTTAATGGGTGGTAAGATATGGTTTGAAAGTGAGTATGAAGTTGGTACTACCTTTTACGTTGAAATAGCACAACAAATAATAAATAAAGTTGCAATTGGAAGTATTACTGAACCAATTAAGTCTAATAAAGTGGTTGACCATTTAGATTGTTCAGCGTTTAGGGCTTTAATCGTTGATGATAACAAACTTAATTTAAAGGTAGCATCAAGGCTTCTTGGAGCTTATAAGTTTAAAGTTGATACATCTGATAGTGGTAAGGATTGTATATATAAAATAAAAGAAGGAAATAAATATGATATAATTTTTATGGATCATATGATGCCAGAAATGGACGGAATACAAACCATGCACGTATTAAAAAAATTAGATGGTTACGCTTTACCACCAATCGTTGCCTTAACCGCTAATGCCATTACAGGAATGAAGGAAATGTATTTAAAAGAAGGCTTTGATGAATATTTATCAAAACCAATAAATATTGCTGAATTAGATAAATTATTGAATAAATATTTCAATAAATAAAAAATATGATATAATTATGTTGATTGGAGAATAAAAAATGAAAAGGATTTTTACTTGTGTAATATTAGTTATGTGTGTGCTTGTTTTATGTGCTTGTGGTAACAAAAAAGTAATTTCAAATGAAGATTTAACCAGTAAACTTACACAAATGGGATTTGATGTAAATGATATTACCGATGTTATGGAAGATACTAATATTAAAACCGTTAAAACGGCTAATAACAGGATGTATCAAATAGATTATTATGTTTTTAAGAGTGATGAGCTTGCTAAAAAGGCATATTCTAGTAACGTAGAGATGTTTGAAAAAAATAAGAAAAACAAAGGTAATAAAAAAAGTAAGGAAAATTATGATAAATATGAGCAAACAACTAATGATTATTATAACGTAGTATCTAGAATAGATAATACTCTTATTTATGTATCGGTTAACGTAAGTCATAAAAAAGATGTTAAAAAAGTATTAAGAAAACTTAATTTTTAGAGCTTTTTAGCTCTTTTTTTTAAAATATTTATATTTTTTAGGGGAATTTTAAAAAATACGTATAATTATTAATATGGAGGGATAAAATGTTAGAATTAAAAAATATCAAGAAAACATATAAAACAAAAAGTTTTACTCAAAAAGCTTTAGACTCGGTAAGTATATCTTTTAAAAAACATGAATTTGTTTGCATTTTGGGGCCGTCAGGATCTGGGAAAACCACTTTATTAAACATAATTGGCGGATTAGATCATTATGATGAAGGTAATTTAATAATAAATGGTAAATCAACTAAAAGGTTTACTGATTCAAATTGGGATTCGTATCGTAATTTTCACATTGGCTTTATTTTCCAAAATTATAATTTAATAAGTCATATATCAGTTTACAAAAACGTTGAAATGGCCCTTACTTTATCTGGTGTTAAAAACAAAAGAAAAAGAGTTTTAGATGCTTTAAAAAAAGTAGGTTTAGTAAGCCATGCGTATAAAAAGCCTAGTGAATTATCTGGTGGCCAGATGCAGCGAGTTGCCATTGCAAGAGCATTAGTTAATAATCCTGATATCATTTTAGCAGATGAACCAACTGGTGCATTAGATTCTAAAACAAGTAAGCAAATAATGGAAATAATAAAAGAAATATCAAATGATAAATTAGTAATTATGGTAACTCATAACGAGGATTTAGCTAAAAAATATTCAAGTAGGATAGTTAAATTAAAGGATGGAAAAATTATAAGTGATAGTAATAAACAAAAAATAAATAATAAGTATGAGAAATTTAAGATGAAGCGAACTAAAATGAGTTATTTAACAGCTTTATCACTTAGTTTAAATAACATTAAAACAAAAAAAGCAAGAACCATTTTAACCGCTTTAGCATCTAGTATTGGAATAATTGGAATAGCACTTATTTTATCAATATCTAATGGTTTTAATAAGCAGATTGAAACCTATGAGAAAAACACTTTATCTACTTTTCCTATTACCATAAGTAGTATTGTTTCAACGATGGATGAAGAAAGTATTAAGGATAATAGTATGGCTTTTTCTGGAAATTATGAGTATCCTAAAGAAAATAAATTATTTGTTTATAATGAAAGTTTAAATACCAAGGTTCATAAAAACATAATAACTGATGATTATGTTAAATATATTAATCAAATGGACGATGGTTATTTAAGTGCTATATCATATTATAGAATGACTAATTTTAATTTAATAACTACTAATAACACAGAATATAAAACAATTAGTAATGGTGCGTCTTACTTAAGTGAATTACCAACTGATATAGGAAAAAAATCATATTTAAAAGAAAATTATGATTTGTTATATGGAAGCTATCCTAAAGATAAATATGACGTTGTTTTGATAGTTGATAACAAAAATAGAATTGATGATGGTTTACTTGATTCTTTATTTATTGATAAAAATTTAAAAAAAATAAGTTATGATAGCGTGGTTGGAAAAGAATTTAAATTAATTAATAATGATGATTATTATACTAACGTAGCAAATAATTTATACGTTAAAAAACAAGCAAATAAACAGTTATATGAAAATCCTAATAATAAAACTTTAAAAATAGTTGGTATTGTTCGCGGTAAAAAAGATAATAAATTAGCTTCCATAATGAATGCTATGAGTGAATCATTTGGAAATTCAAATACTTCAAAGATTGGTTATTCAACCGAATTAATAAAGGAAATGGTAGAAAGTAATAAAGAAAGTAAAATAGTAAAGGATCAAGAAAAAAGTGATGTTGCTATATTTATGGGTGGTGCATCTTTTGATACGTTAGGAATAACTAAACAAGAAGCATTAACAATGCTTGGCGCAAATGATAATCCTACGATGATGAATATATATCCTAATAATTTTGAAAATAAAGATAAAATAATAAAGTATTTAGATAATTATAATAAAAATAAAAATGATGAAGAAAAAGTTATTTATACTGACTATGCAAAAGAAATAAGTAATTTATCTAGTAATATAATGGATGCCATAACAATTGTTTTGATAGCATTTTCTTCTATTTCCTTAATAGTATCTTCAATTATGATAGGAATAATAACTTATATATCAGTATTAGAAAGAACAAAAGAAATCGGAATTTTAAGAAGTCTTGGAGCAAGAAAAAAGGATATAACTAGGGTATTTAACGCTGAAACGATGATAATTGGCATTTTATCTGGCGTGCTTGGAATATTAATAACCAAAATACTTTTATTTCCAATAAATAATATTTTATATAATTTAACAGAACTAAAAGAAATCGGAGTTTTAAATCCATATCATGCGATTATTCTTATTTTAATAAGTACTATATTAACTGTTATAGGTGGCTTTATACCTGCTAAAAAAGCTAGCAAAAAAGATCCTGTTGAAGCTTTAAGAAGTGAGTAAAAATGAAAGTATTATCGATAAAAGAACCATACGCAAGTTTAATAATAAATGGCTATAAAACATATGAATTTAGAACTTGGAAAACAAAATATAGAGGTAAAATATTAATACATGCCTCAAAAACAATTGATTCTAAAAATAAAAATAGATTTGAAAATTATAATTTGGATATTAAACCAGGCTATATTATTGGTGAAGCATTTATAACAGATGTTATTTATGTCGATGAGAAAAAGTACAAAGAATTATTAAAAATAGATAAAAACGTGTATAAAAATAGAGTTAATTGCTATGCATTTAAATTAGAAAACATAAAAAAATATAAAACTCCAATTCCCAAAAAAGGAAGATTAGGACTTTGGAATTTATGAAAATTTTCATCGTTAGTTTTTAATGTAAATTCCCGTTAAATAAATAATTTATCCATAGTTTACCTTTTTAATTTTTTCTACAACTTACCAAAAAATTAACGGTATTGGGGGATATTATAAACATAGTAAATGAAAGAAATATGATAGTATGCACAAAAGAAATAATAATAATAAAGTTATAATAATATTATGCTAATGCACCTGTTGCAGACGAAGACTTCACAATTGAAGTAGGGAATATAACGTTAACATATAGCTCTAGTGATTCATAAATAATAAATTAAAACAATAAAACATACAAAAAAAGTATGTTTTTTTTAAAACGATTTTTCAATTTGTTTTCCACAACTCATCAAAAAACTTGACCGGGGGGGGGTTAGTGATATTATAAACATAGGAAATTAAAAAAAGGTGGAAAAATGAATAGTAAAAGAACAAGAAAAAGATATAATAAAAACACTAAAATAATAATAATTATGGTACTTATGGTTGGAGTAATAGGATTATCAATAGGATTTTCAGCATTTTCTAAAAATTTAAATATTAATTCTACTGCATCAGTAACGCCAGATGCATCAGACTTTAAGGTTTTGTTTTCAAGTTCAAAAGATAGTGTGGTAGATGGAGATCTTAATATTACAAGTCATAGTGATTCTGCATCAGGAACTACTGCAACAATAAATAATAGTGATCCATTACATCCAAAAATAACAGGTATAAAGGCAACACTTACAAAGCCAGATGACTATGTTAATTGGTATATTTATGTAAGAAATGAAGGAAAATATACAGCATATTTAAAGAAAATAGAATTTGGAGAGAAAAAATGCATTGCCAAAGACGGAACATCACAAGAACTAGTTGATAAAGCTTGCGAAGCTATAAGACTTTCAATATTTTATGATGGTGAACCTGATAATTGGGATATAAATTTTTTAAGTACTACAAAAGATAATATAACAAAACATCCTTTAGAAAAAGGAACTTCTATAAAAGCTGCTATTCAGATCAACTACTTTTCTAACGCGACGCTTGCCGACGGAGATTTTGATGTCGAGTTTGGAGATATAACATTAACGTATAGTACAACTGATTCGTAAACAATAAATTAAAGTAATAAAACATACAAAAAAAGTATGTTTTTTTTAAAGCGATTTTTCAATTTGTTTTCCACAATTCATCAAAAAACTTGACCGGGGGGGGGTTAGTGATATTATAAACATAGTAAATAAAAAAAAGGTGGAAAACAAATGAATAGTAAAAGAACAAGAAAAAGATATAATAAAAACTCTAAAATATTAATAATCATGGTACTTATGATTGGAGTAATAGGATTATCAATAGGATTTTCAGCATTTTCTAAAAATTTAGATATTAATTCAACTGCAACAGTAACACCAGATCCATCAGACTTTAAAATTTTGTTTTCAAGTTCAAAAGATAGTGTAGTAGATGGATATATTTATCCTTGGGCATATAACCCTGATGAAGATTCTACCAAATCCAAGGGAGACATAGCAACAATAGATAATACTGATCCAACACATCCAAAAATAACAGGCATAAAAGCGACATTTATGAAGGAAAATCGTGAAATAGGTTATGGTCTTTATGTAACAAACCAAGGACGTTATGATGCATATTTAAAGAAAATAGAATTTGGAGATAAAAAATGTACTGCAAAACCAGGTACATCACAAACCTTAGTTAATCAAGCGTGTAATTCAATAACTCTTCATATAAGATTTGTTGACACTGGTGAATCATCTAATTTATATAACGTAAGTAACAATATGGTGGTATCTAACCATCCATTAAGAAAAGGAACTTCAGAGGGTATTACAGTTTGGATCGACTATTTTCCTGATGCAGCAGTATTTGCAGATGGCGACTTCGACGTTACGTTTGGAGATATAACATTAACGTATAGTTCAAGTGATTCGTAAACAAGAATATGCTTTTTGCATATTTTTTTATTTTTTCTCAAAAATTTAGGGGAATTTCAAAAGTTATGTAGAAATATAAGTATGAGGGCACCTATATTTGGGCTAGTTACTTTCCGTTTTTTCTTTCAAAGGAAAGGCGGGTGATGTTTATGAAAAAAGAAAACATATTTCTTAAAGTAGTAATCATCCTTTTAATTTTATTATTAATAATAATTAATATATAAAAATAATAGAAAAAGCAACTATCCCAAGGGGGTAGTTGCTTTTTCCTATTGCAACAATAGGAAAGCAAACTAGCCTAGTAGGTTGCTCTCACTAATTAAATTATACAATAATAAAAAATATATGTAAACGATTTTTCAATTTGTTTTCCACAATTTTTGAAAAAACTTGACCGGGGGGGGGTTAGTGATATTATAAACATAGGAAATTAAAACAAGGTGGAAAAATGAATAGTAAAAGAACAAGAAAAAGATATAATAAAAACTCTAAAATAATAATAATCATTGTACTTACTATTGGAGTAATAGGCTTATCAATTGGTTTTGCAGCATTTTCTAAAAATCTAGATATTAATTCAACTGCAACAGTAACACCAGATCCATCAGACTTTAAGGTATTATTTTCAAGTTCAAACACGACAGTTGAAACTAATCCTATTAACCCATTATATGTGCAAGGAACAGCTGCAACAATAAATAATAGTGATCCGGCACACCCGACTATTAGTAATTTAAAAGCAACGTTTACTGGTCCAGGTAAAGGTGCTGAATGGTGGTTTTATGTTACAAACCAAGGGAAATACACAGCATATTTAAAGAAAATAGAGTTTGGAGATAAAAAATGTACTGCTAAAGAAGGAACATCACAAGAACTAGTTAATAAAGCTTGTGAAGGTATAGGGGTTCGAATATATTATGATGATGACGCTGGTAGTTGGGATATACCTAATTTAACTACTACAAAAGAAAATATAACAAATCATCCTTTAGAAAAAGGAACTTTTAAGCAAGCTGCTATTCAGATAGGCTACTTTTCTGAAGCGACGCTTGCAGATGGAGACTTCGATGTTACGTTTGGAGATATAACATTAACATATAGCACAACTGATTCATAAATAATAAATTAAAGTAATAAAACATACAAAAAAGTATGTTTTTTATGTTATATTTTTTTTGATGTTTTCTATTCCGCCTTTTTCTAAACGCGATACTTGAGCTTGAGATATACCTATTTCTTCTGCTATTTCCATTTGGGTTTTTCCAATTAAAAATCTTTCTGTTATTATTTTCTTTTCTTTATCTTTTAATTTATCAATTGCTTCGTTTAAAGATATTAGTATATCCCAGTTATTACTTTTATCTTTTTTAGATTCTATTTGATCTTCTAAATAGATGGTATCCCCACCAGAATTATAAATTGGTTCAAACATACTTATTGGATCTTTCATGGCATCAATTGCAATTATAACGTCTATTTCGTCAACACCTAATTTTTTTGCAACAAGTTCATTAGTTAATTCATGACCGGTTGTCATAAAATGTTCTTCTTTTAATTTTAGTATTTTATATGCTAAATCTTTTATGCTTCTTGATATTCTAAGGTTGCTGTTATCTCTTAAATATCTTCTTATTTCACCTAGAATAAGTGGTACTGCATAAGTAGAAAATTTTACGTTATGATCAAGATCAAAATTATCGATTGCTTTCATTAAACCTACGCAACCAATTTGAAATAAGTCATCCATGTTATCGGTTCTATTTTGATATTTTTTTAAAATTGATAAGACTAATTTTAAATTTCCTATAGCAAGTTGATCTCTAGCGGTTTTGTCTCCGTTTTTTAATTTAATAAATAGTTTTTCTTTTTCTTTGTCTGATAAAACTTTTATTTCACTTGTGTTTATTCCAGTTATTTCTACTTTGTGTTTTGCTATAATAATCACACCTTTCTTTTTTGTGATGGAAAGAAAAGTGTTTTTTTATACAACTTTTTACATATAATTTATTGGTGATTAAATATGCGTTTATCAGATTTACAAAATAAAGATGTTGTAGATGTTAAAACTGGTCAAAAAGTAGGTAACGTAATTGATGCGGAAATAACAAGTGATGGTAATATCGTTAAGCTACTAATTTATGATAAAAAAGGTTTTTTAAGCATTGTAAAATCAGATGAAACATCAATATCATGGGATCAAATTAAAAAAATTGGGTCAGATGTTATTTTAATAGATAGAAATTAGATAAATTATGATATACTATAATTGAAAGGAGTATAGATATAATGAGAGATGTAACATTTGCCTTAATAGGATTGGCTGGATTTTTAGTATTAATATGTTTAGCATTAGTAGCCTTTGTTATCGTTGCTAATTGGAAAATGTTTATTAAGGCAGGTAAACCAGGATGGGCATCAATCGTGCCAATATATAATAACATCGTTTTATTAGATATTATCGGGTATAAATGGTATTATGTATTTATGTATTTTTTAGGAGTTATTCCTTTTGTTGGCCAATTTGCTTTAGCTGTTTTCTTGTTATCACTTAATATTAAACTTGCAAAAGCATTCGATCAACAAGCTGGTTTTGGTGTTGGGCTTTGGTTAGTTAATCCTATATTTGTTGCAATAATTGCTTTTAATAAAGACATTAAATATATTGGGCAGAAAGTTAATGGTGATATTGACTTTAATGATTTATTTTAAAAAAAGCCTTTTTATGGGCTTTTTTAAAATGGTGGAGGATAAGTATGAAAGATAAAAGAAATATTTTAAAACTATCATGTATATTAGAGTTTATTTATTTAGCATACATAATAATAGATTGTTTATTTTTTATTAATTCTAACGAAGAAAAAATAGCAAATATTTTTGTTGCACTAATAACTTTGATAATAACAATTATGATTTATAAAGAATCTAAAAAAGATATCAAAGAAATAAAAAAGAATAAGTTAAAAATAAAAGCAGGTATTATTTGGATGTTTATATATTCAGTTGCTCCTGGTATATTAGGTTTTTTCTTTTTTTCAAGCATTAGTGATAAAAAAAGAAAACCGCTACCTGTAATAGATGACAAAAAAGTTTCTAAAAAAGAGTTTATAATATCAATTTTAGTATTTTTATCCTTTATGTTTTTAATGTTTGTTTTACCTTTACTTCCTATTTATAAAAAAATTCCATTATATTTTATATACATTTTAATAATTCTTATTATTTTGATTTCAAATTATAAAACATTAAAAAATGATTTTACCATTTTTATTAAAAATATAAAAGTATACATCCCATATATTATTAGAAATTATTTTATAATGCTAGGTATTATGGTTATAGTCGCATTACCAATTATTTTGTTAAATAGTGGTAAAATATCTTCTAATCAGCAAATAATTAACAATTTATTTGAAAAGTTACCTTTATTTACTTTTTTATTAACAAGTTTTTATGCCCCGTTTGCAGAAGAAAGTATTTTTAGATTAACGCTTCGTAAAATCATAAGTAATAAAACTTTATTTGTAATAATTAGCGGAGTGTTATTTGGCGTTTTGCATTTAATTGATAAAGCAACTTCGTTCTATGATTTTTTATACGTATTTGAATATAGTGCTTTAGGCATTTATCTATCATATACATACGTTAAAACAAAAAATATATTCGTTCCAATGTCGATGCATTTTATTCAAAATTTTTTAGCATCAATAATTTTATTAGGACTTTATTAAAGGGGTTAATATGAAAAGAAAAATATTTTTAATTACAAGTTTTAGCATCGTAATAGATCAAATAATTAAATACATCGTTAGTAATTGTTTAAGTAAAGTTACCATAATTCCAAATTTTATATCTTTGGTATATGCTCAAAATAATGGGGTTGCTTTTAGTATGCTCTCTGGGAAAAGAGTATTTATAATATTGGCGTCTTTAATTCTTGTTTATATTTTAGTTTATATGCTAAATAAAGAAAAAGAAAAAAATGCGTTAATAATATGGAGCTATGGAATTTTATTTGGTGGTATATTTGGTAACTTAATTGATCGAATAATAAGAGGCGTTGTTGTTGATTATATATCAATTAGCATAGTTGGTTATTATTTTCCGATTTTCAATTTGGCAGATGTTTTAATTACGATTGGAGTAATATTACTTGTCATAAGCTATTTTAAGGAAAGTAAATCAAAATTATAAAAGTAGTATTTTACTAATTAAAAAGTACCCATTTCAATTTGGGTGCTTTTTTGCTATAATATTATGAGTGGGTGGTATATATATGGAATATAAAATAATAGATGAAGATGATTTAATACGTTTAGATAAATACTTAATTAAAAAAATGAATATGTCAAGAAATAAAATTCAAGAGATGATTAAAGAAAATCTTATTTTAGTAAATGATAAAAAAACAAAAAATAGTTATGTTTTAAAACCAAATGATGAAGTAAAAATAGTAGGTACTTTAAAAGAAGTAACTAATGCCAAACCAGAAAAAATGGATTTGAATATATTATATGAAGATAGTGATTTAATGGTTATAAATAAGCCATCTGGAATGGTTGTTCATCCATCTTTTGGTCATTTTACTAACACTTTGGTTAATGGACTTCTTGCTCATACCGAAAGCTTAAGTTCAAATAATGGTGATATAAGACCTGGAATTGTTCACCGAATTGATAAGGATACATCTGGCTTATTGGTGATTGCTAAAAATAATGAAACCCATAACTTGCTAGCAAAACAGCTAAAAGATAAGACGTTGTCTAGAATTTATGTAGCACTTGTAAAGGGAAGAATAAACTATGATAGTTTAACAATAGATGCTCCCATTGCAAGAGATACATCTAACCGCAAAAAAATGTGTGTAAACGAAAATGGCAAAGATGCGGTAACCCACGTTAAAGTATTAGAAAGATATAAAAATGCAAGTTTGGTAGAATGCAAACTAGAAACTGGAAGAACGCATCAAATAAGAGTTCATATGGCATATATTGGGCATCCAATAATAAATGACCCCGTTTATTCATCAGGTAAAAAAGCAAGTGATTTTGGTCAAATGCTTCATGCAAAAGAAATAGGTTTTATTCATCCAAGAACAAATAAATATATGAGTTTTTCTTGTGATGTGCCAGATGAATTTAAAATTATTAATGAAAAATATAAAAGTGAATAAACGTTAATTATATCAAATATTATTAGTTTGATATAATTATATAAAGATAAATAATATATAAATTAGAATGGAGAAGTTATATGGCTACTTTAGAACAAAAAGATTTATTAGTAATGAAGTTTCTTCATTATTTCATAACTGAAAAAAATTATAATCCCGTTATTGTACACGGAATACAAAATGAAATATGGCTTGAAAACATGGATAGTGAATTTAGGATAGTAAGAATTGTTTTAGGATACATTCACAATAAAGAACAGTATGATTTTGATAATTATAAAGTTGGTAAATTAACAAGGCAAATAAAACTTAAAACTTTTACGTTTAGAATGAAGGTATTAACTTTGTATTTGGATCTAAATGATGAAGTAGAACTTGAAAATAATAAGAATAATTACGCTATAAGAATTAATAATGAAAAGTCATTATTTAAAAATGATATTATTAAGACCTATTTTAATGATATGTCATCTAAACTTAAGTTTACCGAAGAAGGCGAAAAGCTATATTTAAAGATTAATAATGATATTTTAAAGAAAAATTTAGATAATTCTGAAAAAATAAATGATTTATTTAGTTATAACAAACCAATTGTTACTTATCTTATTATAGGGATAATTACTATCTTGATGATTTTAATGTACGTGTTTGGAAGTGGCAGTATTGATAGCATGGACGTTAATACGTTATATATATTTGGTGGTTTAGTAAAAAAAGGTTCAGCATTAAGAGTTATAACAAGTATTTTTTTACACATTGGTTTAATTCATTATATTATGAATACTTGGGCTTTAAATATATTAGGTAAACAAGTTGAAAGATTTTATGGGCATATAAAAACGTTAATAATATTTTTATATAGTGGTATAGTAGGAAATTTATTATCGGTTATTTTGATGAATGATACAACCATTTCGGCGGGGGCTTCTGGTGCTATTTTTGGACTTATGGGGTCTTTACTTTATTTTTCGTTAAACCAAAGAACTTATATGGCAGAAGCATTAAAAAACGAAATATTACCTGTTATCATAATTAATTTATTTATTGGATTTTTGGTACCACAAATTAATATGTTTGCACATATTGGTGGTTTAATTGGTGGTGTTTTAATATCAACGTTTTTAGGAATAAAGTATAAAACAAAGAAATTTGAAAAAATAAATGGTTTTATTGCATCAAGTATTTTAGTAATAGTACTTTTTTATGTAGCATATTTTATGTAAAGGATAGAAAAAAATGTTAACATTAAGATTTATTTCATTAGTAATTATAGTAACTGGTATTTTATTAGCGGTGATTGTAAATTTTTTTGCAACAAAAAATAAAAACTTTCCAACTCCAAAAAGGGAAGGCCATAATTTTTGCTTTTTAATTCCAGCAAGATATGAAAAAGACGTAATTGAAAACTTACTTATTAGTATTAAAAATCAAAGTGTTAGAGTAAATATGCAAGACGTTTATGTTATTATTGAATCTAAACTGGATGAAACATATAACATATGTAAAAAATATAATGCAAACGTTATTATTAGAAAACACGTTGAAAAGCAAAGAAAAGGTTATGCATTAGACGAGGCGATAAAAGAAATTTTAAAATTGAAAAAAAATTATGATGCATATTTTATTTTTGATGCTGATAATGTGCTTGATAAAAATTATTTAAAAAACATGATTCCAATATATGATCTTGGATATGATATGGCAACGGGTTACAGGAATTGTAAAAATGGTAATAAAAGCGTGGTTGCTGCTTCATCAGCACTTACCTTTTCATTAATTAATACGGTTTTTAATAATAGTAAAAATAAAAAAGGTAGAAACATAACCTTTTCTGGAACTGGTTTTTACATAAGAAAAAAATTAATTGATAAATGGAATGGATATCCTTTTCATAGTTTAACAGAAGATTATGAATTAAGTTCGTACGCAACTGTTAATAATTATACAACTTATTATAACACTAAATCAGTTTTCTATGATGAGCAGCCAATAAAGTATAAAGATACCGTTAATCAAAGAGTAAGATGGATTAGGGGATATTTTGATGTAAGAAAAGAATACAGTAAAAAAATTTTAAAATCAATAAGTAAAAATAATTTAAATAATGGTTCTAAAATTGATGAAGGAATTGGTATAATACCATATATAATAATAATTTTAGGATTAGTTTTATGGCTTTTATCCTTGATTTTCTTTACGGTATATCATTTCTTATTAAAAAATTCTTTGTATAAAGAAAATTTATTAGAGCTTATCTTATTTTTAGTATCAATTTACTTTGTTTTAATCATAATGACGTTAATTATGCTTATTTTAGAAAATAAAAAAATTGATTTTTCTTTAAAAACAAAGATAAAAGTATTATTTGTAAATCCGCTTTTTATAGTAAGTTATATTCCTTGTGCGATAAAAGCGTTAACTAAAAAAGACATAAAATGGGTTAGAATAACACATGGAAATTAAAAAAATGAAAAAAAGTAAAAATTAACAGAAATTAAAAATTAATAAAAAATAAGGAACAAAAAAAGACAATTTGCTAAGCAAAAAGTCTTTTTTTGTATAAATAAAGGTAATAAAAAAACGGATTTAGTAATTTGTAATAAGAAAAATAAAGTGATAATATTCGAAGTAAGGAGGAAAATATAATGATAACAGAACAAATAATACCAATGACATACGATAAAATGTTTAAAAGTGTGTTAAAAAGCAAGGAAGCAAGAGAGTATCTAATAGATATAATAGGAGAAATAACAGGATTACCAAAGGAAAGGATAAGAAAGGATATAAGAATAAAAGATCCAGAGTATGAGGTAAATTCTATAAGTGAGAGAAAAAAGATAAGTGATATGGTAGTAGAAATAAAGGAAGGAGTAATAAATTTAGAGATGAATAAAGATTATTATGAAGGATTAATAGATAGGAACCATGATTATATGTTAAAGATAAGAAACCAAATGCTAAAGGAAAAAGAAGATTATAAAGAAATAAAAAAAGTAATACAAATAAACTTTGATGATTATAATAAATATAAGCCAGATAAAAGGGTAGTAATAAAATTTGAGATGATGGATAAAGAAGGAAAAATAAAAGAAGGGGTAAATATGGAAAGTTATCACATCATACTTCCAAATGTAAAAGAAAAGTATTATAATGAAAGAAGTAAGGACAAATTAGTAGGGAAGTTGGTGATAATGATGGCAGATAATTGTAAAGAGTTAGAAGAATTAATAAGAAAGAATCAAGAATTAAGACCGGTAGGAGAAAAGTTAGTAGAGATAAGTAAAGATGAAGAGTTAATGGGGTTATATGATGAAGAAGAACACAAAAGGAAAGTAAGGAACACACAGATAAGAACGGCATTAGAAAACGGATGGAATAAAGGGATGAAAAAGGGTATAAAAGAAGGTAAAAAAGAAGGTAAAAAAGAAGGGATAAAAAAAGGCCTTGAAGAAGGAATAAAAGAAGGTAAAAAGCAAGGTCTTGAAGAAGGTAAAAAACAAGCTGTTGAAATTATGGTTATATCCCTTCTTAAACAAAATGTCGATATTGAAATTATAAAAAAAGCTACTGGTTTAACTGAAAATGAGATTTTATCAATAAAAGAAACAAATTAGACTTGTTTCTTTTATAATGGTATAATATCCATAGGTGATAGTCTGAAAAGAAAAATGAAATTTATTTTATAAAAAATAATAAAAAAGGGCAGACTTCCCCTTACCCCAAAGAAAG
>CANQHF010000018.1 GCA_947623685.1 uncultured Bacilli bacterium | reverse complement strand
AAAAATCAACCCGAACGGATTGATTATATATGTTAAGTTCAAACTATAAAAGTTCGAACAGAAACGTCACTGGAGCAGGTGAGGAGAATCGAACTCCCGTATACAGCTTGGAAGGCTGTGGTTCTACCATTAAACTACACCTGCACAAGTAGGCATTTTTAATTATACTTATTTTTGAGTCATTGTCAATAGCCTTCCAAGAAAAAAACAAAAATATGAAAACGGTTCCATAAATATTGTATGTAAAGTATATTTAAATATTCTTAAGAATATGATAGAATATGTATATAAGAGGTGTTATTTAGATATATGATATTTAGTTTTATATTATTAGTGATTTTAATATTTATTAATGGAATATTATCAGCTAGTGAGTTAGCATTTTTATCAATAGAAAAATTTGAACTTGATAAAATGATAAGAAAAAGAAAGAAAAATGCGAAAAAAATAAAAAAGGTAATAGAAGATCCTAGTAATTTTTTATCTACCATTCAAGTTGGTATAACTTTAGCTGGTTTTTTATCTAGTGCTTTTGCAGCTTCTACTTTTGCTGATAAAATATTAGAAACTGGTTTTATAATAATAAGTGAAGGTTTTACTAACGCATTTTTAGTTGTTATTATAACCATTATTTTATCTTATTTTACGCTTGTATTTGGTGAACTTGTTCCTAAAAAGATTGCTCTTGCAAATCCTTTTAAAGTAGCATCATTATCAGTTGATTTAATAAATGTAATGCAAATTATCTTTTTCCCATTGATAAAACTTTTGTCTTTATCAACGGATTTAATATGTAAAATATTGAAAATAAAAGAAAAAGAAGATGATTTTACCGAAGAAGACATTAAAAGAATAATACTTACTGGTACAAGAGATGGAATAATTGAGAAAAAAGAACAAGAATACATTTTTAATATTTTCCAGTTTAATGATACAACCGTTGATAAGGTTATGACGCCAAAAGAAAATTGTGAGTTAATAAACGTTAATATTAAATTTGGTTCATTATTAAAAAAATTAAAAAGAACAAAATTTACAAGATACCCAGTATATGATGGAGATACTAATAACATAATTGGTATATTTAATGTAAAAGACTATATTATGTATAAAAAGGATAATGATGATTTCGATTTAAGAAAGCTGTTATTTAAAGTTAAAAAATTCAATTATGATGAAAAAATAGATGATGTTTTTGCAACTATGCAAAAAGAACATATTCAAATGGCCATTGTAACAAAAAACAAAAAATTCATTGGTGTTGTAACTTTAGAAGATGCAGTAGAAGAAATACTTGGTAATATATATGATGAATATGATGAAGATGACATTTAGTCATCTTTTTTGTTTTCTTGCCCATACATTATTTACCCAAGATGTATATAATAGGCTAGGAGGTAAGAAAACAATGCAAAATTATTCAAGTTATGGTTTAGATGATGTTTTTATGAGAACTTTTATGATGCCTGCGGTAATGCCAAATGCCGTTAATATTCCCCAAATGAATGTGCAAGATAACATTTCAACTATTTCTCAAAATAACAACGGATATAATATGATGAACCAAAACAAATTCGTAAACCCAACAGAAGGTTTTTTAAGAGGAAACATGGAAGCTGGAACATATCTTCCATACAAAAATATGACTTATTTAAGACCAGTTATAAATGGTGAAAAACAAAATGCTCTTTACAAATTGCAAGAAATAGCTTTTGCAGCCCATGATATTAATTTATATTTAGATACTCATCCAAATGATGCTAATGCAATAAGATTGTATAACGAGTATAATAAGCAAGAAAAAAAGCTTAATGATGAATATGAAAGAAAGTATGGCCCGATTGATTTATCTGATGATGAGGGGTTAAATGTTACTCCTTGGGCATGGATAAAAGAACCTTGGCCATGGAACGAATAGGGGGGTTAAATTATGTGGAAATATTCTAAAAAATTACAATACCCAATTAACATAAAAAGAAAAAACTTAAAAATGGCTAAAGCTGTTATAAGTCAGTATGGTGGAGCTCAAAGTGAGCTTTCTGCGGCACTTAGATATTTAAATCAAAGATACACTATGCCAGATGCTAAAGGGAAAGCCCTTTTAAATGATATTGGAACTGAAGAACTTGCTCACGTTGAAATGATTTGTACAATGGTTTATCAAATGATGAAAGGGGCAACTCCTGATGAATTAAAGGAAGCTGGATTAGAAGGTAATTATACTGAACATGGTTTAGCATTATTCCCAACAGATGCAAACGGAGTTCCATGGACATCAACTTATTTTTCTACAACTGGAGATCCCGTTGCGGATTTAGAAGAAGACTTAGCAGCTGAACAAAAAGCTCGTGCAGTATATGAACACTTAATAGATTTATCAGATGATCCTGCAATTACTGGTCCACTTTTATGGTTAAGGCAAAGGGAAGTTGTTCATTATAATAGATTCAAAGAATTATCTGATGAATATAAAGCAAAATACTATAAATAATTAAAAAGCTTACATATCGTAAGCTTTTTTTGTTAAATAGTTAAAGGGTTAACTAATATTTTGAAATTAACATTTTCTATTTTATCACTTTCATACATATCTTCAATTAATTTTTTATTATCAATTATTTTATTTTCTTTTACATATTCAAAGTGATATACCATGTAATCTTTTAAATCCTTAAAGTTATAGCTTGCAACGGGATTATCATTTAATGCTAAAGATACATATTTTACTAGTTCATTTATTAAATCTTGATTTATGTTTTTATCTAATATGACAGTTAATGATCCGTTTTGTTTTTGATAACATATGCTTAAATAACTCTTTATTTCTTCGTTATTTATTTTTCTTACTTCGATTTCATAATTTTCACATTCCCCTGGTTTAACATATAAATCACAATATTCATTTAATACCTTAAAGACCTTGTTAAATGAACTTATGTAAGCTATTTCATATTCTTTAGTTAACATATTATCACCAATAACATTTTACGTTTATAAAATAAATATATACATCTTAATATTGTTTTGCCCAGTATATTTTTGTTTTAGCATCCTTGCCGCAACATATACATTTTTTATCACCTGTTGGATCCGCACCTTCAAAAGGAATACACCTTGATTTAAGACCCAAATCTTCTTTTATTTTATTTTCACACTTTTCATTACCGCACCAATTAGTATAAATAAAACCTGGCTTATTTTCAGCAATTTCTT
This sequence comes from uncultured Bacilli bacterium, assembly GCA_947623685.1. Classification (GTDB taxonomy): domain Bacteria; phylum Bacillota_I; class Bacilli_A; order RF39; family UBA660; genus Aphodocola. Next base: position 20,423 of record CANQHF010000018.1, on the reverse strand, counting down.
TCATTTCATCGTAAGTATTAGGATAATAGATCATATTATCTCTTCTTTCTAAAGCCCGTTTATACATATCATTTTGGATGTTTATTAAAAGTTCGTTTACTTTTATAATAGCATCACTTACGCTAACTTTTGTTTTTTCTAACGTATCACGTCTTACGATTGTTATGCATTCATTTTCTAAATCTTTTTTTCCTATTTCTATTCTAATTGGATAACCTTTAACTTCAGCATTTGCAAATTTAAAACCGGGAGTTTTATTAGAATCATCGACTTTATATGTTATTTTACAATTATCTAAATCTTCTTTAATTTCTTTTAAAGCTTTGTCAATTTTTTCATCGTTACCAATTGGAATAATCATTACTTTTATCGGTGCGATTCTAGGCGGAAGAACTAAACCTCTATCATCACCATGAACCATAACAATAGAACCTATCATTCTAGTTGTTGCACCCCATGATGTTTGATATGGATTTTCTAATTTATTATCTTGATTTAAGAACTTAATATCAAATGCTTTAGAAAAACCCTGACCAAAGTAGTGTGACGTTGCGTTTTGAAGAGCAACTCCATCATACATCATAGCTTCTATTGAGTAAGTTTTTTCCGCTCCAGCAAATTTTTCTTTATTGGTTTTTTCACCAGTAAAAACAGGTATAGCAAGTACGTTTTTTTGAAAGTCTTCATATATTTTTAACATTCTTAATGTTTCTTTCATTGCATCTTCTTTAGTTGCGTGCATCGTATGACCTTCTTGCCATAAAATTTCACGGCTTCTTAAAAATGGTCTTGTTGTTTTTTCCCATCTTACGATTGTGCACCACTGGTTATAAAGTATTGGTAAATCACGGTATGAACTTATTATCTTCTTAAAGTGATCACAAAATAATGTTTCAGAAGTTGGCCTTATGCACATTTTTTCTTCTAATTTATTATTACCGCCTAAAGTAACCCAAGCAACTTCTGGTGCAAAACCTTTTACATGATCTTTTTCAACTTGAAGAAGGCTTTCTGGTATAAGCATTGGCATTTGTACATTTTCATGGTTAGTTTTTTTAAATTCTTTATCTAATATTTTTTGAATGTTTTCCCATATAGCATATCCGTATGGTCTTATTATCATACTTCCTTTAACAGATGAATAATCTACTAAATCAGCTTTTTTAACAACGTCAGTGTACCATTTAGCAAAGTCCTTATCTTTAGAAGTTATTTCTTTTACTTGTTTATCATTCATTTTAACACGTCCTTATCCTATAATTCCTTTTAATAAACCGAAGGAAAACGTTCCAACGATTAATCCTGCTAACAAAACACCACAAGTTGCCGCAGCCATTGCTTTTTTCTTATCCATATTTATTAGTGATGCAATTAAACAACCCGTCCATCCACCAGTTCCAGGAAGTGGTATTCCGACGAAAAACAAAAGTCCCCAAAATTCTGCTTTTTCTATTTTATCTTTTTTAGTAAGTGCCTTGTTTTCTATTTTATTTACTAACTTACTTAAGTGCTTTGTTTTCTTAAGTTTATTAAATATTGGAGTAATAAACCATAATATAAAGGGTAGTGGTAATAAATTCCCAATTAAACATATTATAAATGCTGGAATAACATTTAATCCCAAAAGAGCTGCCGCAATTAATCCACCTCTTAATTCTAATATTGGCATTAAGGAAATAATAAATACGATTAACTCCTTTCCAAACGGAATGCTTTTTAATCCATCGAATAACCCTAAAAATGTTTGTACTAAACTCTCTGCCATAATAATGCCTCCACATGATTAATATTATATCATATATGGTAAACTATATGTGTAAAAATATAAATATAAAATATAAATTTCTAACGTTTTATAAATTTGTTCATAAAATATAATAGGTGAATGTAATGATAAAAATAACCGTTGGAGATTTACTTAAAAATTGTAAAGCAAAATTATTAATTGGAAGTGAGAAAACAGAAATTAACGAATGCTTTATAAATAGTAAAGACGTTACTTATGGTGGGTGTTTTTTTGGAATTAAGGGAAAGAAAGTAAATGGGTCATTGTTTTATAAACAAGCCTTTTCAAATGGTGCTAATGTGTGCGTTTTAAATAAAATATATGATTTAGACTTAAAAGGGTATGATGATAAAACGGTAATAATAGCAGATGATCCTTTGGAAGTTTTACAATCACTTGCGTTGTATAAAAGAAGTTTATTTAACGGTACTGTTATTGCAATAACTGGTAGTGTGGGTAAGACAACAACGAAGGAAATGGTAGCAAACGTTTTATCAAAAAAATATAAGGTATTAAAAACTATCTCAAATCAAAACAGTCAAATCGGACTTCCTCTTACCATTTTAAGATTAAAAGACGAAGATGTTATGGTTTTAGAACTGGGAATGAACCATAAAGGTGAACTTCATAATTTATCTTTAATTGCTAAACCAGATATTTCCATAATAACAAACGTTTATGAGTCACACATTGGAAATTTAGGATCTTTAGAAAATATTTTAAAAGCAAAATTAGAAATAATAGATGGTATGGATAATGGCATTTTAATAATTAATAATGATAATGATATGTTAAAAAAGATTAATCCTAATTTAAAAAATCATATTAATTTAACAACTTATGGTATATCATGCTTAAGTGATTATATGGCAACTGACATAATAGATGATAAAATAACAAGTTTTAGAATAAATGATGTTGAAAACTTATATGTAAATGGGGGAAAAACTTTTATATATAATGCTTTACCAGCTTTTATAATTGGAAAACTTTTAAAGGTTGATGAAAAAGATATAAAAGATGCGATTGCTTCATCAGTTATGCTAGATCATAGATTAAATTCTGTTTCTCTTAAAAATAACATAACATTAATAGATGATACTTATAACGCAAGTTTTGAATCAGTTAAAGTAGCTTTACAATACGTTAGTAAATTTGATAATAAAAGAAAAATTGCCATTTTAGCGGATATTTTAGAGCTTGGAAAACAAACTAAAAAAATTCATCAAAAAATAGCAGATGAATTAGTAAAAAACAATATAGATTTTGTAATAACAATTGGAAAATATTCTAAAATAATTAAACATAAATTAAAACATTTAAGGATAAAAAAAGCTAATTTAAAACACTTTAAAAATGAACAAAAAGCAAGGAAATACGTTAAAGAATTATTAAAAGAAGATGATGTAATTTTAATTAAAGGTTCAAATAAAACGGGTCTAATAAATTTAGTTGAATATTTAAAAGAAGAATTAGGTTCCTAATTCTTCTTTAATTTATTATGTATTTTAAATATGATAGTAAATGATAACGTTGTAATTATTAAAAGGGTAATTAAATAACTTATAATACTTATGTTAAATGATAAAAATGTGTTATTTAATTTATAATTTGAAATCATTAAAATGGTAAGTAGGTTACCAATTACATCACTTGCTATAATGATAAAAGCAAAAGGAAAAATGATTTTTTTACTTATGTTTTTTAGAACTTCATTATCAGAAAAACCAATATTTTTAATGGTTTGTAATTTTGTTTTTTCTTCACCTAAAATAAATTCTATTAAAATGGATATCGCTATATAACCAAAAAGTAAGCCTATGATGATTAAAACAATAATATAGTTATTAATAAATTTTATTTTATTTTTATAATTATCTTTTAATTGTTTTGTTAAAGTAATGTTATCTACGTTATCCATATTAATTAAATCGGCTTTTACATCATCTATTTTTTTACTTGCCTTAACAAAAATAGTATTATAATTTATTTTATCATCCGTTAGTTTTTTATAAGTGTATGGCGCCATATAAATAAAATCATTTATATAATTTTTAGTTATATCATACACTTTTACTTTGATTATCTTATTATTTGGTAACGTAATTTTTATTTTTTCATTCTTTTTAATATTAAGTTCTTTAGCAATATTTTTGGTTAAAATAACACCATCATTATTAAGTTTAATTGTTTTAATATTATTTTTTAAAGTAACGAAATTATTAAAGCCATTAGCGTCATTTGGAATTATTAAATTTACGTTTTTACTATTTACTTTAATAGATAACTTAGATATAAACATTATTTTATTTATTTTTTTATTTTTTAAAAGTTCATTTTGAATGATAACATGATTATCTTGATTTACTTCATTTTTTAAATCTATTATCATTTCGTATTTATTAATTTTTTCATATTCTTTTGAAACGGTTTTAATAAATGAACTTTTTATTTTAAACGTAAATAATATCAAAGCCATCAATAACGTTATTATAATTATTATTACGCTTTTATTTGTTTTTATAATAGCTTTATTAAAACTTGCCTTTTTACATATCCTTATTAAGAATAGGGTAGTTGCTATCATAATGATAAAAATTATTATAATTCCTAGAAGTAAAGCGTAGTTTATATTAAATTTTGATATAAAAATAGGAATATCATAAGCTTTTGTTAAGCACCAACTTATTAATAAAGTAATTATTTTAGGAAATAAAACAGCTCCTAAGGTAACCGCTATTAAGCTAGATAAAAAAGCATAAAATAAATATTTAATAAAAAATGATAATTTATGATAACCAAATGATTCAAGAATCATTAATTCGTGCTTATTTTTATCAATCATTTTAAAAATAATAAATAAAACAGATATAATCGTTATTAAAAGAATAGATATAGAACATATTTTTGATATTGTTTTAAAATTATTTGCGTTTTCTTTATATTCATTAAATGCTTTAAGTTCGGTTCTTTTAATTACCTTTAAATCATAATTTTTAACCGTTTCAAGCTCTCTTTTTTTATTACTTATTTTTATTGTTATTTCTTTTATAGAATCATTTAAAGAATTAACTGGTAAATCCGTTTGATTAAGTCTTTTTAAGTCATATTCTAAATCTTTTATTTCATTTTCTATTTTTAATGTGTTTTCATCATTTACAAATTTCATATTGCTTGTTACTATACTTTTTATTTTGTCGGTGTACTTAGATAGATAATCATCATATTTTTTCTGATATGTATCATATTTATTTGAGTCTTTAAGCCTTATAAAACCAGTAGTGTAATAATCAATATTAAAATTATTTTCTTGTAAATAAAGATAATAATCTATTTTTTTATTTTCTATGTCATCTATATTATCTTTAGAAAAGTAGTAGCTACTTCTTACCGTACCAACAATTTTAATTTTTTTTGCTTTTAAATCATAATTATTTTTAATTTTTAGCGTTATTAAATCACCAATTTGTAAATTACAATCATTTAAAAAATCTTCTTGAACCACACCTTCGTTAATTGCAGCAGGATACCTTCCGCTGGTTAACGTTAATTTATTTATCTTGTTTTTATTATCAATGCTATTTACTTTTATGTTGTAATCTTTATTATTAATTGTTATAACCGAATTAATACTTTTAGATAAACTAATATCATCAATACTATTTATTTCTTTTAAACTTAAAACACTATTTTTTGTAAAACCAGTTAATGATTCTATTTTTATATCAAAAAGATTATTTTTTTGATAATAATCCTTTATCGTTTTGGTCATGTTAGTAGCACTATAATCTAATCCCAAAGAAAAACCAAAACCAATCATTATAATTAGTAAAATGGATAAAAATCTTTTTTTATGAAGAGTTATCTCTTTTATAATATCTTTTAATAATATTTTTTTTATGAACATTTTAAGCTTTAACATCCTTTTTCTTTTTATTTATTTTTACATTTTTTAAATATCCATTTTCTAAAGAGATAACTTTATTAGCTAAAGATAAAACATCTTTATTATAAGTTGCCATAATAACGGTTATTTTAAATTTTTTTGCTTCACTTTGAATTAAATCGATAACTTTAATAATGCTTTTTTCATCTAAATTAGTAAAAATATCGTCACATAAAAGTATTTTTGGTTTTTTAATAATTGCTCTTAATATGTTTATTAATTGTTTTTCACATAGTGATAAATAAGAAGGGTAAGAATCTTTTTTCCTGGTAAGATTTACTTTTCTTAATAGTTCTTTGGCTCTTTTTTCATCCTTACTTTTTTTATCTCCTAGCAAAACGTTTTCTAAAACAGTCAAATTTTCAAATAAATAGCACGACTGAAAGATGAATCCTATGTTTTCTTTTTTGTATTTAAAAAGTTTTTTCTCATTTAATGAGCTTAAGTTAACATCATCAACAAAAACATCTCCTTTGGTTGATTTTTCAATACCTGCAATTAAGTTTAAAAGAGTTGTTTTTCCGGAATTTGTATCACCAGTTATTATTACTAATTCATTTTTCTTAATTTTAAGACTAATTTTTTTTAAAGCTTTTAGTTCATTATCTTTTCCATAACTTTTTGTTACGTTTTTAAACTCAATGAATTCCATAAAAACCCTCCTTTTCTAATAATTATATTACAATTTGGCCTATTAAATGTCAACTTTGTTTTAAATAAATATTTCTTTTTTTAAAAACACATGATATAATGTATCTATAAGATATGAAAAGAATAAAATAGGAGTGATAATATGCAAGATTATACTTTGGATGATAATATTAATTTAAGTGATGTTCCAACGGATTTAAATGATGATTCTGATCTTTCTTTAACCGATGAAGAAGAAAATTTAACTAATGATGATTTATCTTTGGAAGATAATGAAAATACTAAAACCATAGAAAATGAACCAAGTGCTTCTTTTATACCGGAGCAAGATGTTCAAAATAATGTTTTAGAACAAGTAAAACCAAAACCATTACCAAATGAAATAGGTAGGGTAAAGGATATTGGAACCGATAGTGTTACCATTATGGTAACTTCTGAATTAGCCTTTGAACAGAATCTAATTGATCATCACGTTACTTTTTTACTACCAAGTGGTTCAAAAATCGTTGGTATTTTAACTAGTTTAAATAGTGAAATTGGAAGTGTTAAGTTAATTGGTGAGATATCTGGTGCAAGATTTGTTCCAGGTGTATTAAATAAACCACCAATTGGAAGCGTATGCTTTATTACCACTGATGAAGAAACAAAATTAATCGTAATTGATGATGCAAATAGTACTTTAAGAAAAGTTTTAGTAGGCACCATGCCTTTATATAACAACACTCCAGCTTATGTTCCAACAAATACGTTCTTTAGTAACCATTTTGCTATTTTTGGTAACACTGGATCAGGTAAATCTTGCGGCGTTGCACGTCTTTTTCAAAATATATTTTATAATGGTGGGCAAACCCCAAGAAATGCTTGTGTGTTTATATTTGATGCTTATGGTGAATATGAAAACGCACTTTCAATTCAAAACAGTCAAGTTTACTTTAAAAAATATTCTACAAACGTAAAAGCAAATAAAGAAAATTTGATTAAGTTACCATTATGGTTGTTAGATATAGATGATTTTGCTTTATTATTAGAAGCTGATGACCCAACGCAACTTCCAATAATTGAAAAGGCATTAAGATTAGTTACCATTTTTTCTGGAGACGAAAAAGAAACAAAAGCGTATAAAAATGACATAATTGCTAAAGCTATTCAAGAAGTTTTATATAGTGGTGGTTCAGCATCACAAATCCATGACCAAGTATTTGCAATATTAACATCGTTTAACACCGAGGATTTAAATCTTGAAACTCAAATTGCTCAACCAGGATACGTAAGAACATTAAGACAATGTATGATAATTGATAAAGAAGGTAAAATAGGTGAAATGCAACTTGTTACGGAGTTTATTAAAAGGTTTATTAATCCTAACTTAAAACTTGAATTACCAGATGGAACAATCCCATTTACTTTGGAAAATTTAAGAGAAGCATTTGAGTTTGCTCTTATTTCAGAAGGTATTTTGAAAAGTGATAAAATGTATGATAAAGCAAACGTCTTAAAAGTAAGATTAGACTCATTAATTAAGGGTGAGTTTTCAGAATACTTTAAGATGGATAAATACGTTGATAAAAACACTTTCATAAAAGAATTAATAACCGCGCCAAATGGTGGTAGAGCACAAATAATAAATATTAATATAAGTTATCTTGATGATAGACTTGCTAAAACAATATGTAAAATATATGCTAAACTATTATTTGATTTTACATCTAAATTACAACAAAGAGGATCATTTCCTGTTCATATAATACTAGAAGAAGCACACCGTTATGTTCAAAAGGATTCTGATTTAAAGATACTTGGATACAATATCTTTGATAGAATTGCAAAAGAAGGAAGAAAATATGGCGTTATATTAGGACTTATTTCACAAAGGCCATCAGAGATGAGTGAAACGGTATTATCACAGTGTTCAAACTTCTTAATTTTTAAGATGCAACACCCACATGACGTATCATTCATAAGACAAATGGTTCCTTTCATAACTGATGAAATAGTTGAAAAAATGAAAGGATTACAACCTGGTACTTGCGTTGTATTTGGTTCGGCATTTAAACTTCCTACCATTGTTAAAATGGAAATGCCATATCCACAACCACTTTCACAGAACATTGATGTATCAAGATTATGGTATTAAAGAAGCCTATAAAATGGCTTCTTTTTCTTTTAATAAATAGTTAATAATATTAATATCTTTATTAGATATGTATTTACATATTAACTTATTATTTTCTTTGCATATAATAATACCTTCTGTTTTATTATTAAAACTTTCTTTTACACATTTATCAATATAATTCATATAAAATTCTATTTGTCCAATATCTTTAGGCAATAGATTTCTTTTTTTTAATTCAATTACAACGTAACAATTAAGCTTAACGTTATATAAAAGAAGATCTATAAAATAGTTATTACTCCCAATTTTTATTTTGTATTCACTTGCAATAAACGCAAAACCAAAACCTAACTCTAAAAAGAAATGTTCTAGTTCTTTTAATATGTATTTTTTAAGTGCTTTTTCATTTATATTATTAGTATTATTGGCATTAATAATTATAGGGTTTTTAAGCATATCGGATAAAGTTGTTTTTTTACTATCATTTTCAGTAATTAGTTTTATATTGTTCTTATCTTTAATAGTAGATCTTTCAAATGATTTTGTTTTAATAGCATCCCTTAACTTTCTTACAGATAAGTTTTGATTAATTGATAAATTAATATAATAATTCATTTCGTTTGTATTTTTAATAGATAAAAGTTTATAGTAATGACTCCATGATAATTGTTGGGACGGTGTCCCAATTTTTTCAAACGTGATATATAATTTTCTCATTCTAGAAAGATTTGTATAATCATATCCCTTTCCATATTCCAAAACCAGTCTTTTAGACCATTTTTTTATTAAACCATCTCCGTACTTAGCCCTTTTTTCTCCGCCTTGAGCTTTTATAAGTAGTTTTCCTATTTCATAATAAGTTTTTAAAGTATCATTATTTTCCTTTATACTTCTTACTTTAGTATTAATTTCTTTTGTTTCTATTAAGTTTTTTATTTCGTTATAGTAGTTCATAAATAATTTCCTTTCAAGGCATTTATTATATGAACCTTTTTTAAAATAAATGTCGAATAATGACTAAATAATTCAAAAATAAGATATAAATATTCTTTTTATAACATAATAATATTTTATTTTACAAAAAATGATAATTTTTTGCACAATTCATCAAAAATCTTGACCCGGGGGGGGGTATGTGATATTATTAACATAGTAAAAGATAATAATAAGTCCATCTTTTACTCATATCAACAAGGAGGTATGCGCTATGAACAAATTACTTGTTTCAATTGAAGTTCCTTCAATTGAACAAAAATATGATTTGTTTATTCCAATTAATAAAAAAATGGGTACTATAAAGAAGTACATAATAAAAGGTATTCATGAGTTATCTGGAGAAATATTAAAAGAAAAAGAGTACTCTTTTTTTGATATTGATACAGGTGTTAAATATGGAAATAACGTATACGTCAAAGATAGTGGAATAAAAAATGGGGCAAGAATAATTATGGTATAAAGGAGGTGAAAAATATGGCAATGAACAGTCTAAATATTGATTATGAAAGAACTAGAGCTGCAGGAAGAAGCGTTCAAAATAGTGCCGGTGAGTTCAAATCACTATTAGGTGATATTCAAAATTTAAATGATAGCTTAAAAAATTGTTGGAAAGGTGCTGATGCTGATAGTTATACTGAAAAAATATCAGAACAAGCCCAAGTAATGAATAAACTACAAGCAACCATTCAAGAAGTAGGTGAATATCTAGTTTCAGTTGGTGATGCTTACGAAAAAGCGATGGAAGAAAATACTATATAAAATAAGGAGGAAAATATGTTTTCAGGATTATCTTATGCTGAAATAGGAAACATTGCATCACAGCTTGATTCAAAAGCAAGTATGATGGAAACCATATTAAAGGCAGTTGAAACAGAATTTAATAGAATCGGTGATGAAGGAACTTGGAGTGGTACTGCTGCAACTGCTGCAAAAGAAGAATTTGATGCACTAAAAGCAAAGTTTCCAGAGTTTAAACAAACAATTAATGATTGTGCAAAATATCTAAGACAAACCGTTGAAAGATACCAAGCTGTTGATAATGCAGTATCTGGTAGATAAGAGCTGTTGCTCTTTGACAAAAAAATGTTATTTATTAGCATTTTTTTGTGAGGGAGAAAAAATGAAAATAATTTGTTCAGATGATATTAAAACAGACGCTGATAACATAAGTACAAATTTAAGTGAGTTTTCAAAATTATCAAAAAATTTAACTGATAAAATAAATTCACTTCCAAATGTATGGACTGGAAATGATGCTTCTTCATTTATGAAAAAATTTAATGATGATTTTTTACCATCATTAAAAAAATTTGAAGATGCATTTAATAATTATAATAGTTTTTTGAAACAGGTATATCCAGTATATGCTGCTTTAGAAGATGATTATAACACTAAAATAAATACGGATTAAGGTGATGAATGTGAATTCTACAAATTTAGATCCCCAGGCATTAGAAAGCTTATACAATGAATGTAAACAAATTATCGATCAAATGATTGATTCTATAAATGAGACTAAAACAATTGTCAATAAAATGAATAATTATGATCACTGGGATGGTAATGGTTATGATAATTTTAATGCTAAATTTAATGCTTTAGCAGATAATTTCTTTTCTTTTTGTAATGATTTATATCAATTAAATAATAACATACAAAGTTCAATTGAAAGATATAAAAATCTTGAAAATGAAATTATGAGGGGAATACCATATGGCATATGAGAATGTTAATGTAGTAAAATTATCAAATGCTTTTGATAAAATAGATAACTTAACCTGTAAAAAGGTAACTGAGTTAAAACATAAAATAATGGATAATGAATCAAATTGGAAAAGTACTGGAAGAAACAAAATAAAATCAGCAATCGAAGAACTTGAAAAAGCTCATTCAAGTCTGCTTAATGATATTTCTAAATATAGAAAAATTTGTGATTATATTAAAGAATATCAAGAACTAGAAGATAGCAAAAAAGAATATGAAAATAAACTAACAAGAAAAAAACAAGAATTAAACAGTATTGGCAATGAAGATTCTTATAGAAAAACATCAGTTAATAATGAAATTTCAGATTGTAGATTAAGAATAGATAATAAAAGTAAAAGGATGTCTGAACTTAAAAATAATATTAATAATTTATTTTAAAAAAGATAAAAGGAGGATTTATGAATAATAATTTAGGAAGGTTTTTACCAATAGGCACGGTAGTATTGTTAAAAGGGGGTAAAAAAAGACTTATGATAACAGGTTTTTGCTCATTTGATGAGGCAAAAAAAGATAAGGCTTATGATTACACTGGATGCTTATATCCAGAAGGAATAATATCAAGTAAACAGATGGCTTTATTTAACCATTCTCAAATAGAAAAAATATTTTATCTAGGATATTCTGATGAAGAAGAAAAAAAGTTTAAGCAAAATTTAGTTACCGAATTAAACAAGTTAATTCAAAAACAACAACAACAAAATAATAATCAATAGTCTAATAACGAATAAAATAACTATCAAAAAGGAGGTGGAGTCATTATGTCAGTTATATATAATGTTTCCAAAATAGAAAACTGGTATGATGATTTTGTCTCATGTAGAAATAAGTTTGCAAATACTTATTTAGAAGATTATCAAAATTGTTATATTAAAAGCTGTAGTGATTCTGATGTAATAAAAATAAAAAATAATCTTAATGAAAAATATAGTAGAATTAATAGAATATTCAATAATATTAATAAGTATTGGACCCAATATATTAATGACGTTAAAAACGTTGATAACGTATTATCAGGTAAAGTAAAAAGTGGGTCTGTTAATGGAGCAAGCGCATCAAGTAAACTTTCAAAATTACCTACTTTAGAAGAATACAAGTGTAATTTAGATATAAAAATTAAATCTTTATCTGGAGTTATAGGAGCTCCTAACTTATTGCAATGGTCTGAAGATAAAACATTAGATGAAAATCTTTTGAATACATTCGAGAAAACAGGTGCATCAGTTGCGACTTTTTTAGAAAAAACAGGTGCAACGATTGCAACTGCTGGTGTATCTTTAATGGAAGGGATAACTAAATTAGTAGAAGACGCAGTAGATTTATTAGCACTTTCTGGTACTGTATATACAACAGGATATACTGCTGCTATTGATTTAGTAAGTTTTGTAGCATCAAAAGTAACAGGGAATGAAAGCTTAAAAACAAATTATACAAAGCAATTATGGGATAAGACAAGGTCATTTGTATCAACGAATTATACTAAGCAAGTTTTTGATAGTTTTTATGATAATACTTCAGTAGGACAGTGGATGAAAAATAATGCTTATGGGTTTGACGTAGTTAGAGATGTTGGAGCAGAAATAGGTGAAGTAGTAGGTGTTATTGCTTTATCTATTGTAACTGGAGGCAGTGCTGCAGTAATTTATGGAGCAGCAAAATCAGCAGAACATATTGAAGAAAATTGGCAAGATGAAAATACTTCTACTTTTGGTGGACTTGCTAAAGGTAGTCTTGAAGGTGTTTTAGATGGAGTTTTCTTTGAAGTTGGAATGAAAGGAGATAAAATCGCACAAACTGCAGCTAAAAAGGTTATTGAAAAAGGCGGTAAAACATTCTTAAAGAAATCTGCCATTTTAGGCGGTAAAATGATTTTCGAGGGTTGTACTTCGGTAGCGCAAGATTCTTCAAGTATTCTTCTTGATACATTGTTTTCAGATAATAAAATAGTTGATCAAAATGGGCAAGTTATAACCTTTACTAATTTTTCTGATAAATTGAATTATTATTATAATCAAGCAGGTGGAACTAAAGGATTAATGACATCTGTTGTAACTGCATCTGCATTATCATTCATGTCCGATAGTTTTGATATATATGGAGTTAAATCAGGCACAGCTATAAAAAATGCTGATATTGAGTTGAATTCTAATCAAATAGGTAAAAACGCAAGTGATATAAATATTAAAAATATTAATTCAAATGGTTCTAAAGTTTATAGTGAAGTTGAAATAAGTCAGCTAAAAAAAGAATACGATGAATTACTTAACTGGAAATCATCTGACAAGTTTTTAACAGATGAAGCCTATTATCAAGCTTATGGTAATAAAATAGGTGGTAATCCATATAAAAAGAATATGGATAGGATAACTGAATTAGAAGGAATATTAAATAGTAAGAAAATTGATGAATCATACGTTAGGGTTGGAGTAAGTAAGTATGAAAGTGATGAATTATATAGGTTTAATAAAGAAAAATACAAAAATATTCCAGGTTACGAGAATTATTATGATTTAAATAGAATAAAACGAAATAAAAGTAATTTAGATAGGGCAAGTGAAATATTAAATGAATGGGGTAAAAAACAAGGAATAGATAATTATGCAGAACAAGCTTTACGTAAATATGCAGATACCGGTAGTGCTTATGTAGATGGTAGATCATATATTACCAGAAAAGATGGTGTTAGACAATATATTGAATCTTTAAATTCAGAAGATGTCGCATTGTATTTAAGAAATAAAACTATTGATGGCACTACTTTAAGTAAGAGTGATAGCATTAATTTATATAGCTTTTTTAGAAATTATGGTTCATCTTATGATTCTACATATGGAGTAAATCAAGGCGGAATTGCAGATTTATGTAATTATTACTTAAATGGGAAAAAGTATACTTATAGACAAGCTAGGGATCTTGTTAATAAAGCATATACTAATGGCGAAGTTATACCAAAATTTAATAAAAAAGGTACTAATGAATATTTTTATTTGAAAGATAAATTAATTCAAAAAGGTTTAACTGAAAATCAAGCATCAGTAATTTTATCAAGTGTTGATGATGTTGGAGCTTGTAGTTATGCTGCAAAAGCTAATTCTATATTCTATAAATTTTCAAACAATCCTAAACTTTTTGAAAAAAAATTTGGATTTCCAATGTATAAAGTAAATTCCAATGGAGAAAAAATATTGAATTCAAACGAACTTTTATTAGATATGTATCTTTTTGTAAATGATAAAAGTAATGGTGGAAACCTATTTTTCAAAAACTACGATAATTCATATACTTTCTTTAATGATAATAGAATAGATGTTTTTGGTAGAAAGATGCTTGATACCAATAAACAAGTTTATATGTCTACATCAGCGGGTTCAAACAATGATGCATTAAGTAGATATTTAAATTCAAAAGGATTGGAATGGTCTTCTTATAATTTAATTAAAAATAATCCTAATAATGTGTTGGCTGATAATGAATTTAGTGCTTATATTAATCATATTGCTGAAAGTATCAATGATGGAAAAGCTGTACAGTTAAATATATTCTCTCACGGTGGAAAAATTGATATGTATTCAACTAATCCTAATATATATAAAAGTTATTCAACAAAAGATTGGGTACGTAGAGAAACAAATAGTGTTGGTGAGACTATAGAAAAGCATGGTGGGCATGCGGTATTCATTACCGGATTAGATAATAATGGATTTTTTGTTAGTTCTTGGGGTCGAGAATACAAAATCTTGTATAGTGATTTGAAAAATGGTGGATTTTTTAATATAATTATAGATGATATTAATTCTATGATTAACTAATGGAGGTATGGTATATTATGAATGAAATTAATAATTATAAATATATGTTTTTTAAATGGATTTATGATTCTTTGAATTTACAAGTTATTGAAAAACAATTAGAAGATAAAAAAATTAAACCACTTAGTATTGAATCAGATGAAAAATATGATGTTATATCTAAATATTTTTTCTTGCTAAACGATTTAAATACAGAAGCTTTATCACCTGAGGAATTGCAATATTTTCATACGTATTTTTCTAAGGATATTAATACATTAACTGTTCAAGAAATAAAAAGTATGCAAGAGTTTATTGCTAAAACATATTCTTTACTATTGTTTCCTAGCGTTAGTAGTAAATATGTATACTATGGTCCAATTAGTGATAATTATATATCTCCTAGAGATTCTGTTGCAATTGGATTATATTATGATGCCTTTGGGGATTATGATGATTTTGAAGTAGAAAATAATCTAGCAGAAATAATTAACCACATTCAATTTGATTTGGCACAAAAAATAGGTGAAAAAATATCGGTTATACCATTTAATCAAATAACTTTAGAATATAAATCTAATAGATTATTTAGATAAAAAAACAAGTGAGGAATAAAATATGCGGGTTTCATTAATAAAGAAGGATAGGATAAGAAGTATTGATATTCCAGATGTTCCCTCTGGGAACTTCTGGGTTACTGATTATGATGAAAGTGGTAAGGAAGTAAACTTACTTAATATTAAAGAAGAGCAATCATCTTGGAGACTTGTTAGTAACCAAGAGTTTTATTGTGTACAAAATAATGATTATATCGCGTATTTTGATTTGAAAAACTACTCATTTTATTCTATAAAAAAAGCATCTACTGATGAAGCCATGCTTATATATGTTTGCCCGTCATGTGATGAAAAATTAGTTGAATATTATATTAATCCTAATGAAAATAAAGTTATAACAATTGGAAGTAATAGCAATAATAACGTTGTCTTTGGTGTGCTTGATGGGGAACATGCAAGATTAGTTTTTGAAAATGGAAAATATGTTTTATATGCTACTTCTAAAAGATTTGGAATATATGTTAATAACTTAAGAATTTTTGAAAAAAAGCCATTAGAATATGGTGATGTTATATTTTTAAATGGACTTAAAATAGTTTATATGAAACATCAGTTTAACGCTAAATTAAATATATATTATTATGGAAATAACTTAATTGTAAATGGTCTTACTGCGGCAACTTATGATAACGTAGAAGAACAGTATAGCGAAGCAGAAGAAGACTTAGATATGAAGTGGTATAACGATAATGATTACTTTCATAAAACTCCTAGATTTGTATCAGAAATAAAAGAAAAAGAAATAAAAATAGATGTACCTCCTAGTAAAGAACCAGAAAATGAAATGCCGGTTATTTTAACGGTTGGACCCATGCTTACGATGAGTATGTCTTCTATGGTTATGGCTTTTACTTCTATTGCTAACCTTCGAAATGGGGGCGGGTCTTTATCTTCTGCAATGCCATCTATAGTTATGTCAGTCGCGATGGTTGCATCAACCCTTTTATGGCCTATGATAACCCGTAAGTTTGAAAACAGAAAACATAAGAAAAAAGAGAAGGAGCGAATTAATAAATATACTAAGTACATTGAATCAAAAAGAAAGGATATTCAAACAGAACTTATAAATCAGACTAATATATTAAAACGTAATTATCCTAATCTTTTAGAATGCAGTAAAATAATATTAGAAAAAAATCCTATTCTTTGGCAAAAAAGAATAGAAGATGATGACTTTTTAAAAGTTAATTTAGGATATGGTAGTTATGAGATGAAACTTAAAATAACTTATCCTGAAGAAAGTTTTTCAATGGTAGAAGATGAACTTAAATCTGTTGCAGATAAGTTAAGCCGTGAACCAAAAGTTTTAAAAGATGTTCCCGTTCCTTATTCCTTTATGGATAATCATATATCTTCTATTATTGGACAGTATAATAATAGAAGTGAATATTTAAAAAAACTTATTTTTCAGTTGATTACTTTTCATAGTTATGTTGATTTAAAAATTGTTATATTAACCGATAATGATAAGAAAAATACTTGGGAAAACATAAAGAATTTACCTTACTCGTTTACTGATGATAGACAGTTAAGACTATTTGCATCTAAAAATGAAGAATATAGTGTTGTATGCTCTTATTTGGAAAAAATTTTCAACGCAAGAAAAGAAGATGGTAATAAGGATGTAAATGCACATCGTTATGATAAAATATTTTTAATTATAACTGATTCATTTAAGATGATAAGAAATCAAGATTTTATAGAAAACTTACTTAAAACTAAGGAAAATTATGGCTTTAGCTTTATAATTTCTAATGGTAACATTGCAACGTTACCAGAACAGTGCAAAAGCTTTATTAAGGTTGATTCTGTTGCTGGTAGTTTATCTAAAAACGTAATTAATGAAGAATTACAACAATTTACCATAGATTTAATTGGTGGAATAAACTATAATGAATGTTACAAAATCTTGTCGAATATACCTATTGAAACCACTGATAATTCTAGTGGTAGAATTCCTGATACCGTAGGTTTTTTGGAAATGTATGACGTAGGTCGTGTAGAACAATTAAATTCTCTTAATAGATGGCAAAAAAGTAATCCTATGGAAACTTTAGCAACACCAGTTGGATACGGAAAAAATAATGAATTACAATACATTGATTTACATGAAAAAGTCCATGGCCCACACGGATTAGTCGCTGGTATGACTGGTTCTGGAAAATCTGAGTTTATAATTAGTTATATTTTATCTTTAGCAGTAAATTATAACCCTTTAGAAGTACAATTTATTTTAATAGACTATAAAGGTGGAGGTCTTGCAGGAGCTTTTGAAAATGCATCATCCGGGAAAAAATTGCCTCATTT
Organism: uncultured Bacilli bacterium; assembly: GCA_947623685.1. Classification (GTDB taxonomy): domain Bacteria; phylum Bacillota_I; class Bacilli_A; order RF39; family UBA660; genus Aphodocola. The sequence continues at coordinate 2,452 of CANQHF010000018.1, read as the reverse complement.
AGTAGGCACTATAACCAACTTAGATGCTAGTGAAATAAAAAGAAGTATTTCATCAATTGAAAGTGAGCTTAAAAGAAGGCAAAGATTATTTAATATAGCAAGAGATAAAAACGGAGAGTCAACCGTTGATATATATAAATACCAAAGGCTTTATAGAGAAGGAAAAGTAGATGAGCCTATATCACATTTATTCATTATTTCAGATGAGTTTGCCGAACTTAAAACACAACAACCAGAATTTATGGATCAACTTATTTCAACTGCTCGTATTGGTCGTTCTTTAGGAGTTCATCTTATTTTAGCAACACAAAAACCAAGTGGTGTCGTTGATCCACAAATATGGTCTAATACAAGATTTAGAGTATGTTTAAGAGTTCAAGACAAAGAAGATTCAAACGAAGTTATTAAATGTCCTGATGCTGCGTTTTTAAAACAAACTGGTAGGTTCTATTTTCAAGTTGGTTATAACGAGGTGTTTACACTTGGACAAGCTGCTTGGGCCGGTGGTAAATATATGCCAAAAGAAAAAACCAAAAAGCCAATTGACACATCAATTAGTTTTATAAATAACGTTGGACAAATTTTGCGTAAACTAGATACTAAAGAAAAAACGGTAAATAAAGAAGAAAAACAGTATGGTGAGGAACTATCTAATATAGTTAATTACTTATCTGATATAGCACTTAAACAGAAAATAAAATCAAAACCATTGTGGCTTGATAAAATTCCTAGTTTTATTAAGATTGATACACTTGTAGAAAAATATAACTTTAAGATAAGACCAGGAATAATTGATTTGCCAGTTGGTGAATATGATATTCCTGAACAACAAAAACAAAGTTTACTTACCGTTGCGTTAAGTGCTAAAGGTAATACTTTAATATATGGTGCAACGGGATCTGGAAAAGAAAACTTTATTATGACATTGATTTATGAAGCAATGAATTTATATACTCCAGATGATATCAACTTTTACATTATGGATTTTGGTGCTGAAATACTAAAAGTATTTAATAATTCTCCTTTTGTTGGGGATATTGTACAAATTGATGAAGAAGAAAAAATAATTAACTTATATAAAATGCTTAATGGTATTATGGAGCAAAGAAAAAATTTACTTCAAAATTATGGTGGAAATTTCTTTAATTATAATGCACAAAATACAACAAAACTTCCTTCAATCGTTGTTATATTAAATAATTATGAAACATATCAAGATACATATGAACAATATGAAGATACTTTAAATGTAATTACAAGAGAATGCTTAAAATATGGAATTTATTTTATAGTAACATGTAATACTCCAAATGGTATGAGATTTAAGTTAAAACAAAATTATTCACAAATATATTGCCTACAGCAAAATAATGAAGATGATTACACTAGTATTTTAGGTAATGTTAATAAAAGTTATCCTTCAAAGCTATTTGGAAGAGGTATTATAAAAACAGAAAATATCTATGAATTTCAAACTGCATCAATTGATACTCAAGACAAAATAAATGATGTGATTAAAGAAAAAATAAAATTAGATAAAACAAAATATAAAACGATAGCAAAACGAATTCCTATCTTGCCTGATTTAGTAAGCTATGAATCCATTTCAAATTATATAAACGAAAATGATTATACGATGGTAATTGGTATTGAAAAAAAATCATTAGAAACGTCTTTATATGATTTTACAAAAAATTTAATAAACGTAATAAGTGCCAATGATACATATGTTATGACGGATTTTGTAAATGCATTTATAAGCCAATTAAAACTAAAAAAATGCGTTCAACCTATGATTGTAAATGCTGGTGGTTTTGATATTAAACAAAACGTAAGAAAGAATATTGTTTATGAAGAAAATAATTTTAATGATTTCTTTGAGAAAATATTAAAATATCAAGAGGACTGTTATAACTTATATGTTCAAAATAATTATAATATAAACATATTATCAAAACAGAAAAAAATTATGTTAATTATTAATGCGGTGGATGATTTTAAAAGTAAACTATCTGATGAAAACAAAAATAAATTTGCGGAATTTTTCACTAAATCAAAAGACTTAGGAATAATTAACTTCATAATAATAGATAGCATTGATAAAATTAAAAAAATTGAATACGAAACATGGTTTAAGGAAAACTTTAATCAAGGTGACGGAATCTTTATATCTGATGGCATAAACGATCAATTTACGTTTAAAATATCCGTTAGAACTGATGAACTAAAAGAAAATATAAGTGATGATTTTTGCTTTGTATTAAAACGTGGAAAACCTATATTAGTAAAATATGTAAAAGAATTTGATAATAATCAAACTAACACTGATGATGAAATACTAGAGTTATAAAAGATTTTGGTAAAAAAACAAAATCTTTTTAATAACCTTTTAGGGTGTTTGACGAAGTCAAACAAAAATCCACGCGCTATGCACGTGGGAGTTAAAAACCTT
>CANQHF010000017.1 GCA_947623685.1 uncultured Bacilli bacterium | reverse complement strand
TTTATTTCTATGCCTAAAATATCATTAATTTCCTTACTAGTTACCTTAATTATTTTAGGAGTTTTATCAACGTTATCTATTACGATGGTATCTTTTAAAACTTCACCATTAGCATACTTTTGTAATAAATAAGCAGCTCTATCTATAGCAGCATAAGTGTACTCATAATTTAAACCCTTACCATATCTTATGGATGCTTCGCTTCTTAAATCATGTCTTGCGGATGTTTTTCTTATGCTAATTCCATCAAATATAGCACTTTCAATTAATATGTTTTTAGTGTTTTCGTCAACTTCAGTATTTTCACCACCCATAACACCTGCTAGACAAACTGGTTTATTACCATCGGTTATAACTATATCTTCACTTGTAAGCACTCTATCTTTACCATCTAGTGTTTTTATTGGTTCATTATCTTTAGCAAGTCTTACTAAAATGTTATCTCCTAGTTTATCCTTATCAAAAAAATGAAGTGGTTGACCATATTCAAGCATTACGTAATTAGAAATATCAACTACGTTATTAATAGGGCGCATTCCCGCTGCTACTAAACGCCTTTTTATAAAATCAGGAGATTCTCCTATTTTTACGTTCTTTACCATACGAGCCGTATAAAGTGGGCACATATTAGTATCTACTTTTATCTTAAAATAGTTATTAATACTATCGTTTACTTCTTTTATATTAACTTCTGGTAATTTAACTTTTTTATTTAATATGGCTGCTATTATGTACGCAAAACCGATATGATAGTAACAATCATTATTATGATGTTTATGAATGTCTAATTCTAAAATAGTATCATCTAAACCTAAATATTTTAATGGGTTTTCTCCTATTGGAGCATCACTATTTAACTCCGTAATTCCCTTCGCGTAAGTTTCTTCTGTTTTTTCTTCTAAACCAAGTTCAAATAACGCACAAATCATTCCGTTTGATTCTACACCACGAATATTACTTTTCTTAATCTCAAAATTACCAGGTAAAATGGCTCCAGGCATGGCAACTATAACTTTTAAACCTTCTTTTACGTTAGATGCTCCGCAAACTATTTGTAATTCTTCTTTTCCAGTATTTACCATGCAAACGTTTAAATGATCACTATTTGGGTGTTTTTCTACTTTCATTATTTGGCCAATAACTAAATTATTGATATTATTTGATATAACTTTTTCTATGTTAACACCAAATTTAGTTATTTTATCAGTTAATTCACTTATATTTTCATCAGCAATATCTACGTAATCTGCTGCCCAATTTAAACTTATCATTATTTATCCTCCTTTCTATCAAAAGGTTTATTTTGTCTTAAGTCAGTTAAATAAAACGCTCTTAAGTCATTAATGCCATATTTAAGCATAGCAACTCTTTCCAAACCGAAACCAAAGGCAAAACCATGCCATTTTTTAGGATCATAGCCACACATTTGTAAAACCTTTGGATTTACTACCCCAGCACCTGAAATGGTAATCCAACCAGTGTTTTTGCAAATTGGGCAACCTTTTCCCTTGCACGAGAAGCAAGAAATATCAGTCTCAACCGATGGTTCAGTAAAAGGATAATAACTTGGTCTAAAACGGGTTACACAGTCTTCACCAAATAAATGTTTAGCCGCAACGTCAAAGGTGCCTTTTAAATCGGCTAAGGTTACGTTTTCATCAATTAATAATCCTTCTATTTGCATAAACTGATGAGAATGAGTTGCATCATCATCGTCTCTTCTATAAGTTTTACCAGGGCAGACCATCCTAATAGGTTTTTGTCCCTTGCCTTCTAACATAACTCTAGCTTGCACAGGAGACGTATGACTTCTAAGTAAAATTTTATCTCCTTCCAAATAAAAGGTATCTTGTGAATCCCTTGCTGGGTGTCCTTTAGGTAAGTTAAGTAATTCAAAATTATACAAATCTTCTTCTATTTCTGGGCCTTCAATTACATCATAACCCATTGACATAAACAAACTTTCCATATCCTCTACTACTTTTTCTAAAATGTTTGGAGCTCCGCATTTAACAGATGTTGCAGGAAGCGTTATGTCTATCTTTTCTTTTGATAATTTTTCATTTAATTCTTTTGTTTCAATTTCTTCTTTTTTACTATCCAAAGTATTAGTAACAATAGTTCTTACATCATTAACAAGCATTCCAAATTCTTTTTTATCTTCATTTGGTACGTCCTTCATTAACTTGGAAAGTTCAGTTACCTTTCCTTGTTTTCCTAGATACTCAATTCTTATGTCATTTAACGTTTTCATATCCGTTATCATTGATGATGTTTTTTCAAATTCTTTTTTAATTTCGTTTACTTTTTCTATCATTTTTATTCCTCCTAATAAAAAAACTATGAATTCAAGGGCGAATTTTTTTCCGTGGTACCACCTTGATTCATAGATTACTATGCACTTATCTCTTGTAACGTAAGAATACGTGATAACTTTATTGTTATCCGGCTCCAAAGTGAATTCATAAGTTATTACCACAAGCTTTCCACCATTTGCTTGCTCTCTTTAGGCTTTTTACTTATTACTACTCTTTTTCATTGCCTTTAAAACTAAAACTATTATAACATAATAATATTCTTTGTCAAAATAATTATTATAATTTTTTTATTTCAGCTTTAAACATTTCAAGAAATTCACGAGTAGTATGATTTAAAAAAGTACTATCATATGCTACGCTAAACTTAGTTATTGGAGTATCAAAATCAACTGGCAATTCATAAAGAATACCATTATCTATATATTCTTTAACGCATTTTTTTAATCCCCAACCAACACCAATTCCTTGTTTTACAAGCTCGGTTGAAAGTTCGGTTGTATAACTAGTAATATTGTTTTTTAACATTAAATTATGCCTTTTTAACGTTTCTTCTAACGTATTAATATCTTGATAACCTCTCATTGGCAAAATCAAAGAGAAGTTTTTAAAACTACTATGATCTTTACAATACAATTCATAATGCTTTTTATCTGCAAAAAAGCAAGTTTCTAACTTACATAAAACTTCTTCTGTAAGATTTGGTTCATTAATAAATATAGGATACTGTAAAACAACAAAATCAAGTTCCCTATTTCTTAATTTTTCAAGCATTTCCATGTTGCTAGAAGAATATATGTAAAATTTTGCATTAGGATGCTTTTCATTAAATTTTTTCATTACATTAGGTAACATAAATAAAGAAATATGAGAATATATACCAATTCTTATTACACCATTTAAATCATCATCTTTTTCTTTTATGATCCTTTCTCCCATGGTTAAATTATCAAAAGCGGTTTTAACATAATATAGTAATTTTTCACCATCATCGGTTAACACCACGTTTTTATTATTACGAATAAATAATTTAGTATTTAACTGGCTTTCTAATTCTTTAATACCATAACTAATAGCAGGTTGTGAAACATGTAAGTAATCAGTTGCTTTTGAAAAACTTTTGCATTCAGCAACCGCATAAAAAAATCTATACTTGTTAAAATCCGATTCATTATTAAATATTCCCATTATTAATACCACCTTTTTTATATACTATCATATTTTCTTTTTTTAATAAATACACTATCTTTTGAATCATAAATATTTGGCATAGATAAATTCTCATCATACTCTAAATATATTTTATCTTTATCAATTACTACTTTATATACGATACTATCATAAATAAAGTATATTTCCTCTTGCCTTTCATTATATAAAATATCATTACTATTTATTATGCTAAAAGCCTGTTCATAGCTTAATAACACGTTATGATTAGAGTTAGAATTAATAAGAATATATATATAATTATCACGTAATTGACGTTTTTGAATTATTATATCATTTTTTAAATATATGTTTGAAACAATAATTTTTTTAGAATTATTATCATTATAATCAGGCAAATCATAAAAACTTTCTAATCTTTTTATCTGTTTTTTATTAAAACTATAACCATTTATGTAATTATCTACAAGCTTAATAACCGTATCACATTTATCATCGATGCTACCTTTTGGAGTTATAATTTTCATATTGGAATGTCCAAGCCATGCCATCGTTGTTTTTTCATCTATTTTTTTAGCTTCTTCTACCGTTTCAAATCTTACGTTATCTAATTCATATTTTTCTGGCATTAAACTAGCAGTAGAAATTAAATCTATTACTAAATCATACTTATTTAACATTTCAAAACCATTTAAATTATTATTTTTTAATATATACTCAAAATCTTCATCTGATTCTAAATATGCTCTATTATCCATAATGGCTCTATCATATAAAATAATAATTGGTTTATCATTAAAATTAAGATTTTTAGCATATGTTTCCGAAACACATTCTTTATTATATTGTTTTTTTAAAACTAAATCTTGAAATAACATAACTTGCGCTTTGCTACCACTTGGTATTATTTTATTTTTTATTAATTCTGTTGCAGTCTCTGGATTGGTTATAACATAGTATCCTTTATTTACTAAATAATCTATTAGTTTATTAAAAACAGTTGTTTTTCCAGCACAAGGCCCACCAGTTAATACAATTTTAAATATATTTTTATTTACCATAATTTTTCCTCCTATACCTAAATTTTAAATAAAATATTTATACTTGTAAAATATTTATTTTTTATAAATATTATAAGGAAAAATTATACAAACATCTAATAAATGTCATTTATAACACCCATTAAATATTTGTATAAAAAATAGCTTTAAAATAATGTATAATAAATTATATAGGGAGGCATTATGGATAAAATAAACATCATAATAAAAAAAAGACAAATAAAAAAAAGAATAAAGAAAATTGCAAAAACAATAAGTGCTGATTTTAAAAACGAAGAGATAATAGTAATATGCATATTAAAAGGAGCTTGTTTTTTTACTAATGATTTAATAAAGAAAATAAAAAATAAAAATATAATTGTTGATTTTGTAAAAGTAAAAAGCTATGAAAAAACTTCATCAACTAATAACATAAATTTCCAATTGGATACATCCGTTAACATAACAAATAAAAATGTAATTATAATTGATGATATTCTAGATACTGGAAATACCCTATATTTTTTAATAAATCATCTAAAACAAAAAAAGCCAAAAGTAATTAAAACTTGCGTTTTACTAAATAAACAAGCAAGAAGAAAAAAGAAAATATGTGCTGACTACATTGGTTTTGAAATAGATAATAATTTCGTTGTTGGTTATGGTTTGGATTATGAAGAAAAATATAGACAATTACCTTTTATTGGAATATTAAAATAGAGTGTAATTTTTTTACACTCTATTTTATTACCATATTATTTTTATATCACTTATATTTCCATTAACGTCAATAGCTCTTACGTACTTATAATCAAAACGTGGTTTTCTTATGGTTATATCTTCTGCTATTAATACTTCTTCATCCCAATTTAATTTATCATTTGAATATTGAAGACTAAATAAACCAGCGTTATCTTTAGCATTTATTAAAACATCTTTATCATCAAATATCAAATCAATTGATGGAAGCATTTTATCAATTTTTATGGTTGTTTCATAAGCATAGCTTTTATAACCATAACTATTAGTAACTCTAAAATAAATTTTTTTATCCATGGTTTTAGTAAAAATTAGTTTTACACTCGTTTGTTTTTTATCAAATGTTTCGTTTATGTTTTTCCAAGATTTTAAATCATAAGAATATTCTATTTTACTTATGTTATACTTACTTGTTGCATTAATAGTTATTACAACATCTGTATTAACCATATTACCACCACTAGAATTAACTATTTCCGTTATTATTGGTCTATCACTAGCATTAATGTTTTTATTTACGCTAGCTCTCATATTTTTAAAATATGATTCAAATTTACTAGGAACATTAAGTAAGTACATAAAATAACTTATAGCAACTACTAAAAACATAATAACTATAAATATTAAAACGTTTCTTTTATCTTTTTTCATAACTTTATCTCCTAGTCTAATAACATTATACAAGTAAAATATAAAAAAAACAATAACAAAAGTTATTGTTTATATGCTCATTAATTCTTCTTCTTTTTTCTTTAGCTTCTCATCTATTTGTTTATTATATTTTAAAATTAAATCTTGCACTCTATCTTGAGCTCTTTTTTCTTCGTCTTCAGGAACTTCAAGTTTCTTTATGTCATTATTAGCGTCTTGCCTTATGTTTCTTAAAGCTATTTTAGCTTCTTCTGATAAAGCTTTAACTTCCTTTACATATTCTTTTCTTCTTTCTTCGGTAAGTTCAGGTATAATAAGCGTTATAGTTTCACCATTATTATTAGGTGTAAGTCCTAAATCAGCCTCAAATATAGCTTTTTCAATGGCTCCAATTGAATTTCTATCAAATGGTTTTACAACTATTTTTCTTGCTTCTGGAACAGATATAGTTGCAAGCTGAATCAAAGGAGTTGGAACCCCATAATACTCTGGCATAACCTTATCTAATATTCTAGGGTTTGCACGTCCAGCACGAACATTTAAAAACCTATTTTCCATAACTTCAATTGCTTTAATCATTTTATTTTCTGCTTCTTTAAAAATCTCATCTATCATTTTATCCCTCTTTCATATAAATATTATAAATAAAAAAGAACTTTATTACAAGTCCTTTTTATTTATGGTTCTATTATTTCAAAGTTTTTAGTAACATCCTTACACTATGCATAATAAAATCATTTTTTATTCATTCAATCACTATCTTGTCTTTTAATTTTTTTCTTGTATATACTCTATATTATCATTGTTTTATACTATCCGATACATTATACCAAGTAGTTAGAGTTATTGTTAATAATAAAAGTAATAACTAATATATCCTTAAAATCAATATAACAAGAAAAACAAAAAACATTATTGTTCTTTGTTTACTTTCATTTTATTAATTAAACTAATAAAGTTTTGCTTAACAGATATTTTTTCTTCTTCGGTTATTATTTCTTCTTTAGAAGTTATTGTTCCTATATATACTCCAACAATATTTTTTTTATTTACAAAAATAACTGTTGGTGCAGTAATAATTTCATTGCCTTCATCATCACTTTGTATATAATCAGATAAAATTTTTACTAACTCTTGATATTCTTTTGTATTATTATCACGCATATCTTTAAAGTTATAATACAATATACTTTTTATACCATTTTCTTTTGATGCATCATCTAATATTGGAACGATTTCCTTACATAAAGCACAAGTTGGAAATCCTAAATAAATAATACCTGTACCTTCTTTAATTGTTTCAATTACGTTATCATAAGTTGCATATTCAAATAAATTATCTTTTGATACTAAATCATATTCTTCTTTAAATCTTATGTTATCTGTTTTAATATCATCATCTACCTTGGTTATTTCAACACTATTACAACCAGTTATAACTAACAAAAAAGTTAGTAAAAATGCCACTAACTTTTTCATGATTATTCACCATTAATCTGTGCAGCAACTTCTTCAGCAAAGTTGTCTTGACGTTTTTCAATACCTTCTCCAACTTCGTATCTAATAACATCAATTATCTTTCCGCCATTATTACTTACGTATTTTCCAACGGTAACGCTGTTATCCTTAACAAAATCTTGTTCTTCTAAACAAATTTCTTTGTAATATTTGTTTATTCTACCCATTACCATTTTTTCAGCGATATTAGCAGGTTTACCTTCTGAAATTGCTTGTTCAGTTAAAATTTTCTTTTCCTTTTCTACTTGCTCTTCTGGTACGTCTTCTTTAGTTACATACTCAGGTCTCATTGCAGCCGCATGCATTGAAACGTCTTTAGCAACATCACTAGATGCTCCTTCAACTAAAGTTAGAACAGATATTTTTCCACCCATATGAATATATGCTCCAAAGTTTTGGTTATCTTGTTTTTCTAATAAAGTAAATCTTCTAAAAGATATTTTTTCACCAATCGTTGCAGTCATTGAAGTAACATAATCATTTAGAGTTCCTAAAGAACAAGGTAATGCTAGTGCTTCTTCATTTGTTTTAGCATTACTATTTAAAATGGTTGTTGCAACTTCATTAACAAAGTTTTGGAATTTTTCGTTTTTTGAAACAAAGTCTGTTTCGCAATTAATTTCTAAAATAACAGCCTTATTACCATTTTGAACAACCGTTGATAATCCTTCAGCAGCAATTCTACCAGCTTTTTTAGCAGCCTTTGCGATTCCTTTTTCTCTTAACCATTCAGTTGCCTTTTTAATATCATTATCATTTTCTTCTAAAGCTTTTTTACAATCCATCATTCCAGCTCCAGAAATATCTCTTAATTCTTTAATTAAACTTGCGTTCATTTTTATTCTCCTTTTTATAATTAAAGATGATCTTTAAAATCATCTTATTAAATTACTTCGTTAAAGCCTTAATTAATTCATCTTTTTTTAGTTTAGAATATCCTTCAATTTTAGCTTCTTTAGCCATTTGCTTTAATTCTGCAACAGTTTTAGATGATAAATCAGTTTTAGTTTCCTTTTTACTAGCAGTCTTTTTTACTGTTTTTTCTTCTTCTTCATCTTTTTTTACGGTTTCTTTTTTAACCTTTTTTTCTGTCTTTTTTTCTTCATCTTTTTTTACAGTTTCTTTTTTAGCCTTTTTTACTGGCTTTTCTTCTGAAACTTTTGATTCAACATCTTTTTTATCATTTTTTTCTTGCTTTACTTCTTCAGATTTATTACTTTCTTCTTTTGGTTCTTTTGTTTGTTCTTTTTCTTCTTTAACATCTAAAGCTTTAGCTTTATCTTCTTCGGTAATATAATCTTCAATTGGTTTTCCCGTTGCTTCACAAATAGCATTATTTAAAACTCCAAGCACGATTTTAACAGCACGAATAGCATCATCGTTACCAGGAATAACATAATCCACTAAATCTGGATCACAATTAGTATCTACGATACCAAATACTGGTATGTTTAACTTATGTGCTTCATTAATTGCGTTGTATTCCTTTTTAGGATCAACGATAATCATAGCTTGTGGTATTTTTTTCATTTCTCTTAATCCGCAGAAATAAGAATTTAATTTATCATATTCCTTACGTATTTTTACAACTTCTTTTTTAGGTAACTTATCAAAAGTACCATCTTTTTCCATTTTTTCAATTTGATCTAGACGGTTTATTCTTCTTCTTATCGTCTTAAAGTTAGTTAAAGTACCACCTAACCAACGTTTAGAAACATAATAGCTATCAGACCTAGTAGCTTCTTCTAAAGTTGCTTCCATAGCTTGCTTTTTAGTTCCTACGAAGATAACCTTTCCACCGTTTAAAGCGATTTCTTTTAAAGCATCATATGCTTCTTCAATTTTCTTTACCGTTTTTTGTAGGTCGATGATATAAATATCGTCTCTAGCGGTAAAGATGTACTCTTTCATCTTTGGATTCCATCTTTTAGTTTGATGTCCAAAATGAACACCAGCTTCTAAAAGATAGCTCATTGATACAACTGGCATTTTCTTTCCTCCTTTGTTTTAAACCTCCAAGTTCTTCATCTTTATATACTCATCCTCTTCGGACACTAGAGATATAAATCCAAACTTGTGCGTATTTCTTTTCTTTTTGAAAAGCCATGCATATTATAACACACAAATATTATATGTTACAATACAAAATTAATTATTTTATTATTTTGTTTTTCTTTTTATACTATAAATTTATTGGATCAAAATCAAGCTCTATTTTTATCTTATAATTTCCTTCATATAATTTTATTAATTCATTTAAAACATCATATAACTTTTCATCTTTTTTATATTTTAAAATTACTTGAAAATTATAATTATTATTTATTTTTAAAACACTTGCCATTGATGGCCCTAAAATACTTGTTTTACTACTTAAATTATTTCTTAAAAACGCACTTATTTTTTTAGCTTCATTAATACCATACTCAAAATCCTTTGATGATATTTTTACAAGCGTTATAAAACAATATGGTGGATAATTAAGCTTTTTTCTTAAAAACATTTCACGATTAAAAAATCCCACATAATCATGATTTGCCGCACAAACAATACTATAATGATCCGGATTAAACGTTTGAATTATCGCTTCACCTTCTTTATTAGCACGGCCAGATCTTCCAATTACTTGATCAAGCAAACTAAAGGTTACCTCACTACTTCTAAAATTTGGAATATTTAAAGACTGATCCGCGTTTATAACGCCAACTAGAGTAACCAAAGGAAAGTTAAGGCCTTTTGCAATCATTTGTGTACCAACTAAAATATCATATTTTTCCTCATTAAAATCATTAATTATCTTATGATGACTTCCCTTTTTACTCGTTGTATCAGAATCCATTCTAGCAACTTTAGCATCCTTAAACAAAGCACTTATTTCTTCTTCTATTTTTTGTGTTCCAGAACCTATTTCTTTTATGCTTTTTTCCGTGCAAGATGGGCAAACATCTTTTTTTACATCGGCATATCCACAATAATGACATCTTAGCATTCCTGATGTTTTATGATAAGTTAACGTTATATCACAATTAGGACATTTAAAAACGTAACCACAATTTTGGCAAGTTAGATAATTTGAATAACCCCTTCTATTTAAAAGAAGCATAACCTGCTCTTTTTTATCTAATTTTTCTCTTATTTTTTCTTTAAGCAAAGAAGAAAATAAATTATTCCCATTTCTTATCTCATCTTTCATATCAACTACGTACGTTTTAGGAAGTATTTTATCATTTACTCTTTTATTTAATTCCAAATAATTATAATACCCTTTTTTAGCTCTTGCAAAACTTTCTATCGTTGGGGTTGCACTTCCTAAAATTAACGGACAATTATGCGTGTTTGCCCTTTTAACAGCAATATCATAAGTTTTATATCTTGGATTATTTTCCTGCTTATAACTTTCTGAATGCTCTTCATCAATTATGATTATTCCAATGTTTTTTAAGGGTGCAAAAATAGCTGATCTTGCCCCAATTACAACTTTTACATCACCATTTAAAATTCTTCTAAACTCATCATATCTTTCACCATCAGATAAAGATGAGTGCAAAATTGCTATTTCATCTTTAAAAACACCTTTAAATCTAGCGGTAATTTGTGGTGTTAAACTTATTTCAGGAACTAAAATTATAGCGGTTTTTCCGTTTTTAATTACGGTTTTAACAACGTCTATGTAAACTTCTGTTTTACCACTTCCTGTTACTCCATAAAGTAAATAAGTTTTAGCTTCGTTTAATCCTTGTTTTATTTTGTTTGATACGCTTTTTTGATCAGTTGTTAAAATAACTTCTTTTTCTAAAGGATAAACGGTAACATTACGAAAAACTTCCTTTTTATATTCAACTACGGCACCAAGTTTTATCAAAGTATTTAATGAAGATTTACTTTCTATACTTGATTTTGGTATTTGTTTATTATTCGCTAGCATATTTATTATATTTAATTGCGGTTTTCTTTTTATAATACTTATATCAAATGAATCGTTTAATTTAACATAAGTTACTAGTTTTTTATTATCATTATTTTTATGATTTGCTTTTAAAGCTTTAGGAAGCATTGCTTGATAACAACTTATTAAAGGACATAAGTACTTTTCGCTCATATATTTTCCAAGATTAATTAACTCATCATTTAAAATAGGCTCTGAGTCGATTACCTTTAAAATTCCCTTTGGATCAAACTTACTAGGTTTTAAAGTATACTCAATAACAAAACCTTGTACAATCCGGTTAGAAAAAGGAACTAAAACCCTTTTTCCTATTAAGTTATCACATAAATCACAAGATGCATGATACGTAAACATCATGTTATTAGATTTTACTTTATTTTCTATTAAAACATTAACATACATATCATCATCTCCTTAAAATAATTATAACAAAAAAGAGAACCTAATATAAGCCCTCTTTTATTATTTAATTTATTTGTCTTTTTTTACCAGTGTAAGTCCATCCATCTAATGATGTACTAGTAGACCATTTATATTCATTTTGACAAGATGTAGAATACTTTGGTGTTGCTTTTTTACTATCACTTGAATCAACGGTCTTAACACAATATTCACCATTTAATGTTGTTCCTGGATATTTACTACAATCTAAATTAGTTTTTTTAGTTGTTATTGTCTTAACACACTTGCTTCCGTTTAAAGTATATCCTGGGTTATCAGAACAACTCCATTTGTAACTTGTATCCGTTACCGTACATTGTAATTTATCAGCTGACTGAACAGCATTTTTATAATTACTACATGAACATACTTTAACCTTCGTTTTAACCGTACACTTACTTCCGTTTAAAGTATATGTTTTTGTAGATGTGTTTTTAGGACAATAATAATCATATTTAACACATTGTGTTGAGTTTAACTTTTGTGTTCCACTTGGACAACTATAAGTCGTTACTTCCTTACTACAATATTTAGGATCACTAGTTGCTTTTGTTCCACTTGGACATGAATATTTATTAATTGTCTTTACACATGATCCCTTACCATCTGATTTATAATCTGATGAATATTTAGAACAACTATAATTTGTTTTTACACAGTTTGTTCCAGTATCAGTATATGATGAGTCTGGACATGTTTTAGTTTGTGTTGTTTTCTTTCTACACTTTGTAGTATTGTATAATGTATAACCTGGATAAGCACTACAAGAGTAAGTATAACCAGTTACTTTTTTACTATATTTATAGTATTTATAGTAAGTTATGGTAGAAGAACATGCCGTTGCAGATTCACATGCTAATTCAGACCATGAATCTACTAAAACAAGTTTTTCGTTTCCATTCTCATATCCTAAATTACCATCTCTACTTACGGTTGTTGAAACATAACTCCATTCATAACCTTTTGCGTATTTATCTGCGTCTATAACATCATAGTTTTGAACTACTTTATAACTTGCTGTTGTAGTTGTTTTAGTTGCAGCTTTAACGTCAGATGAAGTCGTTTTATTAGCGGTTACTTTTTGAGTTGTAAGTGATTTTTGAGCATTATAAATGGTTTTATCATAACCAGCAGTAATACTTGTTGTTAAATAATCATATGAACAACTAGCACTCTTAACTGAAGTTGATTTGCTTTCTACCCTTTTAGCATCTTTAGTATCAGTTGAAGTTACTTCAACTTCTTTTGTTTGCGCAGGATAGCTAACAACTTTAGATCCTTTTTTAATACATGTATAATTACCATTATATCCAACTAAATTATAACCTGATGGACATTCATACTTATCAAGCTTTTCAGTACATACGTTTTTATAATATTCATATTCATATACCTTACCATTATTTTTAGTAGTGGTTATTTTAGGTGTTGTTGTTTTAAACGTAGTTTTCTTTTTAGTTTGCTTATTAGTTTTTGTAGTCGTTTCTAACATTTTACATGTATCACTACAAATATCGTAACATCCATAATGTTCTATTATGTAATCTTTTTTATCAGTACATGATAAATTTACCTTTATGATGTACTCATTTTCTAATTTTTTGATTTCTACGTATGAATCATCTTCATTACAATATTTACCATTTGAATCCATTAAAGGTAATATTAAGTTGTTTTTAATCATTTCCCTTAAAGTCATTTTTTTAGATGAATTAATATCTTTAGGTAATCTTTCGATAGTATAATAAGATTTTGCAACATCCTTCATCCTATCAATGTTATCTAAAAATATTTGACTATTAAGTGGTTTTAAATCAGGCATTGGAAATAACCATATAAGTAAGAAAATAAAAATAATAATTAGTATCAATCTTATTAATAAATCCTTTATGGTTAAGCCTTTTTTTTCTTCCATTCAAACTCCCCCTTTGTTTGTTTGCCCAATATGTTAACATAAAAAAGAGTAAAAGTCAATGTGTTTTGTAAAAATTGTTTAATCGATAAAATATATTTAAAAATGCATAAAATATACTTATTAAAACTAGTGAATATATCTTAACGTTCTTTTTTTTATCCATTTAGAATATTTTTAAGTAGTAGCAAGGAGATGATATATTGAAAAAAAAGGACATCCCATTAATAATAACCATATTTATAATATGTATATATGGAATAATAATGATATATTCGGCATCAAACATATGGGCAGAATATAAATTTAACGATAAATTTCACTATGTTTTAATGCAAAGTATTTTTTTTATAATAGGAATAATACTAATGATTATGGTAAGTAAAATACCTTATACATATTACCTTAAAAAAGCAAACGTTATATTATTAATATGCTTTATTCTACTTATTTTAGTTTTAATACCAGGAATAGGAAGCATAAGAAACGGTTCTAGAAGTTGGTTTGGAATTGGTGGATTAGGCATTCAGCCATCAGAATTTATGAAGTTAGGGCTTATTATTTTTACCAGCAAATACATATACAATAATCCAAAACAAATGAGATCAGTTACCAAAGGAGCTTTTCCTATTTTACTTATTACCATGCTTGCGTTTTTTCTAATAATGCTGCAACCTGATTTTGGTACTGGTACAATTCTTGTTATGACCATCATTGCAATGTTATTTATATCAGGGGTTGATTTTTCTTTTTTTGTTAAAATTGGTATGGCAGGAATGGTTTTAGTATGCCTTTTAATAGTTGCTGCACCATATAGAATGGAAAGAATAATATCCTTTTTAAACCCGTGGAGTGATCCTTTAGGAACTGGTTTTCAAGCTATTCAATCACTTTACGCTATTGGCCCTGGTGGCTTATTCGGAATGGGTTTTGGAAACTCAATTCAAAAGCACTTTTACTTACCAGAACCACAAACTGATTTTATTTTTTCAATAATATCAGAAGAACTTGGAATATTAGGAATCATCAGCGTATCAATTCTTTTCTTAATAATAATATTAAGAAGTATTAAAATATCAATTAAAGCGCCCGATTCATTTGCGAAATTTTTAACTTTTGGTATAATTTTCCAATTATCATTCCAGACTCTTTTAAACTTGGCGGTTGTCGTTGGTTTAATTCCAGTTACCGGTGTTACTCTTCCATTTTTTAGTTATGGCGGAAGTAGTTTAATAATAACTTTAGTATCAATGGGAATTATTTTAAATATATCTAGTTACAAAAATAATTAAAGGTTGCATATGTGCAACCTTTAATTATTAAAAAAGATGCCTAAGCATCTTATAACCAAGCTCCATAAACAACCGCTAAAGTTCCTAAAATTAATCCTATTATCCAAAATAACTTAACGATGTCTTGCTCTTTCCATCCTAACTTTTCGAAATTATGATGAAGTGGTGTCATTAAAAAGACCTTCTTTTTGAAAACGAACAACGAAAACACTTGAATTATTACTGATAAGGTTTCAATTACAAACACTCCCATAATAACCGCAAAAGTAATCTCATGCCTTGTTAAAATGGCAATAGAAGCTAACACACCACCAATTGCAAGGGAACCAGTATCTCCCATAATAACCTTGGCAGGATATGTATTATAGACCAAAAAGCCTAAAATAGATCCAGCTAAAATAAAGCAAAATATGGCAATATCTTCATAACCAGAAAGCCAGTTTGTTGACCACGTAATTATTCCTAAAACAAGCGTTGCAATAAATGATAAGCCGCCAGCCAATCCATCTAACCCATCGGTTATGTTAACCGCATTAGATGATGCAACAAGCATAAATAATATGAAAAATCCATATAACCATCCAATATCTACCTTTAAATTAAAGGCGTGAAACCATAATAATGGTTCTGATCCGCTTTTCATATATATATAGAAAAACACAACCGCAATAATAACCTGTCCAAATAACTTCTGAATCTCTGTTAAACCTTCGTTTTGTTTTCTTTTTAATTTCATAAAGTCATCTAAAAATCCTAAAAAACCATACGCAACAAAGACAAATAAAACGATTAATAAATTACTATTTATGTCTATTTTTTTAGTAAAATACATTATTAAAATCGTAAGAAACGTTGGAATTATGAAAATTAATCCACCAATGGTTGGCGTCCCATTTTTCTTTTTATGTGCTTCCGCAACAAAAACACTTATTCTTTGTCTTGCGTTTAACTTCTTCAAAAGTGGTATCATAAAATATCCCATAATAACAGATATTATAAAACCTATCATAAGGGCTAACAACGATTTGGTTAAAACAAACACTAAAAAATCACCTCTTTGCTTAGTTAATTATACTATATATTTTTATAAATTTACATATTTTTATACTAACTTGATTAAAACTTTACTCTTATTTGTGAACTAAAACCTTGGTTCCAACCGAAACATTATCATATACATATTTAGCATCATCATGCTTCATATTTACACAACCATGACTTCCGTTTAAATAAGCATCCGAAGAAAAATTATCTCTCCAACTAGCATCATGAAGACCTTGCCCACCATCAAATGGCATCCAAAAATCCACGAATACTTTATAATCATCACCTTTTAAATATGTTTTTCGTTGTTTTGAATAAATTTCATTACAACCAAGTCTAGTATCATATACTCCTTTTTTACCAGTTACAACGTCCGCCGATAATGATAATTCATCATCAACGTATAAATATAAATTTTGATCAGATATATCAACTTCAACATAAGTATCATCAAGTTCGTTAACATATTTAGATGATACGTATCCTTTTTTGTCTTCATAGGAAACATAATACCAATCATCACTAGTTTCTATCGTTTTTAATTTTTGATAAGCACCTATTACCGTTAAAACATTAGAATCAAGTGATGGTTTTTCCCTTAAATTAAGATCCGCTGTTGTATAAATGGTTTTTTCACTACTAATAAACGGATTAGTAGTTGTTTCTATGGTGGTGGTGTCATTAAAATCAGTTGCAACATCATCATTATCAGTTGCAAAATCATCATCATCAGTTACAAAATCATCATTATTAGTTACGGATTCTTCGGTAGTTAATTGATTTGTTTCATCGTTATTAGATAAGTCGTTGCTAATTTTTGAACATCCAGCAAAAGAAAATATCATATTCATTCCAAGTATAAAAGATAAAATTCGTTTATTTTTAAGTCTCATAAAACACACTCCCCTAAAAAATGTTATCTAATATGTAGTATATATTTTTTTTATTAAATGTCAATTTTTAATTTCCTAACATTAATCTTACCGTACTTTGTTCTTCAAGTCTTGTGTTAGCTTCTGGAGATTGTGATATAACAACGTTACCACTACCGCTATATTCCACCGTGAATTTTGAAAGTATCTTCGCTGCTTGTTTTGGTGTTTTTCCAACAACGTTTTCAACCGTATAATACTTTTTATCATTCCAATTATATTTTTTTTCGGTTGAAACATCTCTTCTTTTTATTTCTAATGCATCAATTGCATCAGTTAAAATAGCCTTTGCAATTGGCGCTGATACAACCCCACCATATTGAACTACCCTTTTAGGATTATTTATGGCAACATAAACCACTATTTTAGGATCATCTGCTGGTAGGAAACCAATAAAAGACAATATGTAATTTCCTACCATATAAGCACCATTTTCTACTTTTTGAGCAGTACCAGTTTTACCACCAACCCTATATCCTTCTATGTATGCACTTCTTCCACTTCCATTAGTAACAACGCTTTCTAATGCCCTTCTTACTTCTTCGGATGTCTTACTTGAAATAACTTTTCTAACTTTAGTTGGTGTATTTTCTTTTATAACCGAATTAGTTTCCGGGTCATTTAAACTTTTTACAATGTATGGTTTATATAACGTACCACCATTAATCGCTGCAGAAACCGCAGTTATTTGCTGTATTGGAGTTACTGATACTCCTTGACCAAACGCAGTTGTTGCAAGTTCTACTGGTCCTACTTTATCTAAATTAAATATAATACCTTCGGCTTCCCCATTTAAATCGACTCCAGTTTTTTTACCAAAGCCAAATTTATCAATGTACGAAAAAAGTTTTTCTTTTCCCAAACGATTTCCTAACTCTACAAATCCAGGGTTACAAGAATTTTCAACAACTTGCAAAAAGGTTTGTGCTCCGTGTCCACCAGCTTTCCAACACTTTATTTTAGCATTAGCAACTTTAACACTACCACCATCATAAAAAGTATCTTTATCCAAATCAACTAAATTTTCATTTAAAGCCGCTGATAAAGTAATTATTTTAAAGGTTGATCCAGGTTCATAAGTTGCCCAAATAGGCAAGTTTCTATTAAGGGTTGTTATATCATAATCTTTATAATTTACCGCATCAAAATTTGGCCTTGATGATATTGCAAGAATCTCACCATTATTAGGATCCATCGCAATTGCAAGAGCAGTTTCTGGATTATATTTAGTCATTACGTTATCAAGTTCTCTTTCAACGGAAGCTTGAATCTTTTGATTAATGGTTAAGGTTATGTTAACACCATTAGATGGTGATTCATAAACTTGAGATAAATTAAGTTTGTTTCCTTTAGCATCTGAAAAATATTTAATTGCGCCATATTCACCAGTTAAATAATCATCATATTGTAGTTCTATTCCTGATAATCCTTGGTTATCAATACCAACAAATCCTAAAGTATGCGAAAGTTCTGTACCATATGGATAACTCCTTTTAGATTCCCTTACTAAATAAACACCTTCTAATTTTAATTTTTCTATTTTTTCAGCTACTTTATAATCCAGTCTTCTTCCAAATGGATGAACTCTTTCAATACTGGTATTTTTATAAACATGTTTTTGCATTTCATCATATGTAACATTTAATATTTCAGCTAATTTTTTAGTTGCCATTTTTTTATCTTTTATTTGACTTGGAATTAATACAAGTGAAGTCGTCGTTATATTATCTGCTAACACAACACCATTACGATCATATATTTTTCCGCGATCTGCTTCAATTGGTAAATTACGACTCCATAAATCACTTGCTAGTTCATTTAACTTATCATATTCAAATACTTGTATATAAAACACTTTTAATATTACGATTATGAATACGATAAATACCGCAATAACAAAAATTTTTATTTTGCTATCTACCATTTTATTATTCACCTGGCATCACCTAATATAAATATATGATGATAAAAAAATAAATATTTTATAAAAAAAGGATTTTAAATCTTAATTTAAAATCACCTTTAATCATTTATTTTTTCAATTCTAACTACCTTATTTTTCTCCAAATACTCTAAAACGGTTTTCTTATCATTAAATGGTATTCGCTTATTATTTTTAACTATCATAACTTCTTCATGACCTTTACCTAAAATTAACAAAGCATCATTTGTATTAAGTAATTTAATACCCTTTATAATCGCTTTTTTCCTATCTAATTCGATTTCATAATTAGTATTAGAAATATTATTTATCATATCATCAACTATTTGTTTAGGATCTTCGTTATGAACATCATCACAAGTTATTATTGCCTTATCTGATAAATCTGTTACTATTTTAGTCATAATTGGTCTTTTTAACCTGTCACGATCTCCAGTACAACCAAAAACCGTGTATATTTTACCATCACACACTTCCTTTACACAACTTATTACGTTTTGCACGGCATCTGGAGTATGTGCATAATCAATTATTATAAGATTATTTTTATACTCTATCATATCCATCCTACCAGAAGGTGAGTTAATGTATAACAAAACGTCATAAATGGTTGAATAAGTAAATCCAAGTTCTTTTAAAATGATAATTGCACACAGTACGTTATAAATATTATATTTTCCTATTAAAGGAACCTTTATATTTTGTTTTACTCCATCACTTACAAAAGTAAAACTAGTTCCCATAATACTCATTTGATAATCACTTACCCTATAATCGCCACCGGTAAAACCATATGTTATATTAGTATTATAATCAAACATAAACATATTTTTATTAGGATCATCATAATTAATAATGGCTTTACCCCCAGGCTTTATTTGATTAAATAATTTTTGCTTGCACATAGCATAATTTTCCATGGTTTTATGAATATTCAAATGATCTTGGGTTAAATTAGTGAAAATCGTATATTCAAATGGTACGTTTTCTAATCTTCTATGCAAAAGTCCTTCACTAGATGCTTCAATAACAGCATACCTATAACCTAAATCATAAGCACTAATTAACATATCATATATTTCGGTTACTTCTGGAGTTGTATTTGGCATATCATATATTTTCTTTTCTCTAAAATAACCAATCGTACCAATGTAACAACATTTACAATCTAACTTATTTAACGCATCATAAATAAGATATGCAGCGGTAGTCTTGCCATTAGTACCCGTTATTCCAATTATGTGCATCTCATCTAAATACTTATTATAATTTTCTTTTAAATAATTATTAAGGTACTCTCTAGTATCTTTTACTATTTCAAAATCAACGTCATACTCTCCTTCTTCTGCAATTATCTTGGATGCTCCGTTTTCTATTGCCTTTGGAATAAAATCATGTCCATCACCAACAATTCCCCTTAATGCAACAAAAATATCACCTTTTTTAACTTTTCTAGAATCAGTTTTTATATTAATCATGCGCTATCACCATTTTCTTCTTACTAACATTATATAACATAATTGCTAAAAATAAAATAATCATTTATAATGTTTTTGGTGATTTATTATATGTTTACAATAAAAGAAAATATTAAAAATGAAATTATTATAAACAAATCAAAATTTATAACTTTTATATATAAAGTAGAAAATAAACAAATGGTAAATAAAATAATAAATGATTTAAAAAAAGAATATAAAGACGCAACCCACTATTGCTACTCTTACATAATAGGAAGCGAAAAAAAAGCAAACGACGATGGCGAACCATCTCACACGGCAGGTATTCCAATGCTAAACGTTTTAGAAAATAAAAACTTAAATAACGTTTTAGCAGTTGTAATAAGATACTTTGGTGGCATAAAACTAGGTGCTGCAGGTCTTCTAAGAGCATATTCAAACTCGGTAAAAGAAGCTATAAAAGACGATAATATAATACCAATTATAAAAGAATATAAAATAAAAATAGAATTTGATTATAAAGACATAAATAACGTAAATTATATTTTAAAAGATTATAAAATAACATATAAAGAATTTGATCAAAACGTAATATATGAATTTATATATAAAGAGAATAACTATCCTAAAAAAATAGATAACTACATAATAAAAAAAGAACCAATCAATTAAGATTGGTTTTATTTTCCTTTACAAATTTTAAGTGAAACATCTCCCCCAATTTGCTCTTGGCAACCACAATCATTGTAATAAGTTTCTGTTTTATCATTATTAAATATTCTTATATAAATATAATTTTTATACTTATTACTTGCACATGGCCAATTATAAATATATGATTTTTTTAAATCGTTATATTTTACTTGATCAAAATCAACGTACCCATTATTAATCAAATCATTAACACTTACTAAAAATCCTGTAGTTGAAGTATTATTATCAGTAACATATTCTTTAGCTCCTGTTAAAATACTACTTATTACGTTTTCTTTATTTTGCTGTTCCTGGTTTTTTCTTATTTTATTTACCGCAACAACACTAATTGAAAGTAATACACCAAGTATTACAATTACTGCTAAAAGTTCTATTAAAGTAAATCCTTTATTTTTCTTCATCGTTAACCCACCTTTCTAATTCTTCTAAAGTTAGAAAACCAGTTGTTCTTTTTATTTCTTGTCCTTCTTCAAATATGATAAGAGTTGGAATAGATGTAACTTTATATTCATTTGCTATTTCGTTTGCATCATCAACATCTAATTTTAATATTGGAATAATATTTTTTTTATCAAACTTTTCCATTACAAGTGCAAGCATTTTACATGGCCCGCACCATGTAGCATAAAAATCTACTAAAACTCTTTTATTTTTTATTTCTTGATTAAATTCATTTTCATTAACATGTTTTATCATTTATTATCCTTCTTTCTTAACATTCATCGGGATTTTCATTACAATATTCTTCACTAAGTTCTATATCTTCACTTTCATCTTCAAAGCCTTCATCGAAACCTTCATCAAATTCTTCATCAAATTCTTCATCTTCGAAGCCTTCATCATCAAAGCCTTCGTCTTCATATCCTTCGTCTTCTGAACTTTCATCGTCAAAGCCTTCGTTTTCAAATTCTTCATCTTCAATTTCTTCATCATTAAATTCTTCATCACTAGAAGTTGCTGTTTTTTTATTTTTACTTCTTTTTCCAACTAATTTTTTATTATCTTTTAAATATTTTATCGTATCTTCATCTATTAAATTTGTATCTATCATATTATCAATAATATCGTTATTTACATCCTTATAACCACTTAAATCATTATCACTTTCATTTATTCTTTCTATAATATATTTTTGATTATTATATAAATTTGCATTAGCACTTGCTAAAATAGGCGTTTTAGTCATTATTGTATCTGCTAATTTAGAATCATTTAATATTCTTAAATTAAAATTAGGTGATAATAAAATCAAAATTACATCAAAAAATAAAATAACCATTAAGGGAACAGATAAAACAGCTCCTAAAATTTTACTTATTAAGTTAGCATCTAATATGGTATCGTTAATCTTATTTTCTAACCTTGTTTTTACATATATTTTTCTTATAATTGAAATTAATATCATTAAAATTAACACGAATAAAACTAATTTCCAAAATATTATATTTATTGATTTTAAACCTTCCGATTTACCAGAAAAATTAAGAAATGGTAAATACTTATATAAAAATCCAAGTAGTAAATCACTTAATTTTCCCGCTAATAAAGAGAATATAAATAAAATAATAAAATCATTTATTTGTTTTATAAACCCACTTTGATATCCAAGATATGCTCCGCATAAAAATAAAACTATAATTATTACATCAGCTATTCCCATATTTATTCTCCTTTATACTTATCTACATATATATTATACAATATTTTAAAAATTACTTACAACATATTAAAATATATTTACATATAACTATACAAATATAATTATATAAAAAAAGGTCATATCGACCTTTTTTATTAATTATTTTAAAATTTCATATGCATCTTGATAGTGTGATGTTGATTTCGAGCTGGCATTTGTATCATAATATACTCTTACTCTTATTTTTTTACCCTTTCTATCTGATGCAAATCCAATCGTTGATGTTCCTGCCTTATATGCTCCCCATCCACTACCACGATTTATAAGTTTTGTTATAGCTGCATTATTACTTGGATTAATTACTTGATAAGCAATGTTTGTTACCTTTGCATTACCTGTACAACTTGTCGTGTATTGCATTTTATAATTTCCTATTGCAGATAACTTTGCACTACATTTTCCGTTTAACGTACTATTTTTTGCAACTGATGAAGAAACTATCTTTACCTTTTTTTCTACTGATTTATATCCAGATAATTCTGCTTTTACGGTTACCGTTCCTGTTTTAGTGTATTTACTTTGTTTTGTTTTATCATTTGCTGTTGTTGTAAATGACGTGTTATATCCTTTTGCTAAATTTGTTTTTGATACACTTATTTTTACTCCTTTTGCATTCGTTGTACACGTAAACTCTTTATTTACTTTTGCACTTTCTGGGCAATTTAACTTAAGCCCTGTTTTTGCTGAGTTTTTAGTGGTTGTTTTTTTGGTTGCTACACCTTTTTTTCCTAATGAAGTATATTCAGACTTAATTTTTTCAGATAATTCAAATTTGGAACCATCGCCAATAAAATCTTTTGAATATATCATATAATATCCTCTCCATAATACACTGTCTTTTGCCCCTAAAGATGAATCATACGTTATTATTTTAACGTACATATAATTGCTTACAGGAAGTCTCCATTTTGGATCATATACTGTTAAATTACAAGAATTAGATCCACTTTTTGGTCTACATACACCATTACCAAAATAATAAGTATCTTTTGTATTAAATGAGTCATTTGCAAATAATTGAACTTCTATTTTTTTTACTCTAGAGCCAATTCTACTAAATGATACTTTAAAGCTTGGGGTATCTTTAAAGGTTATTGGGTATTTTATGCTTACTGAACTATCAGATAATGCTACGGCAGCATTCATTTTAACTATGTTTACATTTTTTACTAACATTGTAATTCCTATTATCATCATAATAAATAATATCAAAATAGATGTTGCCTTTACTAACTTTTTCTTTTTTCTTACTTTTACTTCTTCGTTTGTAGGTCTTCCTACGTGATTTTTTTCTTCTTTCATTTTTTACTCCTTTATTTTTCTTTCTTTGTTGATAACTGATACTACCTTGTTATCTCTATGTTGATAATATCACTTACCCCCCCCCGGTCAAGTTTTTGAATTAATTGTGGAAAATTATTTACACTATTTAACATTTTAATTATTTTCTTTTTTATGTTAAAATAAACATAGGAAGTGATAATAATATGGTAATAGTATTTAAAATAAGTCTTAATACCAAAAATAAAATGATTGAATATTATAAAGATAAAAAAAGAGATAAAACACCACCATATGCAGTATTTCAAGCTGAAGAAGGCGGTACTATAATTACTCTTTATGAATCAGGAAAAGTAATGTTTCAAGGTATAAGTGCTGACGTTGATGCTAATATGTGGAAAGATATGGAAGCACATCTTAACAACGGAAAATTGCCAGAAGAAAATAAAAAGAAAGATAAAAAGAAAAAAGATGAAAAAGAGCTATATGAAGAAAGAAAAAAATACTATTACATTAATTCAATAGGTTCTGATGAAGTTGGTACTGGTGATTATTTTGGACCAATCGTTGTAACTGCATCATTCGTATCTAAAGATGACATTGAATTTCTAGAAGAGTTAGGCGTTAAAGATTCAAAAAAATTAACTGATGATAAAATATTAGATGTTGTACCTAAAATAATTAAAAAGATACCATATGAAACGATTATATATACTAATGAAGAATATAATAGAAATCCTTTATTTAATATGAATAAAATAAAAGCTATTTTACATAATAAAGCACTGCTTAGTCTTATGAAAAAGGAAAATTATAATTATGATAAAGTTGTAATAGATCAATTTTGTTATCCTAAAAATTACTTTGGCTATTTAAAGGATGCTAACAACGTATTTAGAAAAATAGATTTTACAACAAAAGCAGAAGATAAATGTTTATCAGTTGCAACATCATCATTAATTAGTAGATATGTATTTATTAAGGAAATGGATAAAATTTCAAAAGCTATAGGAAAAACAGTTCCAAAAGGAGCTGGAGAAAAAGTAGATGAATTTGCCAAAGAAATAATAAAAACACATAGTAAAGATATATTAAATAAAATTGCTAAAATGAACTTTAAAAATACTGATAAAATTCTAAATTAAAATAACCGTCATAATTTTTATGTTGGTTTTTTTATTTATACAAAAGATTTTAAATAAAAATCATATTAGTTTTTTTCTGGCAAAGTTTTTAAAAAAAGTTCATATAATAACAACCTAAAAGGAAGGAAAACAATATATGAACTATTATAACGAGA
Organism: uncultured Bacilli bacterium; assembly: GCA_947623685.1. Classification (GTDB taxonomy): domain Bacteria; phylum Bacillota_I; class Bacilli_A; order RF39; family UBA660; genus Aphodocola. The sequence goes on along the minus strand of CANQHF010000017.1, from coordinate 691 downwards.
TAAAAAACGAACTTATAAATAATGAATTATATAAAAAAGTAAAGGATTATTCTAAAAATAAAAGTGATTTAACTACTTATTATAACGTTGGTAAATTACTTAATGATGCTGGTAAACATTATGGTGATGGTATTATTAAAAAATATTCTTTAAAATTAACAAGTGAGCTAGGTAGAAAATACAATGTAAGAACATTGTTTAGAATGAAACAATTTTATTTAATGTTTAAGGATCAAAAAGTGTCCCCATTGGGGACACAATTGACCTGGACTCATTTTAGAGAATTATTATCCATTAAGGATATAAACAAAATAAACTATTATATAAAGATAACTGAAAATGAAAATTTATCAGTAAGGCAGTTAAGATATAGAATAAAAAATAAAGAGTATGAAAGATTAGATGAAAAAACAAAGCTTAAGTTAATAAAACAAGAAAATAATAAAATAGAAGATTTTATTAAGGATCCAATTATAATTAAAAATAAATATAACTATGATAGTGTATCAGAAAAACTATTACAACAACTAATATTAGAAGATATTCCATCATTTTTAAGTGAATTAGGAAGTGGATATTCATTTATTAAAAATGAATATCCAATAAAAATAGGAAATACATATAATTACATAGACTTACTTTTATATAACATAGATTTTAATTGTTACGTGGTAATAGAGCTTAAAACTAC
>CANQHF010000016.1 GCA_947623685.1 uncultured Bacilli bacterium | reverse complement strand
TTTACCAAAGTAATAATTAAATAAACAACTGCAACCATCTTATAATCTTTTAATAATTTCATACTAATCACTCCCTCTTATTTCATTTACAATTAGATCATACCACGAACAAACGTATGTGTCAATATAAAATGTGAACAAATGTTTGACAATGTAAAGTAATTGTGTTATTATATTAATGTAATATAAAAAGGAGGCACTATGGAAAAACTAACAGATAGACAAAAAGACGTATTAGATTATATAAAAAGTTACGTGGCAAAACATGGTTACCCACCTGCTGTAAGAGAAATAGGAAAAGCTCTTGGGCTTAACTCACCTGCTACAATACAATCTCATATAATAGCATTAGAATCCAAAGGTTACGTTAAAAAAACCAATTCAAAATATAGATCTTTGGAAATAGTTGGAAACAACGAATATTTAAATGAAGACGTTGTTGATGTTCCATTACTTGGTAAAATAACAGCCGGATCACCTATTGAAGCAATAGAAACTCCAAATGAATTTTTTAGTTTACCAGCTTATTTAATTCCAAATAAAGAAGAAGTATTTACTTTAAAAGTAAGTGGTGAAAGTATGATTAACAAGGGTATATTTGATGGTGATATAGTAATAGTTCAAAGACAAAAAGTTGCTAGAAATGGTGATATAGTAGTTGCTATGACCCAAGAAAATGAAGTTACGCTAAAAACATTTTATAAAGAAGCAACACACATAAGATTACAACCAGAAAATGATACTATGGCGCCTATTATACTTCCTAATTGTACTATTTTAGGTAAAGCAATTGGCCTTTATAGAAAATTTTAAAAAAAAAGAGAAACTAAAATGTTTCTTTTTTTAGTTTCTCAAAATCTATCTAAAAACGCCTTATCATGCATCAGCGTTCTACAATAATATATGGCAAGCAAATTCATTTGTTAACCATATTTTGCCTAAATATAAATAACATTTAAGCGCACTTATCTATTATTCTTACCTGCTTGATATAATACTATACATAAAATTAACTTTTATGAATAATTTTAAACTAATTTATACTTTTTAAGATATAATTCTTTAATAAATGCTTCTATATCTTCTAATATTAGTTGTTGTAATAGTTTTTCTGATACACTATCATAATTATATTTATTTTTAATTATAATTGGATCCTTAATAAAATCTTCTATTTTATTATTTTCTTGTTTTATTAACTTAAGCTTTGTTTTTTCATCTAATCTTTCATACTCTTTATCCTTAATTTTTTCACGTAGTTTTCTTTTGCTTAAATTTTGTTCTTCTGTTATCTTTATATAATAATTAATTTTATTTATATCTTTTAATGGTAATAACTCTATATAATGAATCCAAGTTAATTGGTCAGCCAATGGCTGACCTTTTTTAAAAATATAAAATTGTCTCATATATTTTAATGAAGTTTGAGAATACTTTTTCCCTAACTCACTTGTCAATTTTTTCTATGGTGAACATAATTTTATTTTGTATTTATTTCTTTTTAATTTTATACTGATGCTACCATTTACATCAGTTCTATATATTTTTGAATTAGATAAGGTTTTTAAAACACTTTTATTAGGATGATTATATCGATTATTTTTACCAACTGATATAATGCTATACTTAGGATTTATTTGGTCTATAAATTCTTTACTTGATGACGTGTTTGAACCATGATGCGCTACTTTTAGAAAATGGATATTTCTTAAATCATATTTTTCTTGTATGTCTTTTTCTTTAATTTTTCCTGCATCCGCCATAAATAAAAATTTATAATTATTAAAATTAAAATATATTACGTTTGAATTATCATTTTCATTATCATACGTTTTAGTGTTTAAAAAATATAACTTATGTTTACCAAGTTTTAGTTCATCACAACCTTTATAATATCTAATGTCTTTTTCTTTTAGTACTTTTATTAAATTTTTTTCTAATTCGTTATAATTATCTTGATTAAAAATAACTTTACCCACGTTTATTTTATTAACTAAATCTTTAGCTTCTTTCATATGATCGGAATCGCCATGAGTTAAAATAAGAAAATCTATTTTATTAATTCCCTTTGAATTCAAATACGGAATTGTCTTATTTTCTACTATTTTTTTATTACTAAATAAATTCCCACCAGTATCAATAAGAATCGTCCTTCCTTTAGGCAGTATTATAACGCTGCTATCTCCTTGCCCAACATCTAAATAAACTATTTCAGGATTCATAATAAAAAATCTTGAATTCAAATTAAATATTAAAATAATTAAAAATAAGATTATGTATTTTTTATTTATTTTAATTGCTAAAAATAAAGATAAATAATACAAAAAGCATATTAAAATAGACGGCTTTGATATAACGAATGATAATATTTTTACTTTATCTAATTGCACTGATAAAAATTCCAATAAGTTTATAAATAACATATAAAAAGAATCTAAAAATGGGAAAACAAACGTAATTATACCTAAAGGAAATATTATAATTGATACAAGTGGTACAAAAATTAAGTTAAATAAAAATGATAGTATGTTAATTTTAAAAAAAGAAGATGCTAAAATAGGAATTGATGATAAAAAACAAACAATTGATATAACAATTAGCTTCTCAAAATAATTTTTATTCTTTAATAAATTTTTAGACAATATTAAGTAAAATGTAATTATTATAGAAAACCTAATACCTAAACCATATATTAAAAATGGATTGATTATAAGGATTAAAATTAAAGTTATAAAAAGAATGCTAACATCAGATAATTTAAAATCAAGTCTTTTATTAATATGTTTTATGAACAAAAATATAAAACATCTTAAAAATGATTCAGTATAATTAGTTATGAAAAGCATAAATAATAAGAACATAAAAATAATAAGATTTTTATGTTTAAATTTTTTAAATATGTAGTTCATAAAATATAAGAATAATCCAACATGCATTCCTGATATTGAAAATAAATGACTTATACCAATGTTTTTATAACTATTAAATAAATCTTCTTTAATATCAGATGTATCACCCATCACAAAAACTTTTAAATATGCACTAGATTCATATTTATTTATATGTCTTAATATTTCGTTTTTTATTTTATAAAAAATATTTTTATTCTTCTTAATTAAAGTTATTTTAGGGTTTGATGCTACCATTTTTATGTTTTTACTTAAAAGATATTTTCTATAATTAAATAAGTTAAAAACCGTATTATTATACGCAATGGTAAACACGGAATCAACTTTTACTTTATCACCTAAATTATAGTTTACATCATCATAAATAGTAACTCTATATTTTTTATCACTTTTAATATCAACTACGGTTATACCATTATTTTTTTTAATATTTGTTATAATTCCTTTAACAATCTTATACTCTTCTTTAGGAATATTTTTATAATCTTTTATTACGAAATAAGATCTTAATAAAAGAGTCAAAATCAAAAATAATATTATTACATACTTTTTCATTATAGCGTAATTAAATCTTTTATTTTTTCGTATGTTGAAGACCCTATTCCTGAAACATTTTTAATATCTTCTAAAGAATTAAATTTACCATTTTTTTCTCTATAATCTATTATTGCATCAGCTTTTGTACTACCTATTGTAGGAAGTGTCATTAAATTCTCTTTACTAGCGCTATTTATTGAAATTTTTTGGGTATTAGAATTAGTATTTTTTAAAGATTTATCATTTGTTATACACGCATCATTATTAGAATCAGGGCATATGCATTCGTTAGATGCACAAGTTATTTTTTTATCATCATTTGAGTCATTTTTCTTATAGTTTGCAATTTCATTTTTCGTGTAAATAACTATGTACATCTCGTCCGTTAAAACCTTACTTAAATTAACGTTAATAGTATTAGCATTATCAGAAAGGCCACCTGCTAAATTAATTGCATCAATTATCCTTTTACCTTTTTCTAATTCATAAACCCCAGGAGCATTAACAGCACCCTTAATATCAATAAAAACCGTTTCAGACGAAAGCTTTTTAGTCGTGGTTTTCTTAACTAATTCTTTTTTTACTAAATCATTATCTTTAGAATCATCAGTAGACAAGTTTGAAATAAATAGCATAGCAATAAAAATAACACCTCCTAAAAAAATTAAAATATACTTCCAATACTTCTTAATCAAATAAAACATTTTTACCTCCTCTCATATTAATAATTAGTCATAACTTTTGAAATTCCCCTAAAAAATTTAAAAAAAATAAAAAAATATGCAAAAAGCATATTATTTTTTTATGAATCCGTTGTACTATACGTTAAAGTTATGTCTCCAAACGTAACGTCGAAGTCGCCGTCTGCAACTGGGCCGTTAGGGTAATTACGTGAATAACCTATCCAAACATAAATTCTTTCAGAAGCATTTTTTTCTAACGGATGACTAGTTATATTATCTTTTGTAGTATGTAAATCATATAAAGGATTGTCGCTTCCCCCCTCACCTACGCTCATAGTTAAATTTATCGTTTTACATGCTTCATCAACTAGGTCTTGTGATGTACCTTGTTTTGCAGTACATGTTTTAGCTCCAATATTAATACTTTTTAAATATGCAACATAATCCCCTTCGTTTCTTACGTAAAATATATAATCAGCAGATTGATCTGGTCCTGTAAATGTTGCTTTTATTCCAGTTATTTTTGGATGTGTTGGATCTTTATTATCTATTATTGCGGGTGTTGCAGTAGCATTATGATTTCCATTGGGCGTAATAGTATTAGTTTGAAGGCTATCTTTTGAACTTGAAAACAAAACTTTAAAATCTGATGGATCTGGTGTTACTGTTGCGCCTTGTTTTATTATTAGGTTATTAGAAAATACTGAAAATCCTATTGATAAACTTACTACTATTGCAAGCAAACATAATATTATTATAACTTTGTTATTATTATTATTTTTCTTTTGCATAACATCATCTTTCTTTCATTTACTATGTTTATAATATCATATACCTACCCCCGGGTCAATATTTCAAATTATTTACGTGTATTTTTCATTATTGTATAATTTAATTAGTGAGAGCAACCTACTAGGCTAGTTTGCTTTCCTATTTGACAATAGGAAAAAGCAACTCTACCCCCTTGGGATAGTTGCTTTTTCTATTATTTTTATAATATATTAATAATAAAATTAAAAGTATGTTTATTACTTTAAGAAATGTGTTTTCTTTTTTCATAAACATCACCCATCCTTCTTTTACAAGAAAAAGTGGAAAGTACCCGACATAGGTGCCCTCATACTTATATTTCTACATAACTTTTAAAATCCCCCTAAAAAAATAAAAAAAATTAGAAAAATTAACTTTTTTCTAACTTTTTATAAATTTCATTTAACTTTTTACCAATTATTTTTATATCTCTTTGTTTAGCAACTTCGTAAGCTTCATCTGTTAAGTTACGTAACTTACCTTGAAAAAATAATTTTATTTTTTCTTCAAAATCATCTATTGTCTTTGCTTTATAAACATTTTTATTATCAACTAACCAACCATCAAAAATTGGTATATCACTTATTATTGCATTACACTTTGTTGCACAAGCTTCTATTATTGGAATCCCTTCAGTTTCTTCTTTAGTTGGGAATAAAAATAAGTCAGCGCCGCTCATAGCAGCTTTTATTGTTTCAGGTTCTACGTATCCTGCAAATGTCAAATTATCTAGTTTTGTTCTTACTGCTTTTTTTACTGGTTTTGTTGCAAATTTTAACGGACTATATCCAAACCAAATAAACTTATATTCTGGTAATCTTTTAGCTAGCTCAACAAAATCGACAATTCCTTTTCTTTCTATGTATAAACCTATTGCAAATATTACTTTATCACTTTTTTTATAACCATATTTTTTTCTAAATTCCGTACCCTTTTTTAAATCACGTTTAAAAAAATCAAGATCAATTCCATTTGATAGAGCATATATTTTTTTGTTTTCTAATCCTTTATAACTTTCTAATAACTTTTTTGAATAATTAGTTGGTGTTATAATAACATCACCTAGTTTATAACACTTTATAAGCCATTTTTTAAATAGTTTAGACGTTTGTTTGGCAAGTATAAAACCATTTTTATAATCTTCTTCGGTAGAATGAGCATGATACACGATTTTCTTTCCCATCTTTTTAGCCTTTTTTGCTAAAAAATAAGATTTTGGAAAATAAGTATTAACGTGAAGAATATCATAATCATCTTTCGGGTTTGTTGTATATTCTATTTTTTCATAATCTAAAGCTTTCATTTGATGTTTAATAGCTTTACCCAAGCCTGATTTACCTATTAATTTTTCGTTTTCAGTATATAAAAGTATTTTCATACGTACTACCTTTCTAATAAAAATTAATTTTCCTTTTTCATATAAAAATTCACGGTTCTTTCTAAAGGATTATCATCTTTAGTATCATTTTCATCATCAAAAGATATATCCCCAATGCTTTCATTTCTTTCTTTTAACTTATTATATTCATCACTTATCGAAATAATATCACTTTGACATTTAGATAAAAAGTTAATGCTATCATCTAATTTTTTAATTTTATCTTTTTTTTGTTTTTTGTTTGCTGAAAAGAAACTTATTTTTATTTTTTCTTTGTCAATAATTAAATTGCTTGTTAAAGCTTCAACACTATTTATAACATTATTTATATCATTTATGTCATCATTTATTTTTTCTTCAATAATAATTCCATTAAATGCTAAATGCTTTGTTATTTCTTTTACAATCTCTGATAATTTTTTGGTTAAAAAATCAATGTCTTTTTCAATTACTGATTTTAATGCCCTATTAAAGCTACTTGATGGCGTTATTTCTTTTTGTTCATCTAATTTTTCATTATAATCAAGGTCTAAATCGTTTAATAACTTTCCTTCTATACTATAAAATCTTATCTTTGGGTCATTATTATCCATGGTTAGCCTCCTATTATCTATATATTTATAATAACATAAAAAAAAGCGATTGTACACATTAACAATCGCTTATAATAATTCGTGATTATTTTCTTTTTCTATTTTTATAACATTTTAAAGCAATTTCATAAGTTCTATACTTATCCCATAAATTAACGGTATCTTCTATGCTAGATGGTTCCTTTAAGTTATTTAATTCTTCTTTTTTTTCATCTACGTATTTTTTTAGATTACCATCATTTAACTCATCTGGTGATAACGGATGTGAATATACTTTATTTAGAAATTCTTGTCTTGATTGCATTTTAGAAACTTCATCATTACAATATTTTAAAATTTCATACATTGAAAATGCTCTTTCAAATTTTTCCTTATCATAAGATATATTTTCTTTAGCATCACATCCATTATTAATTAAATAATCATACACTTCATCTACGAGTTTAATATCTCCTTTTTCATCCTTAAGTTTTTCATATGCTTGTTTTACCTTTTGCGGATCTATTTCATCTATTTTTAAAACCTTTAAAGCAAAATTAATCATTTGTTTATTTTTCATCATAGTTAAGTAGCCTCCCCTTTTTTTTAAACGATGATTATATTAACACAAATAAAAAAAGCAGTCAAGCGTTTATTAAATGAAAAAAACTGGTTTTTACCAGCTTAATACGTTTTATTTTTTATGAGATTTATTACTTATGTTTATCGACTTTAAATTAAGTTTTGCCTTATCAGTTAAAATGTCAGTTGTTAAAATTACCCACGTTATTAAAATAGCAAGAACAATATAAATTATCATACCATATTTTCTATCTTTTAAAACGTAAAAAATAGATGCTAAAGAAAACAAAATACTTACCCCATATATTATAAGAACCGTTGTTCTTTGTGAAAACTTTTTGTTTAATAACTGGTGGTGTAGATGCTGCTTATCGGCTTCATAAATGTGTTTGTGATGAATTATCCTTCTTAATATCGCAAATAACGTATCCAAAATTGGAATAGCAAGAATTAACATTGGAACAACTAAGGACGTAAGCGTTACGGCCTTAAAGCCTAAAAGACAGATAACGGCAATCATAAATCCCAAAAACATTGAACCTATATCACCCATAAATATTTTAGCAGGATTAAAATTAAAAATTAAAAATCCTAAACATGCTCCAATCATTATGAAGGCTAAAGTTATTTCCATACTTCCTATGTTGTGCAAGATAAAAGCTAAAACACCAATGGTTGCAAAAAAGATTGTCGAAATTCCAGCGGATAAACCATCTAGTCCATCAATAAGGTTAATACAGTTCATAAGAGCAACGATAAATACAACCGTAATTGGATAAGAAAGCCAGCCAAAATCAAAATAAAATCCAAAAAAAGATATGTCGTTAAGTAAGATTTTACCATAAAAAACAACTATTAAAGCAGCGACTAACTGACCTATTAATTTTTGCCTTGCCTTTAAAGGTTTTATAACGTCTAATATTCCAGTTATAATAACGATAAAACTAGCGATTAATATAGCAAGCATCTGCGTGCTTTGCGGGGCAAAAAGCATATATCCAAACAAAAATCCAAAATAAATCATTAAACCACCCATAACAGGCATTGGTTTTTTATGTATTTTCCTTTCGTTAGGATAATCTAATGCTCCAACATGATAACAAATCCATTTTACAACTGGAAATAAAGCCGCCGTAAAAATGGTTACTGATATAACTATTTTTAATATTTCTATTATCTTATCACTCATAAAAACATCACCACTATTTTAATTTTAACATAAAAATTAAAAACAACCAAATAATAATTATTTAGTTGTTTTTTTACTAAAACCTAATTCTTTTTTAATTATATAATTAGGCCTTTTTAACACGTTATTATAAATTCTTTCTACGTAAAGGGATATTACCCCTATTGATAACATGATTATTGATACAAATAATATAATCGTCTTACTTGATAGATGACCCATTAATATGAAATTTAAAAGACCAATTATAAATATTACAACACCAATCATAAATAAGGCTTTTAAAGGCATCGTTGAAAAAGATATCATTCCATCTAAAGAATACTTTATTAACTTTATAATTGACCATTTCGACTTTCCATATAACCTTTTTTCAGGTTGATAAGGAACATATATCGTATTAAAACCTATCCATGAAAAAATACCTTTTAAAAATCTTTTATTTTCTTTTAAAGTTAAAATAGCATCCTTAACATCTTTTTTAAACACTCTAAAATCACTAGCTCCAGGAAGAAGCTTAACTTCTGATATATGATTATTTATTTGATAAAAGATTGATGTTAAAGTTCTTTTTATTGGATTTTCATCATTTCTTTTAGCTTTATATGCACAAACAACATCATATTCTTTATTATCAATTAACTTTTCATACATACTTATTAACATACTAGGAGTATGCTGCATATCCGCATCCATTATGGCTATATAATCTAAAGTAGCATGATCAAGACCCGCTAACATAGCGGATTCCTTTCCAAAATTTCTTGAAAAACTAATTAATTTTACACATTTATCTTTCTTTATTATTTCTTCTATCTTATTTGATGTATCGTCTTTTGATCCGTCATCAACAAAAATTATTTCATATCCTATTTTTTTCTCATTTAATTTAGTTGTTAACTGATTATAAAACTCATCTACTGATGATTCTTCATTATAACAAGGCACTATAATAGATAATTTCATAAAACACCTACTTCCTTTTATTAATTATTTTATCCCATTTTTCTAAAACTACATCACCACGGTATAACATTGACTTTTCTTTTGCTTTTTTGCCTAATTTTTTTCTTAAATTTTCGTTTGTTATAAGTTCTTGAACTTTATTTATCATTTCGTTTTCATCTCTATTTTCAATTAAGTATCCGTCTACACCATCTTCTATTATTTCGTTAGCACCTTGGGCAGAAGTATAGCTTATGCATGGTATTCCATAACTCATCGCCTCGATTAGTACTAAACCAAAACTTTCGGTGTGTGAAGTCATTACGTATATTGAGCTATCTAAAAGGACGTTATTTATATAATCTTTATTTTGAAAGCCATGAAACGTTACTTTATCACTTAATTTAAGTTCATCACAAAGCTCTAATAGCTCATTTTTTTGCATTCCATCACCAATTATATTTAAGGTCCAATCAGGGTTTTTTACACTAATCTTTTTAAACATTCGTAGTAAATCATCAAAGGCTTTTTCCTTTGATAATCTTCCAACTGAAGTTATACTTTTAGAAGTTAATTTAGATGTTTTATTTGGAATGTTATCCAAGCAATTAGGAATATATAAAACCTTATTACCCAAATATTTATGATAAAAATCGGCAAGCTCTTTAGAAACGCAAATTAAATTATCAACCCCACGACACGATTTAACAAGTGAGTTTACGTACTTTTTATTATTATTATGATGATTATGTTCCCAAGCAATTTTCTTTATATTCTTTTTAACAAACTTTGAAACTAAAAAATTATGAACCGTTCTAGTTGATATTATAACGTTGGTATCTAATTTTCTTAACTCAGTAGCTGTTTTAACATACTTAACATAACCAGTTTTTATACTAGCTGCAATACCTTTAAAAAACATACTAAAATTTTTCTTTTTTAAATAATATATCATTTCTTTTTTATTAGGTTTTATATTAGATATATATTTAATCTTAACTTTATCATCAGCACTAAAAGCAGGCTCATTATATAGCCTATAAACCGATAATATTTCTACTTCATATTTTTCACATAACAAATTAGCTAAAGACATAATGGCATTTTCTATTCCACCATATCCTAAATGTAATGCTAAAATAGTAATTTTTTTCATACAATCACCAAATTAATTATACTAAAGTAATTATAAATGGTCAAAAAAACCAAGTGTTATATGTAAAGTAAAAAGGCACTAGTGCCTTATAATTTATCAATGTAACCTTTAACAAGCTCCTTAAAATTATCATTATTTGATTCATACTTATTAGGTTTAAAATCCTTTATTTCTTTTAAAGCCTTAGATAAGTTCTTAACATCATAAACTGGTAAAACATACTTTTTTAAAGCGAATTCTTTAGTTATCTCAAGTTGATGATCATTAGTATGCTCACCATACTTTTTAATACGTGGTACAACAATTACCTTTTTATTTTCTCTTATGCAATCAGTAATCGTACCAACTCCAGCATGAGTTATTATAAATTTTGCCTTACAAATTAACTCTTTTATTTCTTGTTTATCAATGAAATCAAAAGTCTTTATCTTGTCACTTTCAAACACCGTTGAACCAATTTGAGCAATTACCTTATCTTTAATATTACCTTTATTAATCTCCTTTAAAATAGCATCTAAAAGTCTATTAAATGGTTTATCTTGAGTTCCTAACAAAACTAAAATCATTAGAAAATCCACCCCCCATAAATAGCTTTAGGATATAATTTGAGCATAGAATGCCACTGAACAATAAAAACATCCGCCAAAGGATAAACTAATCTTCCCGTTAACGTTTTCGTTTCTATGTTAGCAAAAGACTCAATATAAATTACTTTCTTTCTAAATAATTTAGCAATATAACACATTGCAACACAAGTATGAGCCCCAGTTGTAACAACAACCCTAGGTTTAAATTTAACAAATATTAAAAAGCTTTTAACGACGTTAAACATAATAACAAATAAATACCTAAATATATGATCCTTACTTCCAGCCATTAAATACTCTATTTTACTTTTATATTTAGCTTTCATACCAATGGTGGACTTATGCTTTTCCGTAACTATTTTATAATCATAATCTTTAAAAATATCTTTAAGCTCTAACATCTCAGTTAAATGCCCACCCATACTTGATATAAACATTACTTTCTTCATACGTATCTCCTGGTTAAATTATATCAAATATAAATTTAATTGTATATAAAAAGTAAGAAATAATTCTTACTTTAATCATCTTCTTCTAGTGATACTCTTCTATATTTAGGTTTTGATTCATTTAATCTTTTTTTAGTTTTTTCTAGTTCTTTTAATTTTTCTTTTCTACTTTTTTTAGGAACTATATATTCATCATCTTCAACCTTTTTAATAACTGGAGAATCATCTAAACTATCAAGATCATAATCATCATCAATATCATTTTTTTCTAAAGCATTGTTTAGTTTATCTAATTTTTTTTGATACTTTTTTATTTTCTTTTCTTTTGATGTAAACATATTTTTAAATATTTTAAATAAAATAATTAATACGAATAAACCTAAAAGAAAGCTTGCTATATAAAACAAATACTTTATTTCGGTGTTTTTTAAATCTATTATTTCTTTAAAATATCTTTGAAAAACACCATCTTTTTTATCATATACGTAAAAACCTTTGTTTCCTGTTTCTAAATTTTGAGCATATACTATGTAAAAATTATTTTTATTATCACCTTTTAATTTATAACCTTCTATTACTTGATTATTATATTTAAATGTGGTTTTTACAAAATCATATGGCACTTTTATGTCTTTTATATCTAGTATTAATAAGTTTGTGTTATTTCCTTTTGCTTCTTTAAAAGACGTGTATGTTTTATTTTTTTTGTCATATATAAATAAAGATACTTCTGCTTCTTCATCTTTTAAGGCAACTAATAATAGTTTGGTTATTTCACTTTCGTATGCCACTACTTCTTGGTTTTCAATCGTTATTTTAGTTTCCGAAAAACCTACTGGAATGTTTTCAATCAATCCACTTTTTCTTACTACCGTGTAATTTTTGCCATTTACCTTTACTTTTACTGGATCTAGTTCTTCGACCGTTAAATTAATAACATAAGTTTTTTTCTCACCATGTTGTGCGGTTACCGTTATTTCTACTTTATTAAGGCCATCAACAACGTCTATTTCACCAGCTCCCGTTATAGATGCAGTACTATCTTCTGCGGTTGCAAGGATTTTTGCTTTAGTTGTATCAACTGGTAAGGTTGCCGTATACTCCGTTACGTCTTTATTAAACGCTGGAGAAAGTTCTGCTTTCTCAACTGATAGTGAGCCTAAATTATTATTTCTACTGTAGCTTGCTTCTATTTCTGCTTGGGTTCTCATTGTTACGCTAGAAGATGCAGAATATGATAAACATTCATTGGTAGTACTATAATCTAAAACTGATGCATTAACTGGTTTAAAAGTTGCAACACCTGATGCTAAACTAGTAAATGAATATGAGTAACTAGCTGATTTTTTAGATCCATTACCATAATCAACAATATGAAGTTGACCACTATTTAGTCTTACTTTAGATGAGTCGTAACTTAACGTATACTCCCAAGAACCAATCGATGCGTTTGAAGAAACACTAACCGTTACGTTAAAGCTTTTTCCAACAACCACGCTACTAGGTGCTGACACCCCTATTCGGCAGCTTGCGGCATTAACAAAGTCTAATTTAAACATAAATGATAAAAGAAGGACAAAACCAAAGGTCAATATGTTTTTTATTTTCATTTAAATACCTCCTACTGACTAATCGCTGAAGTACCTAATAAGTACTTTTGAACTATAAGTAAATCTTTTATTGTTACTGCCCCATCATGAGATACATCAGCAGCTACATTATACGCACCATTTAAACTTTGAGAACCTAATAAGTATTTTTGAATCATAAGTAAATCCTTTATCGTTGTTTGGCCATCTGATGATACATCACCATAAACTACGATGCTAAAGGTTTTATCATCTACGCTTATAATATCACCAGTTGCAACGGCTCCCGTTGTTTTGGTTTGCCAACTTGAATTCATGTAACCTACTTTTCCACCTTTATTTTCGATGTTAGCTCTTAAAGTACTAACATCTGTTGAAGGATTTACTTTGGTTAAGTATCCAGTTTCCAAAGAATAACCGGCATTTTTAACTATTTGTTCTGCGCTTGTTGTATTTTGAGTTTTATCATCTTTTGATGAACTATCACTAGGAATGGTCGAACCACCAACGGTATCGGTTGTTGAAACCTTAAACGCACTATTTGGCATGTTTAGATAAACCGGAATGGTAAAGGTGTAACTTCTTTCTAGTTTACCATCTGCTAGATATGATTTATAAATACTTGCTGACTCTGATTCTGGAGCCATAATGTTTGTTTGATATTGGTGAGTATACTCCGTTCTTTTCCTAGCACTTGATACGTTAAACTTTTGAAAATATAAAGTATCTTGTCCTGCATTAATGTAACCAGAACCAATAAACATTGCACCACCAGTTATCGCCTTTTGAATCGAATCCCAACCATTATCTTTTGCGTATTGCAATCCCTTTAAATAATTATCTGGTCCAGAATATGCTCCAATGTTATAAAAATTATAATATCCTTCGTAACCAGAAACTTTTCCACTTACGGCCGACGATACTTTGCTTCCAACTTCTTGAAGTGCACGTGATGCTAAATGAACCGATGATACCCCCGACTGTTTTCCTGCTTCAATAAAAGCTTCACTATATGATTTTTGTTTATCACCTTCGGTAAAAGAGCCTTCCATAAAACTTGATTTTAAAACGTCTTTTACCGATGAATCTTCTGATTCATCATAACTTAAGCTTTGAAACATAAATATGTTCTTATCTTGTAAAAAGTTCCTTGGATCCATAAAGTATTTAACGGCATCTTTAGCTGGTGCATACCAACTTGTACCATCTACTACTATTCCATTAGGATTTAAACTGTCTTTAAATATTAATGATGGGTATAAATAACTTATTGCACTTGTACCTTTTTGACTTTCTTGCTCTGATGCATTTTCCCAATCTAAATTAGTGTTATTTATTTTAAATTTCCAATTTGGATGAATAGCGTGTAACTTTCTTAAATATGGTTTATAGCTATCTGGAAATTCTTTTATGCTTTCTTCAAAGGCTGCATCATCCGAATACGTATAAGTTGTTTTCTTAATGCAAACATCAACTACGTAACCAGTATATTCTCTTGCAGCATAATCAAACTTAACGGCATACCAATTAGCGTTCTTACCATCATTAGTACCAGTTTCAGTTTTTATGTATTCAAGGCTTTGATTTGCGTAAACATATACGTTATCATTACCATTTTTTATAATTGCGTTATTTGTTCCAGGACCAGTTCTTACTGGACAATCTTTTTTACCCATTGAACTTTTTACGGTGTATAGATCATATGATGCGGCATTAATTTTAGGCATAATAATAAAAGAACATAACATAATAATAAAGATAAATAAAGCACTTTTTTTGCTAGTTATACCATTCATATGACCAACTCCATTCAATATAATTATAACATAATTATAAAAGGCAATTATGAAAATCATCATTATTTGTAGTTTTTTGTAAAGTATTGTCAAATAATAATATAATCTATTGAACATTGTTTTTTGTCATTTTTTGTTGTATAATTACATGGTAACAAGGGGTGATATTTTGAAGTCACGAAAAAAAATAAAGAAAGCAATTTTTCCTATTGCTGCCTTTTTAATTACCTATTACGTAGTTAGTTGCTACTTTGTTAATTCGGTTTACTATTATAGTTCAAATAAAAGTTTTATGAATTACATCGTTTATGGAATTATCATCTTAACTGCTTTATTAATTGTTATATTTACGGTAAAAGCATATAAAGTAATAAAAAAGAATAAAACTAAAAGTTATGTATGGTACCTAATTTTTTTAGGATTATTTATTTTTATTGAAGCTTTTATAAGTATTAATATAAATAGGATAAGTAACTCAATTAATAAAATAACAAAAAAACAAACTGGTTACTCATCTAGTATAATTACTCTTAAGGATAATGACATAAACTCAATTAATGATTTAGATGATAAAACTATTGGTATAATAAGTGATCCTAATAATATGGAAGGTTATGTTATTCCAATGGAAATCGTTAATGAAAATAACTTAAAGAATGAAAATTTAGCTAAATACGATGACTTTATTGAAATGCTAAATGATTTATATAATAAAAAAATAGATGCTATGTTCGTAAGTTCTTCTTACGTTTCAATGTTCGTAACTAACGATGGCTTTGAAAACATAGCAAGTGATACAAAGGTTATATATGAAAAAAGTAAAAAACAGACAACTAAAAAAACATATTCGAGCAAAACATTAAATGAACCGTTTACCCTTCTTATAATGGGCGTTGATAGTGATTCTAACTCACTTGCTAAAAGTAATTCATTTAATGGTGATACTCTTATCTTAATTACTTTTAATCCTAATACGATGAACGCAACAATCTTAAGTATTCCAAGGGATACTAGGGTACCAATCGTTTGCACTAAATATAAATCAAAAAATAAAATTAATTCAGCGGCATACTATGGCACTGATTGTGTAATGGATACAATAACTAGTTTTACGGGAATAAAAATAGATTACTGGGTAAAAGTTAACTTCCAAGGAGTAATATCATTAGTTGATGCTTTAGGTGGTGTTGAAGTTGACGTGCCATATGCTTTTTGTGAAAGTAACTCAAAAAGAAAATTTGGAAATAACACGATATTTATAGAAAAAGGAAGACAAATTCTAAATGGAGAGCAAGCGCTAGCCTTTGCAAGAAACAGACACACCTGGCCTTCATACTGCGGAAGAAAATATTCTAATTATACCAGCAACGACTTTATAAGAGGGCAAAACCAGCAGCAACTAGTAAAGGCAACGGTTAATAAATTAAAGGATATCAAGAGCTTATCTAGGATATATGATATATTAGACATCGTTGGAGATAACATTGCAACAAACATTGATAAAGATACTATGATTAGTGGTTTTGATACGTTTAAAAACATCATATTCAATTCAAAAAACGTAAATGGTGATGACTTTATTGGAACCCAAAGACTATATTTATCAGGCTATGATAACACAATAAATAATATATATTACTTTGAATATTATAAACAAAGTTTAGATGAAATAACTAATGCAATGAAAGTTAACCTAGAACTTAAACAACCTAATGTGCAAAAAGATTTCAGTTTTTCAATAAATAGGCCATATGAAGATAAGCAAATTGGAAAAGGAACTTATAAATATTAGTTTCTTTTTTATTATTTATCATGATATAATAAGAACATATGGAGGTTCAAATGAAGTATCTTACTAAAATTAAGTTATACTTAATACCAAACGCTGATAAAAGAACTAAGTTATTAGTTAAAAAAAACATATTTAAAAAGGTTGGTAAGAATTTCTTTTTCCAACCAAGATTAATTCCAGATGAACCAAAACTAATTAGTTTTGGAAATAACGTTGTGGTTGCAAGTGGGGTTACTTTTATAACACATGACGTTATTGATAAGGTATTAAATAAAATGGACTATAACTTTAACTTTAATTATAATTGTGCTCCAATTGAAGTTGGAAATAACGTTTTTATAGGATGTAATTCAGTTATTCTTCCCAACGTTAAAATTGGAAATAACGTAATTATTGCAGCTGGTTCAGTAGTTACTAAAGACGTACCTTGTAACACGATTGTTGGTGGTAATCCCGCTAAAGTAATAGGATCATTTGACGATTACGTAAATCAAAGAAAGAAAATTAATGATAAGTTAGTCTATCCAAATAATAATAATGAATTAGATTATTTATGGAGAAAATTTTATGATGAAAAAAATAATAAATAATTTTAATAATATATTCTTAATATTTTTATACTTACAACCATTTTTAGATGTTTCATCTGGTATATTATTACACTTTGGTTATAACGTAACAATAAGTTCAATAATAAGATTAGTATTTATGTTTATTTGCGTAATCTATTTGCTTTTTTACATAAAAAACAAAAAAATAAACATATACTTACTAATTATCGGGATATATTTTATATTATTTTCATTAGTGGTATTAATATCAAAAGGAACTCCTGCTCTTTCTTATGAGATAAAAAATTTACTTACAACTTACTACTTTGTTTTCTTGCTATTAACCCTTATAACAGTTTATAAAAAAGAAAAATTTAAGGTTAAAAACATCTTTTTCTTATACATCATATATTTATTATTGGTCTTCATACCAAACATATTAAATATCGGATTTAACAGTTACTGGCATAGTAAAGAAGGGTTTGTTGGTTGGTTTGTTTCCGCTAATGTCGTTGGAAGTATATTATCAATATTACTACCTTTATTATTAACAAGCATTAAAAAAATAAATATTGGATTGATAATTTTAACACTGATAAATTTATATGTTATTTTTGGCATTGGAACGAAGGTACCGGTACTATCTTTTATTCTTATAATAACAATAAATCTCTCATATTATATAATAGCCTTAATAAAAAAACGCAATCATAAACAATTAGTTATTATTATATTGCCAATTATAATGGTTATTATTGCTGGGGCTTTATTATTTCCTAAAACATCTTTTTATAAAAATTTAGTAATACATATTAATTATTTAGAAGAAAAAGATAATGGCAACATAAGTACGAAACATATAATTGATCATTTTATTTTTAGTCAAAGACTAACCTTTGAAGAAAAAACTCGCAAAAATTATCTTAAATCAAGTGTTTTAGAAAAAATATTTGGAATTGGTTACATAGAAAATTATGCTACTGATAAATTAAGTTTAAAAACCGTAGAAATAGATTATTTTGATGTGTTTTATAGGCATGGTATCATTGGTTTTATTTTGTTTTTTACACCAATAGTATACGTTATCAAAGAAATTTTAAAAAGAATTAAAAAGATAGATTATAAAACATTAAATTATATAATATCAATTTCTTTATGCATCATTTTAGCTTTGTTTCAAGGACATATATTTGTTACACCCGCTAATAGTTTGTACGTTGCACTAGTTTTTTCATTAGTATATAACAATTCTTTTGTATATTAAAAACCTAGAAATGATGTGAAGACCATTTCTAGGTTTTTTTAATCCATTTCTACTACATATAATTTTTTATTATCTTTTACGATTATCATTTTAGCTTCTTTTTCATAACCCAAATCTTTTTTATAATCCCAAGAAATAGTTACTTTATAAGCATTTTCATCAACCGTTTTATCAGTGTATGTAAAACTTGTGTTTTCTACGTTTACATCATTTATTACACTTACTTCTGGAAGCTCTTGATTTCTTTTTTCAGAATCTAATTCAACGTATTTATAAAAGCCGCTTCTTGCTTCTTCTATAAAGTTATCTTTCATACTTTCTTTTATAAATTCCAAACCACCAATATCATTTTTTGATAATTTATTATTTAAAGTATAAAAATCTATTATAAAAAGTTGAGCAACTAATTTAGCATAATTACTTTCATTAATCGTTTTATTAGATAATTCTTTATCCAATTTTTCAAATGTATCTTTATATAATTTCGTTTCGTTTTCTTTTAATTCATAACCATAACCATTTATGTATTTTACTATTTTTACTTCTTTTCTAGGCTTTTGGCCTTGATAATTGTAATAAACTAAAGCACCTATTATTGCAATTAAAATTAGTATGATTAAAATAATTAATATTTTTTTAATTTTCTTCATCTTTATTTTCCTTTTCTAGATCATAAACGATTATTGAATCTGATACATCTAATAACTTATTAGCATATTCTTTATTTTTTTGTATTTCATCATCAGTTATTACGCTATTTTTAAATAGAAAGTGTTCTTCTTTTTGAGCGTTGTAATACATTTTATCAGTTATCCAGTTTCCATTTGGAAATACAACTATGTTGTTATTACTATTAAATATGTCGTGACCCAAACCATATTTAAAATCAAAGTTAAGCATGTTAGCTAAAGTTGGCATAGCATCATACATACCCATTACTTTATCTATTTTTTTATTTAATTTAGAGTCACCCTTACTATTTTTAGTCCAAATGATAAACGGAACTTTTCTGTTTAATTCATAATTATAATAATCAACATCAACATAGCGCTCATCATCACTATCATACGTATCGCCTGTTTCAAAATCATAATTATAAAAATATTTATATTCTTTTTTAGCTATTTTAGCATCATGGTCACCATATATTACCAAAACGGTATTATCAAGCAATCCATTAGCATCTAATTCATTAACGAACTCTCCTAAAGCCTCATCTGCATAATGAACTGATTTAAAGTATCTTCCTAACTGAGTTCCTTCCATATATGGAAGTGATTTTTCAACTACGTTACCTTGTTCATCAGTTTCAGTATATTTATAATCGACCGTGTAACTACCATATTTATCTTCATCATCCCAAGGGGTATGATTAGATAAGGTTATTAAAGTTACATAATATTTTTCATTTTCTTCACTAATTTTTTTTATTTTTGAAGTTGCTTGCTTAAAGAACTCCTTATCTGATAATCCTAATCCAATAATGTTTTCTGGATTTGAATTATCAAACGTATCTTTTGCGTAAAATTTATCATATCCTAATGTTTCATGCATAACGTTCCTATTCCAAAATGATGCGTTATTAGCGTGCATACTAGCTGAATAATAACCTTTTTGTTTTAATAAATTAGGAATTGCTTCATAAGTTCTTTTCCAGTAATTAACAAAAACCGTTCCAATTGATGCTGGTAATAATGATGTGTTAAAGGTAAACTCTGTATCACTAGAAGTTCCTACGCTAACTTGTGAATAGTAATTTGAGAAAAATAATCCTTCATTTGCTAACCTATTTAAATTAGGAGTTAATTCTTTATTATTAAATGATAAAGTCATATCTTGAGTCATCATACTTTCAGCGTGAATAACAATTACGTTTTTACCTTCAAATATATTAGTATATTCATTATTTATGTTATTTATATTATCAGTTTTTTCTTTTTCTTCGTAAAACTCCCTTACCGTTTTTGATGCTTTATCATAACCAAAAACGCTAGTAAACTTTGATTCAGTACTTTTTATTGCATCATTTAACTGATATACATATATACCAAATCTTTGTACTAAATATTCTCTATTCCATTGTTTTTTTAACCTACTGTAATCAGCACCTTGCATCATTGATATTGTTGCAAATACGGCAAGAGCACCTAATATAACCGTGTTTAAAAATCTTTTTTTAGGCCTTTCTATTATTTCAACTTTTTGATAATATTTTCTTTTCTTTAATATAATATGAACGATTAATAAAACGATTGGCGCAAAAATCAAAATAATATCTTTTAGTTTTATTAAGCTAGTTACTACTGCACCATCCATATCTCCTAAAAACGATGCTGTTGAAAGAAGAGAAAAAGATGCAAATGATACATAATTCTCATAATAAACGGCATTTATTAAACAAGCAAGCATCATAATTATCGTAAGTGGCATAAGTATTCTTATTTGTTTTCTTGGTTTTAATAAATATGCAAAAGAACCAACTATTAAAATAAAAGCTAAATCAGATATAATCGCTTTAAAACTAAATAAATTCCCCATTGTAACAATTCTAAGCAACCATGAATTTATTAAGTTAACCAAAACGTAAGTTATAAACAAAACGTTGGTTTTAATGTATAAAACAACACTAATTTCCTTGATTCTTTTATTTATCTTTTTATATATTTTATTAATAAAATCTTTAACTGTTTTCATTTAAAAACCTCCAAACACATCGTTACAATACTATAATTATATCACAAAAAAAAGTCTTTTAACCTAAGACTTTTCTTTTTCCATTAAATTATATTCATTAAACGTCATTCCAAGCACGAAAACATAACACATCCAATATATCCATATCATTAAAATAATCAAATTAGATAAGTTACCATAAAACTTATTATAATTTGCTAAATTAGTAACATAAAAGGAATATAAAAACGTTGTAATACCCCAAATTAAAGTTGTAAGAAGAGCTCCTTTATTAACACTACTACTTGGTATACTAACGTTAGGAGCAATCGTATAAACTAATTTTATTGCAACAAATATCATGAAAAAAGCAAATGGCCATTTTAAAATGTTATAGATAAAATAAACATATGGGGATATACTTCCGTTAACTTCTGATATATAGGCAATTACCTTGCTTCCTACCGTTACTGTACCTATTACTAAAAGGCCAAAAGCAATTAATATAACAAGCATAATAATAGCCTTAATTCTAGTTGCAAAAAAATCCTTTTGCTTTCCATTATATATTTGGGTTGATGCAATTATTATTGAATGTGTTGCTTTAGCAGCTAGATAAAACGCGGTGATAATAAACACGATGTCTAAAGTCCCTACTTTTTGCTGTTCAAAAATCGTTGTTATAACACCCGCAACACCAACTGGTAAATAATGATTAATGAAATTTGTAATGATATCAAAACTAAATGATAATTTTGATGCAAACATAACAAGTAAACTTGCCATAGGTATTATTGATAATATAACAAAAAATGAAATTTGTCCTGGTAGAATTGACATTAAAGGAGTATTCATTAACTTTATGTTTTCTTTTATTCTACCCTTTATTCTCTCTTTATGTTTTTGCATATTTTCCCCTATTTATTATTTGCCATTTCCTTACTTGCCCTTATTTCCAAAACTGCTTCGTTTATCGCATCATCAATTGTTTTTATATCATCTTCAATCATACTATATCCAAGTGTTGCACCATATCCATATGGCAACTCACTTAATTCCTTGTATAATTTTCTCATGTATGCAACTACTTTATTTTTTTCATAACCAACCATATAAATTAAATACTCATTACCATCCGTTCTTATGATGTCACTTTGTTCTAGCTGATTTCTAATTAAAATGTTTGCTGCTAACTTAATTAATTTATCTCCTTCTTCATGACCATATACATCATTTACATGGCGCAAGTTATTAAGGTTTATTACTATTATTGCTTGAGGATAAATAGAATTATTCTCCCACTTATTAAAGTTTTTATTTAAATAATTACGGTTTTTTAAGGAAGTTAAAGGATCTATATATCTTATCGTGTGTTCCCTTTTGATTTTCTTTTTAACTTTCATTTTCTTTCTTAAGAATATCCATATAATTATTAAAACCAAAACAACTAATAAAACATAAATAAAACTATGATCTACTTCTTTAGAATCTTTTAAATAATCCTTCCAAGCAACATTATACATTTGTCTATAATTAATCATTTGAAGATAAGACATAAATAGTGATTTAAAGGTTGCGTTTTCGTTAGTATCATTTATTATGTAACCATATTCTAAATTTTCTTTATCGTTATAAATTACCCTGTAATTAGATAATTTACTATCTTTATACATTTGATATATATTTTGATCAAGCACAATAATACTATCTTCATCTATTCTTTTTATTAAACTACTAACTTTATCATATGCTGTTACTCTTGCATTACCAGTTTTTTCCAAGTACTTTGATAAAGTAGAATTTATTGCCATTACATCCATATCTTTTAAAGAATAAACCGAATTAACAACTACGTCAGTTTTATTTTTATGTACTAAAACAACGTACTGTTCATCATAAGGAGATATGGTCCTTACATAATTTCCACTTAATCCGGTATAATTATAGTAATTAGGTGCAATATCAATTTTTTTATTATTTAAATCATTTTTTAAATCATTAACTGAATGATATTTTTTAAGAGTAAAGCTTGCACCAGATATACTACTAAATGAGTTAATATACGTACTATCAAGCCCAATTAATTTATTATTAACGGTGTTAGTATATGGTTCGTTTTCAATATATCCAAACACATATTTTTTACTTAAAAAATCCGCCTTTGACTTTTCAGAAATATTATTTTCATCCATTAATAAATCAATTAATGACTGCTCATATTGATTAGTTAACCTACTTTGCTTATATGCTAAATATCTTTTATTAACAATGCTTGCTAAACGTTCATCAACTTCCTTTGATGTTCTTAATACGTAAGCTTCCTTTACTTCGGTTATATTATATATAATATGATATTTATTTTCTAACACAAAAGATAAAAATCTAGTTTTAGGAACCGCAATATAATCAACTGATGAATTCTTTATTGCATTTTTAAGTTCATCATTATTTTGATATGGTGCATAAGTTACTCCATTATCTGATGAAATATAATAACTTACGTCCGCTAAATCACTAGATAAGACACCTATTTTTTTATTTCTTATTTCGTTAGGTGAAACAATTTTTTCATTTTCTTTACTAATTAAAACATAATAATCTTTATAAAAAATCATATCATTATCTTTTAATTTAGATATCTTATCGTGTTTTACCACTTCAAAATATAAATCATTTTCTTGTAATTCACCAGATGCATCATAAGGAATTAAATTAAAGGATAAACCACTTTCGTCTTCAAAGTTATCAATGAAGTCAAAGAATACCCCTTCTCCTTCGTTACTAAAAATTGGAATGTTATTAGCAACAGATATATTTATAACATTCTTTTTATTTGTTTCAATCCATCTTTTCTCAGTTAAATTTAAGCTTGTATCACCATTGTTTTTCTTACTAAAACTAATTAATAATATCAAGACAACAACTAAAAATATTATTAACCCAATCACTAACCATTTTTTATTTTTATTTTTTCTCATAATACCACCTTTTAAAGTACATCAAACGAGATTTCCTGTTTACTTTTATGCTTATAACCAATTACAGGATATTTAACTTCTCCGTTTATTGTTTCTTTAGAATAAAACGAAATATCGTAATAATCTTTTACCTTACTACTTACGTATGATAACATCTCATTAAATTTTGCTTTGATATCATCATTTGATACCCCATCTTCAAACGTTACGAAAAACTTAATAAGTCTTCCCTTTACCTTTATATCAACATCTTTAACTCCACTTATTTTAGAAGCTTTATTTTTAATACTAGATTTTTCATCTTCTTTAAATTCATTTTCTTTTATATCCCTTATCCTAACTCCATATATTGCTTTTTGCGAATCAGAATAGAAAAAAGATTTGTAAAGAGATAAAAGTAAAATTAAAATAATTAAAACAATAATACCTATTTTAATTTGTTTTTTATTGTTTTTGATAAACTTTTTTATTTTCGGAACCATTAAATCAGCCTCCTATACGATAAATATTATACTATAAATTACGTTTTATTTCCACTTTAATTACAAAACTTATTTTAAAACCTATAAAAAGTCTTTATTTATAACGAATTTAGACAAAATATTTAAATTTATCTTATTTTTTTAAAATATAAAAAATATTATGATTACTTATTTAATATTAAAATATTTATCTAGATATTTTTTTAGATAATTCCAAAGCTAGTGTCATAACTTCTTTTTTCTTATCCAACTTTGTTAATCCATTTAAGCTTCTTTCTTCCCAAATTGCGGCATCTAAATTATCCCCTGCGTAGTAAAAAGTGAAATAATCAGCACCTAATTTTTTACATACCGCTGCTATAACAGCACCTTCCATCTCTACGCAAACCGCACCATTTTTTCTATAATACTCAATTTTTTCTTTAGTTTCTCTATAAATAGCATCAGTTGTCCAGGTATAACCTTCAGTATAATTAAAATTATACTTTTTTAATATATCAATAAACTCATCTTTATATTTTAAATTCATATCAATGGTATCACCGCAATCAACATAATGATAACTAGTTCCATCTTCTCTAAACCCTTTAGTTGGAATTATAATAGAACAATCTTCTATTTTAGAATCTAAAACTCCGCAATTACCAAAAATTATAAACTTATTTACTCCAGATGCGTGAAGTTCTTCTATGTCTGATGCTATCCAAGGTCCACTTACCCCTGCCATAAAAAAAGTTATCTCTTTATCTTTATATCTTAATTTATACACTTTTCTTTTCATATTCGCAGTTGATAAAACACCAACAGCCTCACACGGAAATTTACTTATAACATCTTCATATAGATGACTAGAAAAAACTCCAACAGCAGTTTCAGGTAAATTACTTACCCGGTCTTCATTATTAACACTTTTTATTCTTTTTGGTTTTATAAAACCTTCTTCATTACTATACCTTATCATTTTTTCACCTTCTTTTTTTTAAATATAAAAGCACGAAAAATCACTTTTAGTGACTCCGTGCTTTTAGTACGTGTAGGTAAATACCCTTTGAGGCTAAGATATAAATCTTTACTCAAACTCACTTCTTGTTAAAAGAATAACAATATTGATATTTTTTGTCAAGCAATTTTATACCATTAATTATTGTCAATATATGTTGTTTTATCATTATCACATATTCTTTTAATTTTTCCTTTAAAAATTAAGAAACAATTTCCATATATTTTATTATTTAATATATACGAGCCATCTTCTAAACCATATATTTTTCTATTAAAGGACTCGGTGATTATAGCATCTTGCTGCACCTTGCTTCTTGTTTCATTAAAATGTGGCTCGATATTAACATCAGTTAAATCTAATCCCTTTAAAATATATGGCTTTTTAAGATCATCTTCCGTCTCAGGACTATTAAAAACAACCTTTGAGCAATTAATAGAACCAGCACTAATTCCAACAATACAACAATCAATATTTTTTAAATATTTTGATAAATCTATATTGTTAAAAAATTGATTTTGTTTATATGCATCTCCTCCACCTAAAATAATCAAAGAACTATCTTCTAAAATTTCTTTAATATGATCCAAATTTCTACAATCTAGTACAATATATTTTTTGAATTTTATACCAGAAAGATTTAAAGCACTTACGTATAAATCTATATATTTATCATTTTTTTCATAATCATTAGGATCACTTGGAATATAAATAAATTTATTATATTTTTTTATTTTATATTTTAAATTCTCTAAAAATTTATTTGAGTTATCAAAAGAAGTTGGAATTTTTATATCATTATTTTTTTTATATCCACCAATATTACTTGTTAAAAATAGCTCCATAATTATCACCATCCATTATCTTTATAATCTATTTTCTTAGACATAGTAACCATTCTATTATGATAATTATTTTTAATATAAAATGATTTTCCAATATCATTATATCCAAAAACATCTATGTTAATTGTTTTACAATCGCAGCTTTTAAAATAATCTTCCATTTTTTTAAGAAGTTTACTACCAATACCTTTGCTTCTTGTATTTTTTGTAATTACAAGTTCAATAACTTCACCCATATTGTTTAATCTTTCATAGTCAAAATCAGCACATGGTTTTCTAATTACGCCAATTATTAGACCTATTACTTTATTTTGATTTACAGCCAAATAAACTTTACCATTATTATTTTTTACTTCATCCATATCTTTTTTAAAAATCTTTTCTTTATAATCATCATTAATAATATTAAAGTGATATGGGTCTATAGATACAATATATTCTTGAAGTTCTTTTAAAAGATGTTTTACATTTTCTTTATATTTATCACTATATTCAATTATACTCATAATACTATTCCTTATTATATGTTTAATTCTATTTTCTAATTATAATATGAAAGGTTTCTTTATTATTTATTATTTCATTTTTTATTTCTTTAGGTAATAAATTACAGTCTTTAAGTTCATTTAAATTTATCCATTTAAAATGATGATGAATCAAACCTTCTTTGTCATTTTCAATTCTGTCGTAGTCAATCTTATTATAATCATTATTATCTACTAAACTTACTTTGTAATAAAAATCAATCCCATGAGTCCTTTGTTTTTTAAAATTAGTAAAGAAATTTTCTATTACACCCATAAATGAATCTATTTTAAAGTCTAAATTGATTTC
>CANQHF010000015.1 GCA_947623685.1 uncultured Bacilli bacterium | reverse complement strand
TTTCTTTGGGGCAAGGGGAAGTCTGCCCTTTTTTATTATTTTTTATAAAATAAATTTCATTTTTCTTTTCAGACTAAACACCTCTTTACAAATAAGATTATATATTAAATAGTATTATTTTACAAGAAAAAAAGATCCTAACTTCTAGGACCTTTTTGATATGATTCTCCTTTTATATCCTTTTCATTTCTTCTATATTCTTCATACTTTAAAAATAATTCTTTAAGTTTACCAGAATTTAAATAATACTCACCGTTTATCATTTTAACAAGACCAGTTGCTTTATAAAAAGCAAGTGAATCAGCCATTTTAGCGCTATCATCAGCCATAGTATCATCTTTTGTCGTGTAATATACGCTTTCTAAAGAAGTAAGATATTCATTATCCTTTGGTAATAACTTTATTTCATCTGCTAGTTCTACTTCCATTAAATAATTTAAAAAAACATTTTCAAATAACTCAACATCGTAAAAAGAACTATTTTGTTTTAAATTTTCAGTATATCTTCTTCCTAAATTTTCCATGCAGTATAAGCCCACCAAAACCACCATCTTTCTATTTTATTTTTTCTTTTAATGCTTTAAGCTTATTTTCTTCATCCAACAATTTTTCTTTTTCCATATCAACAATTTGCTTTGGAGCATTTTTAACATATTTTTCATTGGACAAAAGTTTTTTTCTTCTTTCAATACTTGCTTCTAAAGAATTTTTTTCTTTTTCTAAAGACTCAATATCTTCTTTAGAAACATTTCCTTCATAACATAATGTTATTGTTCCATAAGGAAAAACAACATCTAATTTATTTGCATCATCAAAAGAAGATAGTATAATATCACATTTTAATAATCTTGTCAACACATCTTTATTATTTTCAATAATGTGCTTGTATTTAGAAGAAAAATTATTAATTATTTTAAATCCTTTAGGAATGTTATTTTCTACTTTACTATTACGTAAAGATGTTATAACTTCAGTTAATATATCAATTTCTTTTTCTTCGGTTTTATAGTTTTTTTCATCATCATAAACTGGATAACTAGATAAAATAATATTTTCGTGTGTTTTTATTGGAAGTGAATCATATATTTCATCAGTTACGTAAGGCATAAAAGGATGAAGCATCTTTATTATGTCTGTTAAAACTAAAATCAAAGTTGATTTAGTTGATAAATTATCAGTGCTTACCTTACTATATTCTATGTATGAATCACAAAAATCTTCCCATATAAATTTATATAACTCTTTACCAACAACGTTAAAATCATATTTTTCCATGTTTTTTCTAACACTTTTTATTGTTTTATTAAGTTTAGTTAATATCCATTTATCACTATTTGTTAAATTATTTAAATTTATTTCTTTTAAATCAGCAGTATTAATTAATACATACCTTGATGCATTCCATATTTTATTAATAAAATTCCAAGTTGACTTAACCTTATCTTCATCATATCTTAAATCTAATCCAGAAGATGAATTAGTTGTTAAAAACCATCTTAATGAATCCGCTCCATAATTATCTATAACGTCCATTGGATCAACGCCATTACCAAGGGATTTCGACATTTTTCTACCATTTTTATCACGGATAAGTCCGTGGATTAAACACTGTTTAAAAGGCGCTTTACCAGTTAGTTTTTCTGATTGAAATGCCATTCTAGCTACCCAGAAAAAGATTATGTCATAACCCGTTACCAATACGTCATTTGGAAAATACCTTTTTAATAAAGCGGTATCTTCTGGCCAACCAAGCGTTGCAAATGGCCATAACGCACTTGAAAACCAAGTATCTAAAACATCTTCATCTTGATGCC
The DNA here is from genome assembly GCA_947623685.1 of uncultured Bacilli bacterium. Taxonomy (GTDB): domain Bacteria; phylum Bacillota_I; class Bacilli_A; order RF39; family UBA660; genus Aphodocola. Next base: position 28,078 of record CANQHF010000015.1, on the reverse strand, counting down.
ATCCATCACCTTTAGGTGCTGATAATCCAACGTATATTTCATCTTCTTTGTACCAAGCTGGAATTTGATGCCCCCACCATAATTGCCTTGATATACACCAATCATGGCAATCATTCATCCAGTTTTCAAGTACTTTTTCAAATCTTTTTGGTATAAAATTAATTTTTTCATCACTATTTTTTTGCATATCTAGTACTTTTTTAGCTAAAGCATCCATCTTAACAAACCACTGTTTTGATAAATAAGGTTCTACCATAACATTTGTTCTTTCAGAGTGTCCAACGCTATGAACGATAGGATCTATTTTGATTAATAAATTTAAATCCTTAAGGTCTTTTACTAACTCTTCACGGCATTTAAACCTATCCATTCCTTGGTATTTTAAAGCGTTTTCGTTCATGGTAGCATCAGGAGTCATAACAACAACTTTTTCTAAATTATGTCTTTGTCCAACTTCAAAGTCATTAGGATCATGAGCTGGAGTTATTTTAACAACGCCCGTTCCAAAATTTGGATCAGCATGTAAATCACCTATTATTGGAATAAGTTTATTAACTATTGGTAAAATAACGTTTTTACCTATTAAATCTTTATACCTTTCATCATTTGGATTTACCGCAACGGCAGTATCACCAAATAATGTTTCTGGTCTTGTTGTTGCAACGTCTAAATAATCATCTGTTTCTTCTATAAAATATTTAATATGATAAAAAGCACCTTTAACATCTTTATATATAACTTCTTCGTTTGACAAAGCCGTTTTTTGAACTGGATCCCAATTTATTATCCTTTCACCACGATATATAATGCCTTCATTATAATAATCTACAAATACCTTTTTAACGGCATTACTTAATCCTTCATCAAGAGTAAATCTTTCTTTTGAATAATCTAGTGAAAGCCCAAGTTTAGCCCACTGACTTCTAATTGTTTTTGCATATTCTTCTTTCCACTGCCATGTCTTTTTTAAAAAACCTTTGCGGCCTAAGTCCCTTTTATTTATTCCTTGTTCTTTTAAGCGATTAGCAACCTTTACTTCGGTTGCAATTGCAGCATGATCCATTCCCGGAAGCCATAAACAGTCAAAACCATTCATTTTTTTATAACGAATAATAATATCTTGTAAAGTAGTATCCCAAGCATGCCCTAAGTGTAATTTACCAGTTACGTTTGGGGGTGGTATAACAATTGAAAAAGCTTCTTTAGTTAAATCACCAGCTTTAAAATAATTATGTTTAAGCCACTTATCATATTTTCCTTGTTCTACTTGTTTATGATCATATTTTTTATCTAACAAATTAATCCCTTCCTTTCAAAATAAAAAAATCATCCTAATTAAAGGACGATTATTAACCGCGGTACCACCTTAGTTCTAGAGTCATTCTAGCACTTAAACTCGTAACGAGAGTTAACGTAATTACTTACTATTAGTTCAGCAACCAAGCTTGTAAGCTACCTTCAACTACCATTAATGTAAATTTTCACCAACCATTTACTCTCTTTAAATAATAAGTAGTTTACTCCTCTTACGCATTGCTTTTAAAATATGTTAATAGTATATCAAATAATTTATTTTTTAACAAGTATTTTACATATATCTTCGATTGTAATAAATAAGCCGTCTTCATCTATTTGATCATTAGAAGAATTATAATCAAAATTTAGCTCATTAGGATTTCTAGTAGTTGTTACACTTATTTTATTATCAGAACTTACCGGCCCACTTTCAATAGTTATAACAGTATCTTTAATTTGCAATTTTGTATTTAGAAAAGCTGGAACTTTTTTAGGAAAATCTTTAGGCCAATAAATGGTTCCATACTTACTTGTTATTTTTACTATCGTACCAGAGTTCACTTTCTCATTAGAAGAATTATAAGTTTGATACCATTGATAGTCACTTCCACACGTCTTACCTTCTATTGCTGGTTTAACTTGCATCACCTTAAACGTCGTTCCGTTTATTAAATCATCATTAGCGTGTGCAATAAAAGAAGATGATGATGAAAACTGGGCTAACGCAACCCCTAAAAACATTAAAAACGCAATTAATAGTGTATATAAAACAGTTGAAACCGCAAATCCTTTATTATTAAGCATTAAAATCAACTCCTATTCTTTATATATAATAACATTTTTTAAATAAAAAAACCATATTTTTATTAAATATGGTTAGCAAATTAATTATTTTATACATATAATAAAGTAAGGGTGATAAAAAATGCGTCAAAATAACTTTTTTTCAGGTGGGCTTTTAAAATACGTGATTTTAATAATTGCTTTTTGTTTCATAACTTTTTATCAAGCTATATTAGCTTTAATATTATGTGCTAGGTTTCATGTGTTTTTACTGTTTATTGATTTAGTTATTTTGTTCTTCGGTATTTTTTGCCTCATTTTCCATAAATAACTTATCAGTTGTTACTAAATAATTACATAGTTTTGCAACCATCATCGTTGTTTTAATCTCACTTTTTTTAAACGTTATTTTAGGCGGAATAAATAGTATTATAAACATTAGTTTTCGCTCTTCAAAAGTTAGCGGAAATCTTTTTAAATATTCTTTGTACAGCTCATTAAAATCATAGACATCATAGTATTTTTTATATATGTTAATAAAGTCATAGATGGGTAAATCTCTTAAACTTTTGTTCCATCCAATTAAAACGTTTTCGTCAGATTTTATTAAATGATCTAACTTTAAATCATTATTTAATAAAACTATTCTTTTTTTTGTTTTATTTTTCATCATTTCAAACCATTTATCTAGCTCGCTTCTACAAAAATTAAGACAAGAAAAAATAGATGAACAATTTCTAGCTAACATATACTCACTAGGAGACATGTAAACATTTGATTCAATCATGGTCATAATATCATCATAATAGTTATAAGTGCTATCTATTTTCATTGATAAATTTTCATATATTTCTTTTATTTCATCAAGTGAAATATCTTTATAATAAACGGTTTTATTATGAAGTAAAGCATCCATTTTAATAAGATCGCTCATTCTTTGTTCATTAGGAGTTTTGGTATCATTAGAATATTCATATACGTATATATCATTATCACAATACTCTAATCTAGGTAAATAACCAAAACCCCTTGAATTTAAATAATTATATATTTCAAGTATGTTATTATTATTTTTTTTTATAACGTGTTTTTTATCATTTTCATCTTTATATATTATGGATTCTTTATAAAATTCATATTTTTTAGCATGATTTATTACTTTTCTTATTTTATCATCTAAATGCATTTTACTCATCTTTAGCAGGAATTATTAATTTTGTTCCTATCATTATATTATCTAAAGAGTTATATTTTTCTAGTTCTTCGGTTGATATTTTATATTTTTCTTTTATTTGTTCAATTGTTTCATCTTCTCTTACAATATGAACTTTATAAGTTACGTATTTATCTTCTACTTGTAAAAAACTATTAGATAAGTTATTTACTATATCAACGCTATCAACGGTTTCTTCTTTTTTTTCTTCTTCTTTATTTTCTAATACTTCTTTTTCACTATCATTTATCATCTTATTATCTTCCCCTTCATTATTATTTTCATCCATTTGATTTAACTCTCTTGTTAATTCATCTTTAATATCATATATTGGCTTCATATCTATTTCTTTTGGAAGCTCTTTTTTTTCTTTTACATAAACTAAATTATCAACCAAAACATCAATATGAACTCTCAAATATTCATCGTTTATTATTTCGTAATAAAAATCATCAATATCTATTTTTACTTTATTAGTATCATATTTATCATCCAAAGTAATATCAAATGGAATTACTTTTTCAAATACCTCTTCACTTATACTTACATCATTTATCTTATATTTGCCACTAACAACAAAATCTCCAACGATAGAATCATCGTTTTCCATCGTAAGATTATGTTCTAATGCAATGCTTGTTATTTCTGATATTTTAGTTTCTAATTCTAAATCTTTTACAAAAGGTATTATTTGTTTCATATTATCCATCTCCATTCAATAAAGAGTATGCATAAAAAAAGAAGAAAATGTTAATTTTTCTTCTTTTTTAAAAATATTTCATTATAAACATCTTGATACGTATCAACCATAATGATATTTAAGTTTTTTCTTACTTCTGGCTGGATATCATCAAGATCGTGTTCATTTTTCTTTGGAATTATAATCGTTTTTATTCCTGCTGAATAAGCTCCTTGAGCTTTTTGTTTTAATCCCCCAATGGCAAGTACTTTACCAGTTAATGTTATTTCACCAGTCATCGCGTAGGTTTTAGGAACAACTTTACCAGTTATACTACTTATTATAGCGGTTGTTAAGGCAATACCCGCCGATGGCCCATCTTTTGGTACCGCAGCTTCGGTTGCGTTAACGTGAACACATAAATCATCAAATGCGTTTTCTAAAATTCCATAATTTTTTAAGTTACTTTTAATATGCCCCATCGCAATTTGGGCACTTTCTTTCATAACATCACCTAAATTACCAGTTAACTTTAATGGCTCTTTTGATTTATATGTAACAACTTCTATTGGTAAAACTTCTCCACCAAAATTAGTATAAGCAAGTCCGTTTACGACTCCTTTAGCATTATCATTTAAAATTTCTTGTGGTTGATATTTTGGTTTACCTAAAAATTCTTCTATTTTTTTATCCGTTACCTTTACTTTTATGTTATCTTTATTTTCTTCTAACATCTTTTTAACATATTTTCTAATTATTTTACTAATTACCCTTTTAAGCTCACGAACACCAGCTTCTTTAGTATAATTTTTTATTATTTTTAAAATTATTTCGTCACTAAATTTAATGCTATTAGAATCTAGACCATACTCATTTAACTCAAGCTTTATTAAGTGTTCTTTTGCAATTTCTAATTTTTCATAATCGGTGTAACTAGATAAATCAATAATTTCCAGTCTATCTTTTAGCTCATATGGTATTTGATCAATGTAATTAGCGGTTAAAATAAACATTATTTTAGATAAATCATATGCTTCTTCAACGTAATTATCATAAAATTTATTATTTTGTTCTGGGTCTAAAACCTCTAACAAACTACTTGCTGGGTCACCTTTTATATCCTTGGTCATTTTATCAACTTCATCAATTAAAAACACCGGATTATTAGAGCCACATTTTTTAAGTGCATTAATTATTCTTCCTGGATTTGCACCCATGTATGTTCTTCTATGACCAATTATTTCTGCTGGATCATTAACACCGCCAACGGATATTTTTACGAATTTACGCCCCATCGCATCCGCGATTGATTTTGCAAGAGAAGTTTTACCAACTCCCGCTGGACCAACCAAACAAATAATTGGTGCGCTATTGGATTTTAAACGGCTTTTTACCGCTAGATATTCAATTATTCTTTCTTTAATATCAACTAATCCATAATGAGACTCATCAAGGGTTTTTCTAGCTTTTTTTAAATCCGTATTATCAGTTGTATAATTACTCCATGGAAGAGATAATAAAACATCAATATAATTTCTTATTATGCTAACTTCTGGCGATGATAACGGAGTTGATTCGTATTTTTTTAATTCGTTTTTTAATTTCTTTTTAATGTTAGATGGACACTTTAATTTTTCTATTTTTTTCTTTAATTCTTCAGTTTCATCATCCTTTGATGATATGTCACCTAGCTCTTCTTTTATTAATCTTATTTTTTCTCTTAAAATAAACTCCGTTTGGGTCTTATCCATTTCTTTTTTTAATTTAGAATCAATCTTTTTTTCAATTTCAAAAACATTTAATTCTTTTTGAATATCTTCTAAATTCATCATAACCCTAGTATGTGGATTTATGGTTGTTAAAAATTCATATCTTCTTTCAAAAGATATTGGCATATAATTAGCGATTACATCAGATAATTTACTTACCGTGTTTATTTCATCAATTACACTTAATATACTATTTGAAGCATATGGAACCATATTTATATAATTTTCTAATTCGGTTTTTAGTTTTCTTACCAAGGCATCTTCATCTTGGGCATCAATTGCGTATCTTGTTGGAGCAGATACGTTACCTAAAAATACGTCTTTTTGATTATCATATGGTAAAAACTTGTTTATTACGGCTCTTTTCTTACCTTCTATCGTTACTCTCATACAGCCGTTAGGTAAAATTGTTTTTTTGGTAATTTGACCTACAACTGCTAATTTAGGTAATTTTTTTATTTCAACTTTTTCTTCTAAATAATTAAGGGGTGATACCAAAAGTACGTATCCATTATGATTATTAGAAGCAAGTTCTATTATTTTAGTATCTAATTCATCAATTAAATCTATTTTAAGTTCAGCATAAGGAAGAACGATAATTCCTCTTAAAAGTATCACTGGTAAATCTTTATTTGTCATAAAACTCCTCCTTAAGTAACAAACATAAAATTTACTTTTTATTATAAACTATGAAAAATAAATGTCAAGAAAAATAAATGTTTTTCTACGCTTAATTTTATTAAAAATAAAGTGATGAAAAAAAGACTTATTACAAGTCTTATTTTTTTAATAAATCAATTACCTTTTGTACTTTTATATCGTACTTAATCATTTCACTTCCACCAAAAGCCTTAACGTACTCATCTTTATCCATTGAGTGTTTTTTAGCATTTTCGGTTGCATGTTTTTCAACTTCATCATCGGTTGCATCAATTTTTTCAAGGTTAATAATTTCATCAATTGCAAAGCGTAATTTAACTCTTTTTTGAGCTTCATCTTTCATTTGATCTTTTAATTTATCTTCATTAGAGTTAGTGAATTTATAAAATTGTTCTAACGTTAAACCTTGCATTTTTAATCTTTCTTCGTACTGCAAAATCATTTGTTTTAATTCATCATTAACTAATTGTTCTGGAACAGTAACAGAAGTTTCGTTTAATAATGCTTCAAATAAGTCATCAACGTATTTATTTTCTGCTTGATATTCAAGTTGTTCAGTCATGGTTTCTTTAATCATTTTTTCTAAATCACTAACTGTTTTTACGTCTTTTAAACCTAAGTCCAAGAAAAATTCTTCATTTAACTCTGGGTATACTTTAGTTTTAACCTCGTTAATAGTAACCTTAAATAAAACGGGTTTACCCTTTAACTCTTCAGCATGATAATCCTTTGGGAAGGTTAAGTTAACATCTTTTTTATCACCAGCTTTAAGGCCAATTAAAGCATCTTCAAAACCTGGTATAAAAGTATTACTACCAATTTCTAATGAGTAATTTTCAGCTTTCCCACCAGCAAAGGCTTTACCATTTAAAAAACCTTCATAGTCAATTATTGCGGTATCGCCTTTTTTTATTGCACCTTCTTTAACTTGTAAATCAGCGTATTCTTTTCTTAATTTTTCTATTTCTTCATCAACGTCTTTTTTAGTTACTTTAACAACTTCTTTTTTAACGTCTAAACCTTTATACTTTTTTATTTTAACTTCTGGTTTAGTAGTAAATACAAATTTATAAACTACTTCGTTTTCATCTGCTTTATCAATTTGAACGGTAGGTTGTATAATTAATGGTTCCTTAAATTTTTCTAGCGCCATATTATATGCTTCGTTTAAAGCATCATCTACGGCTTGAACAACTAATGATTGCTTACCATATTTCTTTTCAAAAATATTTCTAGGAGCCTTTCCTTGCCTAAAACCATCTATTTTTACGGTTTTAACGGCTTTTTTAAAAGCTTCGTCTAACTTTTTTTGCCATTTTTCACCATCTATTTTTATGGTTATTTCAAAAACGTTATTATCCTTTTTTTCCTTATCTTGTTTCATACGCATTATTCCTTTCTAAAACAATATGTATTATATCTTATTTATCACCTTTTTACAAGAGTTATTATAATTATAAAATTTAAAAAAATAGCTACTTAAGCTACTTTTACTATTTCAATATTAAAACTACCATTTGGAGATTCAACAAGTACTTTATCACCTTGTTTTTTACCAATTACCGCTTTTGCAATTGGTGACTCATTAGAAATTTTATTTGAAAATGCATCAGCTTCGTTCGTACCAACGATTGTGTATTGCTCTTGTTCATCATCAGAATCATACTTAATCGTTACAACAGAACCTACCCCGATTGTTCCATCAGAATTATTTTCGATTATCGTTGCATGCTCTAAAGTATATTCTATTTCTTTTATTCTTGCTTCTAACTTTGCTTGATTATCTCTAGCTGATGAATATTCAGCATTTTCAGATAAGTCTCCCAAAGCCCTTGCTTCCTTAATTGCGTTTATTATCTCAGGGCGTTTTACTTTCTTCAAATTATCAAGTTCTTCTTCAAGTTTTAAAAAACCTTCGCTTGTTAAATAAATTTCTTTATTGCTTTTCATCTTAATCACCTCGATTAATAAATATGGCTATAATATTACTACTTTTTTTATGTTTTGTCAACCAAATAAGTTAACGGGATTTAATCGTTAAAAACACACTCTTAATAAATCATTTTTATTTACTTTTATAGGGCAATTTATCCTTATGATTTCCTTGGGATGCCTTGCCGCATCAAGTTGTTTTCCTTCTTCATCTTTTAAGGTTTTAACAACAAATGAATAATCATTTGTTTTAGGACCAAAAATGGTTATTTTATCATTTGGTTTAAAAAAATTTCTCTGTTCAATTATAGCTTCTTTTTTTTCTTCATCATAATCTAATACTATGCCTAAAAAGTCTTGATTAGAATCTTCTTTTCTAGATGAATAATACTGCTGCTTTTCACCAGGAATTTTATTAAAAAACTGCGGTGCAACCTCACGGTTAGCACAGCGATATAAAATCTTTTTTGCTTTTGTTAAATATTTTTCATCATATGAATTATTATAATACATATCAATTATTTTTCTGTAAACCGAAACAATGGTTGCAACATAATAAACGGATCTCATTCTTCCTTCTAATTTAAAAGATGAAACACCCATTTGTATCATATCTTTTACATAATCAACTAATGATAAATCTTTTGGTGCAATCGTAAAATTATCATCAGATGATATTTTGTTTTCATCATTATCATATAAATTAAAATTAAACCGACAAACTTGAGCACATCCGCCCCTATTGGCATCGCGGTTAGTAAAATAATTAGATAAAACGCACCTACCAGAAAAATTAGTGCACATTGCACCATGAATAAAACATTCTATTTCAGCATTAGTTTCGTTAATAATACTTTTTATTGTTTTTTTAGAACACTCCCTTGCCAAAACTACTCTTGAAACACCTTTATTTACATAATATTTAACAGCATCTTTATTTAATACTGAACTTTGAGTGCTTAAATGTAAATCAAAATTCAACTTATTTTTAACGGCAATATCAAGCACTACTGGATCACTAAATATAACGGCATCAACGTTTATTTTATCAAGCTCTTTTAAATATTTTTCTAATCCCAAAACATCTTCATTATGAAAAATTATGTTAACCGTTACATATACTTTTGCGTTTTTACTATGAGCGTATTTTACACCTTGTTTAATTTCATTTAACGTAAAGTTTTGTGCATTAGCACGTAAACTATAATTTTCTCCACCCAAATAAACGGCATCAGCACCATAATCAATTGCCCACTTTAATTTTTCTAAAGAGCCTGCGGGTGCTAACAACTCAACTTTCTTTTTTTTCATCTTTTTTCACCTTGTATATTGTTTTTTTATTTATAAATCCATCATTGGCATTATATTTTTTATCAATTATATTTTTTTTATTTAAATCGTTTTTCATAAATGCTAAAACAACTTCTTTAACGTCTTTAATCATATAACTATCAATTATTTCATAATCAACGTTTAAATTAACGCCCAATAAATTAAGAGCGTTATCTTCTAATATAAAGGTACCAAAATCATCTTCTATTATTTTATAATAATTATTTTCGTTAGCTTCTTTTATTTTATAGGAATTACCATTTGCCTTTACTAAATTAAAATGTTTAAAATAATTCGAAACTAACCGTCTTTTCGAAGTTGATAAATGGGGATAACCAAAAACTTGTTTAAATAAAATGGCATTAGTGTTTTTTCTTATCTCATCAATTTCATCTTTGGTAATATCATTGGTTAATAAAACACCTTTTACACCATTATTAACGTAAAAATTAATGGTTTGATAACAATTATTAAGATGCATTTGATCAAGTATTAAATCAGTTTTTAAGTCATAATTTAAAGCTGATACATCGCCTATTATAATGCCATCTAATCCCATTTGATCTAACTTTAATAAAGTTTTTTTATATTTATCTAGCTCATCGTTAAAAATTAATCTATTTAAGCATGCAAATACCTTTTTATTTTTTTTATTATCATTTATTTTTTTTATTTCCTTTAATGAATACGTTTTATTAAAAACTGATGCATAACCCAAAACACCTAAAATATATCCATCTACTTTATATGTCAATTCAATATCATCATTAACTTTAAGTATTTTTTTTGCCATCATAACTCTTCTTTCTTCTTGATATTGCAACACCATCCCCAACTTCAAAAAATCTGGTTTTAAAATCTTTGTTTTCCTTTAAAAACGTAATATATTTCTCAATTTTAGTTACTAACCCCTTTAAATTTCTAGACATTTGACTTTTATCAGATGAAACTAAACCGTGAAAATTAATGTTATCAGTTATGATGTATCCTTTTTCCTTTAAATTAGAAGAAAATTTTTCAAAAAACTTAATGTACTGACTTTTTGCAGCGTCAATGAATATAAGATCATATTTTTCATCAGTATTAAAATTAAGAGCATCAGATAATATTAGTGTTATTCTTGAATCTAATTTTAGATCTTTTACGTTTTTTACCGCCTTTATGTACCTATCTTTATCCCTTTCGATTGAAGTTACGTTAACGGATTCATCTACCAAAGCCATGTTTATTGCAGAGTATCCAATGGCACTTCCTATTTCTAAAATATTTTTAATTTTATTTAATCTAATAAATTCTGTTAAAAATTGCATACCTTCTTTTTCCATTATTGGAATTCCTTTTTCATCGGCATACTTTTCCATTTTTCTAATTAAAAATTCTTGATCCATACTAGCACCACCTAAATCTAAAAATAATTATAATAAAAAAAAGGATAAAAATCAATTTTTTATCACATTTTAATCACTTATAAATATTAAAGTTTATTCTTCATTATCATCATTTGTTAAAGAAGATAAAATACCTTCGATAAGTTTCCATTCTTCTTCGGTTTCAATTGGAAGAAGTACTGGGTTTTCTTCTTCTGGATTAAAAATTGATGCATACACTTTGGTATTACCTTCACTATCTAGTGTATTATCAGTATATGCTATATAATTTTTTTTGGTTTTTTCATCTTCATACGTGAATAAAATCTCGCATTTTACTTCTTTTCCTTCATCATTTATGATGGTAAAAGTATTATCTTGTTTTACTTCGTTTTGTTTTTCCATTTTTCCTTTTCCTTTCTTATATCTAAATAGCTTTGTAAAATTATCGTTGCTGCGATGCTATCTACTTTCAATTTTCTTTTTTTTCTTTTAACGTTGGCACTTATTAAAACGTTATTAGCCGTAACGCTAGTTAGTCTTTCGTCTTGTTCTTGTATTGAAACGTCAAACCTATCTTTTAGTATGCTAATAAATTGTCTTGTTCTTTCTGATGCAAAACCAAGGGTATTATTCATATTTTTAGGAAGACCAATAACAATTAAATCAACATCATAATCTTTTATTATTTTACCTAATTCATCTAATATTTGTTCTGGTTTGTTTTCTTCAAACCTTAAAGTGGTAAGTCCGTTTGCAATTGTTTTTGTTGCATCACTTACCGCAACTCCCAAGGTTTTAGTTCCTAAATCAAGCCCTATAATGCGCATTAATTTAAGTATTCCTTTATTAATATTTCTAGAATCTTACTTCTATCTATCTTAAGAATTTTGTTTCTTGCTTCCTTATGATTTGATATATAACCAGGATCCCCGCTCATCAAGTACCCAACAAGTTGATTAACCGGATTATAGCCTCTTTCTTTTAAAGCATCATACACTTCTTTTATTGTTTCTTTTACCAATGCTTCATTAATATTTTCAATGTTAAACAAATACGTTGTAGATGACATAAAATCACTCCTATCATACTTAAGATAACTATATTTTATCATTAATTAAAAGAAATAGCAATAATCAAATGCTTTTGTTTATAAAAGCATAAATATGCTATTTAACTTTTATTTTATACTCTTTATTTGCTCTTCTGTTAATCCGGTTATTTTTTGTATCAATTTGATATCTAAACCACTATTTATCATATTTTTAACTAATTTTGTTTCTTTATCCAAAGATCCTTTTTCAAGACCTTTTTCAAGACCTTTTTCAATTCCTTCTTCATAACCTTTTGCGGCTGCATATTGTCTTATTTTTTGCCTTATGAATTCTTCTTGTTCTTCTTTAATATATATTCCTTGCATTTCTTCTTGTTTAGTTAACTTACTTATCTTTCTGGCCACTTGCTCCATCTCCTTACATCCTTTTGTAACCTTAGTAAGTTCTTCCATACTATCTAAAGTCATTATAAGAAGTTCTTTTTGTAACTTACTTAAGCTACAATTATTATAATACATATCCCTTACCTTTTTCAAGTTAACGTGATATATTTCAACGTCAGTATTAAGTAAATAATCACTTCTTATTAATCCTTTTTCAACGTCCATCATTTTAAACTTTATAATTATTCTTTCATCAAAAAGTTCAAAATTATCAAAGTTTATTTGAATTACCTTTCTTTGCTTACCATATTTTTCCCCTTTCATTACTAAACCATTTTTAATTTTATCTACGTACCTATCATTTTTATCAAATAACCCATCATAATGCTTTTTATTCATTTCCAAGTTTATTATATTATCACTTAACTCAATTAATAAATCAGTAACCTTTGCCTTTTCAATGTTTTCATCTTTTATAAGTTCACTATTTTTAAAAACTAAATTATTTTTTATATAATTTTTATTTAGCAAAGTTATTCCGCTTATTATATCTACTAAATAATCTTCACAATTTCTGTCTTGAAGTACACTTTTAAAAACCGTATCAGATGTCATAGTTATTACTTTATCGTTATCAATCATTTTTTATTTCTCCTTCCAAAATCATAATATATAAACAATAAAAATTAATCAAATCACCAAAAATTAAAAAAATTAAAATAAAAAATACTAAAATTGGATTTCTGTTAATCAAAAAAAGTTTTTTTGATTAACTATTTTTTTAAAAATCCATTTTTAGTAATTTTAAAACTTTTTTTGATTAACTATTTTTTTAAAAATCCATTTTTAGTAATTTTAAAACTTTTTTTAAAAAAAATTAGAGCCGTCTCTAATTTTTATAATTCTAACCAATTACCTTGTTTTTTTAAATCATTAATTACTTTTTGATGTTCTTCATACGTTTTAGTAAAATGAGTTTTACCAGATTTATCCGCAACAAAATAATAATAATCACTACTAGCTGGATTAAGCACCGCTTCAAATGATGTGATACCAAAATTACATATTGCACCAACTGGTAATTTACCAGCCATTTCTGGTCCTCTAGTGTTATATGGGTTATAGGTGTTTATTTCTGCTTTGGTTAAATTGCGCTCTCCTAAATCAATTTTAAATGCATAATACGTTGTAACATCACTACCTAATTGCATTCCAGCGTTTAACCTATTATAAAATACTCCTGCAATTTGTTTTCTATCATCTTTATATATTCCTTCTTTTTCAACAACGGAAGCTAGCGTAACAAGTTCATTTATATTATATGAACTTAAATCTATTTGAGATTTATATTTATCAAATATTTTTTGAGTTTGATTAAGCATTGTTTCAATTATGTCTTCTGGTTTTACGTTTTCTTTAAATGAATACGTATCTGGAAATAAATATCCTTCTAGTGGATAATAAATATTTTCATTTTTAACCGAATCAGTTAAAAACCAATACTTTTGAATTAATAAATCAATGTATGAATCATCATCTAGTTTTTCGTAAAATTCACTTTCCGTAATATCGGTTTTTTTAGCAACTTCCCTTGCAACATCCTTAATTGTTTTTCCTTCTTTAAAAGTTATGTTAATGGATTTTTCCTTATAATAATCACTAGTTAATATTTCAACGATATCCATCGTATTATAACTTTTATCAAGTTTATATATTCCTGCCTTATAGCCATTAACTTTTTTTAATCTAACATATACTTTATATGCTAAAAAATTACGAATAATACCTTCTTTTTCTAATTGTTTTCCAACTTGGTCAACGGTTTTACCTTCGGTTACGGTAAATTCAATTACACTAGTTGTATTACTTGGAGCAGATAAAAGATAACTACCAAGTGCAAAAAATAACGCTATTATAATAACCACCATAATGATAAACGTTATTAGAGCCTTTACCCACTTTTTTAATTTTCTTTTATTTTTATTTTTATTATTTTCCTCAAAATCTAATGTTTCTATATCATCCATATTATTACCTCTTTTATCCATTAATAACCTTATCTTTAACGTAAGATAAAATCATATCTAATTTATCTGGGTTATTTCCACCACCTTGAGCAAAGGTTGGGCTTCCACCACCTGAGCCTTCCGCTATTTTAGATACGTTTTTAATAAGTTCTCCTACGTTTATCTTATCTTTTAGTTTTTCATTTTCTTTACAAACAAAGTTAATGGCGTTTTCATTTGCGTTTATCAAAAATACAATACCATTATCAAGTTCACTTAAAATACTATTAACAAGCTGTTTTAATACGTTAATATCATAATTTGTAAACGTTTTAATAACAACATCACCATATAAACCAGTTTCTTTTTCTTTTACATATTCATTTACGTTTTTTAAAGCCTTTTTAACAATCTCATCTTGATATTTCTTATCTAAATTAGCAACTTCTTTTCTTAAATTTTCTACTTCTAATTTATTTTCTAAAATATCTTTATAACACATAGGAGCTTCATTAGATATATTTGAATCAAAGGTTAAATTAATTTCATTTTCCTTTGCTAAACTCATTATTTTTTTAGCTTTTTTTAACAATAAAATCATTTCATCATTATATGGTTTAATCATACTAAATATTTCCGTTTGTAAATTTGTATCACAAACCGCTTCAATTCTATATACATTAAGACCCTTAGACTCGATTAGCTTAATTGCAAAACTTCTTATATCTCCGGTGTTAGAAACGTGAGTTCCACCACATAACTCAATTGAATCACCCATCTTAACAACCCTAACTACATCACCATATTTTTCATCGAAAAGTGCCATCGCACCCATCTTTTTAGCTTCTTCTATATTAACTTCTTTTATTTGTGTTGGATAGCATGCTTTAATCTTTTCATTTACCTTTTCTTCGACTTTTATTACTTGTTCATCAGTTATTTTTTTAGAGTAATTAAAATCAAACCTTAAAGTCTTCGCATCAACAAAGCTTCCTTTTTGATAAACTTCATCTCCTAATACTTCTTGCAATGACTTTTGTAATAAATGGGTTGCCGAGTGATTT
The DNA here is from genome assembly GCA_947623685.1 of uncultured Bacilli bacterium. Classification (GTDB taxonomy): domain Bacteria; phylum Bacillota_I; class Bacilli_A; order RF39; family UBA660; genus Aphodocola. The sequence goes on along the minus strand of CANQHF010000015.1, from coordinate 12,539 downwards.
TGACAAGTGGTAAACCTGTTTTCTTTATCAACTACTAATTTAACTTTATCACCAACGTTTATCTTTCCCATTATTATTCTTATAAAGTGCATTGCCTGTCCGTTAGGAGCTTTTTCAGTTTTTACAACTTCGGCTTTTAAATTTTCTCCAATAATTAGTCCAATATCTCCTAACTGACCACCCATAGTTGCATAAAATGGTGTTTTATCAGTTATAACAATTCCTTCTGAATAAATATCTGATGCATTCCCGTTATTATCAGAGACAAATGTTACAGTTGCATAAGTTTCTAGTTCATCATAACCAGTAAAAAAGCTTTGGGTTTTAAAGTTTACTATATCACCAAGTACTTTTAATTCATCTATTTTCTTAACGTTTTGTCTTGCCAAATTTTTTTGATTTTGCATATACTCATCAAATTCTTCTTTTGAAACATTTATATTTTTTTCTTTTAATATTTCATAAGTTAATTCAAAAGGAAAGCCATATGTATCATAAAGTTTAAAACATAACGCAGAATCTAACTTTCTATTATCTTTAGTTATATTTTCTTTAATCATTTTTTCTAGTTCTTTTAAACCATTTGATAACGTTTTTAAAAAATTATCTATTTCTTTACTTATTTCGTTTAATATAAAGTCTTCTATTTTTAATAAGTTAGGATAACTTTCATTATATACGTTTTCAATAAAATATTTTGAAATATCAATCATTATAAAAGGATCTAAATCAAGTTTTTTAGTATGTCTAACCGCTCTTCTAATAAGCCTTCTTAAAATATAACCCGCACCAATATTAGATGGTGTTAAATGCTTTTCATCTCCTAAAAGCATAGTAGCAGTTCTTGTATGATCAAGAATAATCCTAATTGATTTATCAATATCTTCATTAGTATTATAACTAACTTTTAATTTTTCTTCCAAGATCTTAATTGCACCAGTATATAAATCAGTTTTATAAATATCACCATCATCTGTATTTAAAAACGCAAGAATTCTTTCAAAGCCCCAACCAGTATCAACGTTTTTATTTTTTAAAGGAACGTATTTATTCTCAGCAACTTTTTCATACTCCATAAATACATCATTACCTATTTCAATAAAATGGCCACAATTACAAGATGGATTACAATTTTCTGAACATTTTGGTACATCAGTTATATAAAAATATTCACTATCAGGACCACATGGACCTGATTCTATTTCCCACCAATTATCACTTTTTGGCAAGAAATAAATATTTTCTTTTTTAAAACCTACCTTTTCCTTAATAATTGCTGCTTCAGTATCTCTTGGAGCATTTTCATCACCAGCAAAACAAGTAGTTGCAAGCCTATCTCTTGGTATTTCAAAAACCTTTGTAAATAAGTCATAACTCCATTTACATCTTTCTTCTTTAAAATAATCACCTAAACTCCAACTACCCATCATTTCAAAAAAAGTAGCGTGTGAACAATCACCAACAGAATCTATGTCATTAGTTCTTATGCATCCTTGAACATTACATAATCTTTTTCCTAAAGGATGAGCTTCACCTAAAAGATATGGCATTAAGGATTGCATTCCTGCTACGTTAAATAATACTCCAGTTGTTCCATCACCCACTAAAGATACTGACCCAATATTTTTATGACCGCGTTCTTCATAAAATTTTATCCAGCAATCCCTAAGCTCTTTACTAGTTAATTTTTTCACTTACATCACCTCATCTACCATTTTAACTACCTTATCGTTTAAATCATTAATCGTTAAATCATTTACCAATACGTAATCATAATTATCATAGTTATCTAACGCAACTTCAGTAATATGTTTTCTTTCATTACTATCCAAATTATTATTAAAATTAGGTCTTTTTATATTAACTCTATAAACATTTTCAAACTCGTTATACACACTATCTATTTCAAGTGGAAGCCTTGCATCACTTATCGTTATAACATCAAAAAAATATGAATAAACCTTTATATCACCAATGATTCTTTTAATAAAAAACTCATTATCAATTTTATTCCTAATAACATCCGTACCAAGCGATTGTAACAAACTTCTTGGTTTAGTATCTTCACTACCATCCCAACCAGATATTTCTTTAGCATACATCTTAATATAAGATGAAAACTGTAAATTAATTGTCTTTAATCCCTTTAATTTAGCATAATTATTAATAAGTTCACAAGTAGTATCCTTACCTGCATTTGCCTTTCCAGATACTATAAATATAACTGGATTTTTCTTTAGTAATTGCATATAACCTCCTATTAAAAAAGGCACCACGAATTCTTTAAGGAACGAAAAACTCGCGGTACCATCCTTTTTTTACTTAATTTAGATAACGGTTTTTAACCGGTAGTTTTTAACTACTCTTGGAAAATAGCTTCGAATAATCTACTTTATTATCTTACACCAAGCGATAACTCTCTTTAAAAGCATAATTACCTACTAATTTTTCTTCATTGATTTAAATATAAACATATTATATCAAAAATATTAAATACTTACAATATAACTATTAAATAAGATTAATAACCACAATTAGCAAAATATTTTGTATAAAGTGTTACAGTATTTGATTCTACCGAAGGTTGCGATTCATTGGTAGTTATATCTCTTGCAGTCGCCCTAATTTGATATCTATGTGTTGTAACGTTCGGTTGATTACCGGTACTTTTACCACATTTATTAACATTTATCTTTGTGCTCGTTGTTGAATTATTGCAGCCATAACGATATAATCGTTTTATGTCTTCTATTTCTATTACAACACCGGCTTTTTTATTAGTAGAATACGTATATGTCACCTCACTAAATTCTTTAGTTAATTTTCCTTCATCCAAAGTAACATATATCCAATCAGTAGATCCACCATCAGCCCAATGAATTTTATATTTAAAATATCTTGGAAAATCACTTACATTCATGCATGAGGAAGCTGCATAAGAAACATCACTATCATGTTTACCAACTGTTACATTAAGGCCTCTTTTATCTGGACAATTTTTTTCATCACCACAATAATCGTGTGTTTGAGCACCACTAGTTGTCTTTTTAAAAATATATCCTTTAGCCTTACTAGAATAAGGACCAGTGCCACCCATTCCACGTTTTATACCATTATATGTACCATTACTGGCATTATCTAATTCAAATTCAATTGAAGATATTATTCTTTCTGATTTATATACCGTATAATTACCAGCATCATCTGCTCCTACATTACCAGCCATATCTGTAGCACTAGATTTTATTCTACACGTTTTACCATCCAACTTGTCAGAACATTTATATGGATTTCCATTATTATTATAATAATTATATGATTTATTATTCCCTACAAATCCAAAGGTTGGCGAAGTAGCAATAGGAACCGAAGGGTTAATACCATTCACCCCACTACCAGCTATATCCCATACTCGAACCACTATACTGACCATGTTTGAATTATATTTTGGTTCCGGAGATGAAAATAAAACTTCAACTTCCGGCGGAATGGTATCAACTTTTACAGTTTTAGATGCAGGATCAGAACATAAGCCAGCACCAGAACATACTTTAGAATATCTTGTAGTGCCCGTAGTATCTCCAATTGTATATAATGATTCTTTAGATAATGATTTATTTTTTTCAAATGATTTTACATCTTTATAATTACTACTTTGACTTTCACTTTTTTGTAAGATGCATCCACTTATATTTAAACATGTTCCGGTATTTGAATTCATTGTAACATCTTTTTCTTTATACCATGAATTAGTACCCAATGTTCCATCAACGTTTATTGTAGGTGTTTTTGGTTTTGTTGCATCAACATAAACATCAGTAATGGTTTTCTTTGCAGTCTTACCAGCAGAATTTGTTACAGTAATTTCTACATCTCTTATTCCATCAGAGCATGTTACAGTATTATCAATATTGCTATAAGTACATTTATCACCATTTTTATAATCTAATGATACATCAGCGTTTTTTGAACCATTACCCGTGATTGTTAGTTCTATTTTTTTATCTGTTTTACACCATTTTTTACCAGCTGCTTTATCTTTAATTTGATTGCCATATGTACATGTTTCTGTTGTACTAATTTCCGGAGCTCCCACTTCAGCTGTATAGACTGCGTTTTTATTGTTGCAATTTTCTCCTTCTCCTTCGTTATAAGTAGCCGTTATTTTATTAGCATTTTTTGAAATTTCAACTAACGAACACTCACTTACTTTTTGGCCAGTTCTTGGGTCAGTAACCACGTTAAGATAATCATCATTTACCAAATTTCCAACTGATATATAGCCAACAGTATTGCCAGAAAGTCCTTCAAATAAATATTCATTTGAAGTAAAATACTCTTTTGCAGCTGTTTCTATCTGACCTTTTACCAAATCCCACGCTTGTTTTTTTCTATTATTGCTAATCGTTATAAAACTTACTATCGCAATTCCTAAAATTGATAGCATTAATGCTATAGTCACTAATAGTTCTATTAGTGTAAAGCCTTTTTTATTTAGTTTCTTCATTATTACACTCCTTACTATAATGAAATAATTACATATTCTATTTACTTTTAATTATTTCTTACTTTTGAAAATTCGCCAGCACTTGTTGTAGTTCTTCTATAACAAACTATTTTATCAGTATTTCCACACGTAACTCTAGCACAAGCTGTTATGTATTTATAATTAGAGCCTTTGCATCCATATCCAGATGCGCACCATGTATTTTTAGTTACTTTAGTATCAGTACCACTAGTATTCCAACCTTCATGATTCGTAATATTTTCACAAGTGTCACTATCTTTACAAAAAGCACCTGCTATATCTGTATGAATTTTTACACCAGTTTTGTTAGCTGTAAAGGTAAATGTTGCTTTAGTACCCTTAGTTGAAGTTCCACTACCAACTATAACATTAGAACCACTTAAATTAGTTACACTTGATGTTACATTTATAAAGTTCTTAATAGTATCAGTTGTTGCCTTATTCAATCCAGCGCATACATTTTCAGTCGTCGTAGTCGTAGGGCATGCTTTGGTATTGCAACTTTGGGTTTCTTTTTCTGTACTACCATTACCAGAACATTCTATTTTATTATTATGTTTATCTTTAACATTTTTAGTTATAGTTCTTGTTTGTGTACCACCACCACAAGTTTTTGTACAATTACTCCAATTCCCATTTGTTGTCGTTGTTGTTGTTTGTTCACAATAATTATATACTTTATATGTTTTACTTAATGTTCTAGAATTACCAGCTATATCTACCGCTGTAATTTCAACGTTATTTTCACCATTATATGAATTAGATTTCTTTTGATACTTATCCGCAATTACAGCCAAAAATTTACATTCGTCTTTAGAACATTCTTTAGCGCCTTTTTTAAACCATTGTGTTTTATTTGTGGTGTCTTCTTTTTTATTTGATTCAACGTAATCAATTCCACTTAATATATCAGAAGAACTCCAAGAAACATTAGCTTTTCTTGTATTATAATCATTTTCAGTAGATTTTATTGTTAAACCTTCTATAGTAGGTGCTGTTTTATCAATATATACCTTTACACTAGGGCATTTAGTTTCATGGCCAACGTTATCTTTAGACGTAAGATTAACCGTCGTTCCGGCATCGGTCTTACTTTCTTCGCTTATCGTTTTTGAATTTTGCTTTATACAACCTGATGCAGTATCATTACATGTTATATTTACTTTAACATCTTTATTTGTCCAACTAGTTGGAGATGCCGTTATCTTGCACGTTGGTGGTTTATTATCTATGCTAGCACTCTTGCATTGAGAAGCTTTTTTGCCAGAAGAATTTTGAATAATAAAGCAAACCGTTGCAGTAGGATCATTAGTATTATCCTTTTCTAAATTATAATTAACTTTTGCATCACTGTTTTCTCCTGCTTCGCAAAAATCACTAGTAGTTGTTTTACAACTTAATATATTTGTTATATTACCATTACCGCCAGTTTCATAATTTAATATAAATTTTGCGCCATCTTGATACCACTTATTATAAGGATCATTCTTACCATCTAATTTTTTAATATCTATAGATTTAATAATAGGAGCTCCTTGTTCAGATAAACTATAAGAATTATCTGAATCACACTTTCTTGAAGAATCTACTCCAATGTAAGTTGCTGTTATGTTTTTATTTTCCTTTTTAATCTCAACCAAAGAACATGTATCTATAGTTTTACCACTTCTAGGATCAGTAACTATATTAATAAAATCCTGACTAACTAGTTTACCTACTGAAATTGTTCCTGAAATTTTACCAGTTAAACCTTCAAATAAATACTCATTTGAAGTAAAATACTCTTTAGCTGCTGTTTCTATTTGACCTTTTACCAAATCCCAAGCTTGTTTTTTTCTATTATTGCTAATCGTTATAAAACTTACTATCGCAATTCCTAAAATTGATAGCATTAATGCTATAGTCACTAATAATTCTATTAGTGTAAATCCTTTTTTATTTAGTTTTCGCATTTTTACACTCCTATTATCTTACAATATTAGTATATCATTATAAGCTTTTTTTATCAATAGTTTATGTTTATTATTAAGTTTATGTAAAGAAAAAACAATGCCTATTTAAGCATTGTTTTTTTAAATCAATAGCCGCAGTATCCAACATATTCAACATAAAGTCTAATTGGATTACTTTTATTTCCTGCTGGCGATGTAAACTGATAATTATGAGCGGTAAAAGCAGATCGTCCACCACTATTATTACCAACAATTTGATAATAGTAAGGATCTTTAAATAATTCTGTATTTTCATAATTTTCACCATTAGTATTATACCTTAAAACGCTCTCTACTCTTTTCATACCATAAGTTGGAGATTCTCCATCTGCCTTAACGGTAGTAGAAATACCATTATTATAAGAAATAGCTTGAACATCAAAATATCTATAATATTCATTTACATACATGCAAGATCTTGCAAAATAATCTTTAGGGCAAGATTTTGTTTTATTTTCATCAGTTTTGCAATTAATGTTTGAACAAGTTCCAAATCCGCAAACATTTTCTATATTACTTTTAAAAACAGCCTCTCCGTTACTTTTATTATTAGGATTATAAGATTTCGTGCTATTAGTTTTATTAACATTAAAGGTTAATGTTACTTCTTTTTCTAATCCAAATTTAGCACTACAACTATTTTCATTTCCAGCGTTATCTTTAACATATCCATAATAAGTTATAGATTTTGTCTCTTTAGTTTGAGTAACAGATTTTGTTTCATTAGTACTGTTTTTTGATGTTGCTAAACCATATTTATCTATTCCACTGCCACCTTTATCATTAGGTGTAGAATTTATGATAACATCACTTTTATACCATTGCGTGCCATTTACCTTATTACCTACTGTGCCTTCTAAACTCATAGTACAAGTTGGCTTCGTTTTATCTACATAAACGTTTGCATTACAAGTATTTGTATTACCTGCGTTATCTTTTATATCAATTGTACCCGTTTTTGCATCTGTTTTAAATGTTTTATTATATTCATTCTTTTCACAACCGCTTGTTGTGTCATTACATGTCCATGTAATTTTTCTATCCTTATTAGTCCATATTGTTGTGCCTGTATTACTACTACAAATAGGATTTACAGTATCTTTTTTATAACTTATATAACCTACCGCACTTTTACCAGATGAGTTAGTAGCAATAAATGTTGCATAGTTTATTCCGTCTGTCGTAGATGCACTATATTTATTATCCTTTGTTAAAGTTAAATTAGTGTAGTTATTGCATTCTTTGCTAGTAGATGTACAATATTTTACTTCTTTAATAGGTCCATTATTATTTGTTGAAACAGTTGCTTTTGCTTTTACATCTTTTACATACCAACTATTATTACCAGTTGGGTTATCACTCATAAAAACATCAATTTTAGGAGCTCCTGCTTCTTGTAAAACTATGTATCCTTCTTGCGGGCAAGTAATAGCATTACTATCCTTATATTCATAGTTATAACCGCCATTTTCTTTATCTTTAACAACACTAACATAACTACATTTATTTAGCTTTTTTCCAGTTACAGGATTAGTTACAACGTTTAAGTAATCTTCACTAACAAGCATTCCTAAACTTACGGTAGCACTATCTTTTCCACTTAATAGATATTCATTAGTTTCAAAATAATTTTGAGCGGCAACTTTCATTTGGTTTTGTACTTCTTTCCATGATGCTTCCTTTTTATTATTACTAATGGTTATGAAATTAACTATTGCAATACCTAATATTGATATCATTAATGCTATTGTTACTAATAATTCAATTAATGTAAAACCCTTTTTATTCATCATTTATCACCACCTATTATATATATTTATATATTAACATAATTAATAATTTAATTCAATAATAAAAAGAATAAACGAATTTGTGAATTTGTTTATTCTTTTGTTATTAAAGTTTTTTCTAAATCATCTTTATTTCTTCTTAATATAAAGTTATCTATTATATCTAATACGGCATAAATTATTATAAATATACCAATTACTTGAGTTACTACAAGTACGCTTTCAAGTGGATTTATTAATAATACAATACCCCATACGAAAGTTAAAAACGAAATAAGCAAAGTATATTTCCAATCTTCTTTTTGTAATTTCTTTAGCATTAAAGCATATTGAAATTTTGTAACTGAATTAATTATTATCCATATTCCAAGTATAACTGGAAATATGCTACCTAGCATAGTAGGTTTTATTATTAAATATAGTCCTGCAATTATTACTAAAACGCCATATACTAAATCAAAATCAAAGGCATTAATTCCATAATCTGATTTAAAATACCTAATTATTGATAATATTCCTAAAATTAATAATATACCACCAATAATATATGATATTGTTGCAATCGTTGCATCTGGTCTTATAAATAAGAATAACCCTAAAATAATAAATATAAATGATGATAATAGTGATAAACTAAAGTTCTTTTTTTTCATTATTATTACACTCCTTTTCTAACTTTTGAATAACCTATAATATATTCATTTAAGAAAGAATCTAATAAATTAAATAGTTCTTCTTTTTTTAATTCATCTAAATTATTTTCTATCTTATATGATATTAAATAATTAATAAAATCATATATATAATCATATTTTTTTACGTTAACTAATTTACTTTTTTCTATAAATCCATCATAAAATCTTATTTTTTTATCATCTAAATAAACATTAGATAAAACAATTATATCTGGATTATTTTTTAAAATTGTTGGTCCAACTTCACTTAAGTATTTTTCATTATATTCATAATTTATTTCGTCAGTTTTATTTATTAAATAAACTTTATTATTAAAAGTTGCGACATCATAACCATAACCTTCTTCACAATATATACATACACCATTGTAATTAGCTATGTAATATGAATAGCTTTGTTTTTCTACTTTTGATATTAACTCGGCAAGCACATAACCTATGTCATCAACATTAAAACAAGATGCGGAAGATATTTTTTTTGCGTGATGCTTTTTAAGACGTTTAATATAATTTATGTTGGTATCACAAGCGTTAATTTTTTCAGAAGCATTATCTTTTATTTTTTTTATTCTTGCTTGTTCTCGCCATTTTATTTCTTCTTTTTCTCTTTCAAATAATTCTATTTTATCATTTAATTGTTTTACTTCTTTAAATATTTCCATATGATTTAACCTTTCTATATTTATTATAATACACAAAATAAATATATCAAAGAAAAATTAACAAATTATTAAAAAAAGATAGCAAAAAAATTGCTATCCGTTTCTAAAAAAAGAAACTATTGTTCCATCATATTTTCTAATTTCTTACTTGCGTTTTTTTTAACCTTGTTTATCGTTTGCTTAATGCCTCCATTACAAGAACATTCATTATAACAATAAAGGGCTCCTGATCCAACGGCAACACCTAATAGCATCCATCCAAGATTATTTAGTGCTTTCATTTATCATCACCTTCTCTTAAAAAATATGAAGTAGGCATTTTAAAATCATGCCATTAGTAATATGCACTTAAAATGAAATAATATACTATATAATATTTTTAATAAGAAGATCTTTAAGAAGCGTTTTTCTATTTTTACCACCAATATTATATACTGATTTTGCAAAAACTTTTTCATCACCAACTAATATTAATGATTTTTTAGCTCTTGTTATTGCGGTATAAATTAATTTTCTATAAAGCATTGCATAATATTCTTTTACAATTGGCATTACAACTATTTCAAACTCACTACCTTGAGATTTATGTACACTAATTGCATAACCATGCTTAATTGATTTATAATCATTTGGTTTATACTTTACCATGTTACCATCATAATTAACCGTTATTTCCTTATCTTTTATCTTTTCAATAAAACCAATATCACCGTTAAAAACGTTTTCATCCGGCATGTTTTCTAACTGTAAAATTTTATCTCCTTCACGATATATAACATCGGCATCATACGTTTCTTTTTTTAAATCGCTTCTTGGATTAAATACTTTTTGAAGAATTTTATTTAAATTATCAATTCCATTTGTTTTTTTATAAATAGGCGCTAAAACCTGAACGTTTTTTAAATCATAACCTTTATCAATTGCTAATTTACACACGCTAGTGCAAGCTTTTAAAACATCAAAATCTTCACATTTAATAAAATTATAATCATCTTTTTTAGTTAAAAAGGAATCACTTAACTCTCCATTATTTACTTCAAAAGCAAGTCTTGTTATGTATGAATTATTTTCCTGGCGATATATATCTTTTAAAAATATTGTGTTTATCATTTCAGAATCTATTAAATCTTTTAAAACGTTACCTGGCCCAACACTTTCTAATTGATTATAATCACCAATAAAAACTAACCGAACGTTTTTAGATAAAGCTTTTAAAAAATTAGTCATTAGCTCGGCATCTATCATACTTACTTCATCAACGATTATGAACTCGGCATTTGATTTATTAAATTCATTTAATCCAAACTCCCCTGTTTGTTTATTCCATCTTAAGTATCTATGAATTGTTGAAGAAGGATAATTACAAGCTTCACTCATTCTTTTTGCTGCCCTTCCGGTTGGCGCTAACAAAACCATTTTTTCTTTTAATTTATCAAGTGAGTATCCAGTTATCATTTTATAAGCTTCCGCGATTCCTTTTATGATTGTTGTTTTACCAGTTCCAGGTCCACCTGTTATAATCGATAAACTTTTCGTTAAGGCTTGTTTTATAGCTTTTTTTTGTTCTTCATTATAAATTATGTTAAAGTGATCTTGTAAACCATCAATTTTTAAATCAATGTTTTCTATTTTTAAATCTTCATTGTTTGAAAGATAATAAATGTTTGTTGCAATATAATTCTCACAGTTATAATATATTGGTAAAATAAATTTATCATCTTCAATAATTAGTTTACCCATTTTATTTAACTCCATTAAATAAAACATAATTTTATTTTCATCTAAATCCTGTTCATAAACATTTTTAATTGCGCTAATTATTTCAGTTTTATATAAATAAGTATCTCCCGTAGAAAAACAAGCCATTTTAATTACGTTAATAATTAATGCAAATATTCTTCTTTCATCATCTATTTTTATATCAAAAAAAGACTTTAAGGCATCTATTTTATTAAAGGTAATTGAATCTATTGTATCAATTAATTCATATGGATTATTCTTAATTACTCTTACGGTATCTTCTAAATAATGATTATATATTTTTAGTGAATCCTTCATATTAAAACCAACGTTTGTTAAATAAACGATTACTTCAAAACTTTCGTTATATTTAAGCAAACAATTATGTATATCCATAGCTTTTTTTTCGGTCATCTTAGGAACTTTTAACAAACATTCATAATCATTTGCAATTAAATTTAGGCAATTTTCTCCTAAAGTATCTACGATCTTTTTAGCGGTTTTCTCACCAATTTTAGGAAATATATCACTTGATAAAAAAATAATTAAACCATCTTTATCTTCTGGCATTATTTTTTCATATTTTTCTACTTTAAACTGAAAACCATATTTAGGGTTATCAACTACGTTACCATAAAATACGTAATCATGATCAAGCGTTAACTCTGCAAATAAACCAGTAAAAGTAAATTGTTTATCAACGTAATCTAATAAATCTTGGCTATTTGTTTCCTTTATTTTAACAAGGCCAACAACAAAACCATCGTTAGATGAAAAAATAGTTTTTTTATACGTTCCTTTAATATATGTATCCATTATTTTTAAATCCTTTACTAATATTATTCTATCATAAATATTTTTTTAAAACTAGTAAGTTAATTTAACACGTACTTCCTAGATATAATTCTTTCATCAGATGCATAACTAATTATAAACTTATTATCTTTTTTACATATTATTATACCAATTGTTTTTTCTTGATATATTTTCTTTATGTTTTTATCTATATAATTCATATATACTTCTATTTGTCCTATGTGTTCTTTTTTAAGTTCAGTAGTTTTAAGCTCTATTACCACGTAACAATTAAAATCTATGTTATATAAAAGTAAGTCTATGTAATTATATGTATT
>CANQHF010000014.1 GCA_947623685.1 uncultured Bacilli bacterium | reverse complement strand
TTTTTGGCGTGGGATTCTTTTCCTTTTATAACTTTCTATTAAAATACTATTGACTTTTAATAGTTAGTCACCTTTTTTAATTATACAAAAAAACTAGACTTAAGTCTAGTTCATCATATTATTTAACAAAAAAGTACAAAACCAAACAAGCCACAATAAGAATTATCGCCATTAATATTAATGCATCAGCGTATTTATCTAATACGATATTATTATTATTTAATTTAAAACTTTTTTTATTGTCCATAAGAGTTTCTGCACCATATTTCTTTTTTGGTCTTCCAACTGGATTAGAACTTTTCTTTTTTGTATTTGTAGCCATATAACACAACTCCTTCTTACCATACTAACTATAGTATAACACTATTTAACAATATTTTCTACATATTTTTTTAGTTTTTCATCTTTTATTTCATTTATTTTTTTATCGATTGATTCTTCTTTTTTTCTTAATTTTAACTTTTCTTCATAAAATAACAATTTTTCTTCTACACTTTTTATTCTTTTGTGAACCGCGTTTCTACTTATGTTATAATTATCTGCTATTTCTTTTAATGATAAATTATCAAAGTAATAATCTTCAAAAACTTTTTTTAAATCATCTTTTAATAAATCACCATAATAATCATATAAAATAATTAAATAATCTCTTGTTTGCATATTACATCATATCCTTAAATAAACCATATATATATTTTTCAATATCAAAATCCATTAAATCTTCTTGTTTTTCTCCTAAACCAATGTATCTTACCGGAACGCCTACTTCATCTTTTATTGCTAAAACTATACCACCTTTTGCGGTACCGTCTAATTTTGTTAAAACAATACCTGTTAAATTAGTTATTTCCTTAAATGAATTAGCTTGGCTAATACCATTTTGTCCAGTAGTTGCATCAATTACTAAAAAAGTCTCATGTGGAGAAGATGGAATTATTTTAGATGCAACGTTGTTTATTTTTTCTAATTCCTTCATTAAGTTAACTTTGTTTTGTAATCTTCCGGCCGTATCTATTAAAACCATATCATATTTATCTTTTTTTGCTTTTTCTAATCCTTGATAAACAACGCTAGCAGGATCAGTTGTAGTTTCATCTTTAACGGTATCGCATCCTATTTTTTCACCCCAAGTAACTAGTTGCTCAACGGCTCCTGCCCTAAACGTATCCGCTGCAACCAAAAGAACTTTTTTACCTTCTTTTTTAAATTTAGACGCAAGTTTTGCAATCGTCGTTGTTTTTCCAACCCCATTAACCCCAACAAATAGTATAACGGTTGGACCTGTTTCATTATAATTTATTTTATTAGATAAAACTTCATCATTTACGTAGATTATGAATAATTCATCAACGATTATCTCGGTTAACATCGAAGGATCAGTAATTTTTTCTTTACTAACTCTTTTTTGTAATTTATCCATAAAATTCATTACGGTGTTAACCCCAATATCCGCATTAATTAATAACTCTTCTAATTCTTCAAAATAATTTTCATTTATCTGTTTATATTCTTTAGATAAATCAGATAATTTATTAACAAAACTTTTCCTTGTTTTAAAAAGTCCTTTTTCATAAGTATTTAAACTTTTATCATCTTTTTTAAATGCCGTTTTAAGTTTACTAAATAATCCCATTAATATCACCTATTTAATTATACTATAAAAAAAGAAACTTATCAAAGTTTCTTTTTTCCTTCTAAATTAGTATCTTCTATTTTTATTTTACCATCAGCAACTTCTTCTAATACCTTTTTAATTCCTTCACATGAATATCTTTTTTCCATTTCTGATATATCTTTTTTTAGGATATTTAATTTGTATTTTTTTAATTTTTCAATTAAACTACTTAAATCCTTAAATTCTATTTTATCATTCACTTTTTTGGTTACGGCATTAAGAAAGTCTTCATTTGATAAATAATTAATAAATACGCCCACAAAATATAATAAAGAATCATCATCAAAAGCATTGTATAATTCTGAATTGATATCCGTCATAGTTAAAACTAAATCAAGATATTTATTTGTAAACCAACGTTTAGAATTTTCTAATTTTAAAAATACTTTAGCTACACTATTTTCCTTTACTTCAAGGTTTCTATCGTTTTCTATAAATTTTTCAATATTATTATACCTTTCATATTCATCCATTGCTAAAAACCAATTTTCATTTTCAATAATACTATTATTCATATCAACGATTCTTAAAATAGCATCATACTTATTAATTGAAATAACTCCATCTAATCCGTTTTTCATATATACTTTAGTTAACATTTCAAACTCTTTTAAACACGTCATAAATAAAATTCCAAGATCTTCCTTTTTGTTTTTTAGAGCTTTATAATTATATGATTGCATTTTAAATATACTTAATAATGTTTCATCTTCTGTATATACTTTTCTTATTTTATCATTAAATGTTCTAACAAACGTTTTGCTAAAAAAGTTATCCTTCATTTCATTTAAAAAGATTGCTGCAATATAATCACCAATTTTTGAATATTCTTGTAAAAATATTTTGCTTATCAAATTATTTTGATAAGCTTTTTGATAATCGCTTATAAGTTTTCTTCTTGCCTTACCATCTAAACTAGCAAAATTATTAAAATTTTCTAATTCAACACTAGATAAATCATCATATCTATTAAAGTAATCTTCGCATACTTTTTCTAAATTTAAAAGGTTATTCATATCATTAAAAAGTTTTGATGGAACATAATTAGGATTTTCTTTTTTATTTATTTCACAAACAACATAAAATAATTGTAACAATAAATCGTTATAAGTCATAATTAAACCTTCCTTTTTTTAAATTACGTATTCATTATATCAAACAATAGACAAATAATCAAAAAAATAGTATAATTAGTTTTGTTAATTTTTCTTTAATTACTATATAAAGAAAGGAGTTTATATGTTTTAATGAAAACTATGGATAATAATACAAAAACACTAGTTGTTGCTCTAGGCGGTTTAGGTGAAGTCGGAAAAAATATGTACGTAATAATGCACGATGATGAGCTAATTATTATTGATGCTGGAGTAATGTTTCCACAAGATGAATTAATGGGAATTGATTATGTCATTCCAGATTTTACTTTTTTAAAAATGAATGAAGAAAAAATAAAAGCTTTATTTATTACTCACGGACACGAAGATCATATTGGAGCGATATCATTTTTGCTTCAAACGGTAAATATTCCAGTTATATATGCACCTAATCAAGCTTGTGGTTTGATAAAAAGAAAATTAATAGATAGAAACATAAGCTATGACAATTTAAAGGTTTATAACGAAAATACCGTTGTAAAATTTAAGCATCTTATGGTTGAGTTTTTTGCAACAACCCATTCAATTCCAGATTCTCACGGTATTATCATTAATACCCCAAATGGGAAAATAGTTGAAACCGGTGATTTTAAATTTGATTTAACACCAATTGGACCAATGAGTAACATTCATAAAATGTCTGATACTGGTAAATCAGGAGTTAAGCTTTTAATGAGTGAATCGACCAACGCTTTATCCCCAGGATTTTCCGCTAGTGAATCAAAAGTAGAAGAAGAATTGCAAGAAATATTTGAAAAGAAAAAAGGAAGAATAATCGTAGCAACGTTTGCATCAAACATATATAGATTAAAACACATCGTTGAAACCTGTAAGAAAAATAATAGAAAAATCGCTTTATTTGGAAGAAGTATGATAAATAACATCGAGATTTCAATTGAAGGTGGCTACATTAAAGATGATAAAATATTTGTATCACCAGAAGTTGCTAACACTTTACCGCCAGAAGAAATATGTCTTTTATGTACGGGTTCACAAGGAGAAGCATTAGCAGCCTTATCAAGAATTGCAAACGGAACTCATAAACAAATAAAATTAAGACCATCTGACATAGTAATCTTCTCTTCTAATCCAATTCCTGGTAATAACGCATCTGTTGCAAAAACAATTAACGCTTTGTACTTACAAGGCGTAGATGTATACGTAAATAATCAAGAAAACGAAATACATACATCAGGTCATGCAAATCAAGAAGAATTAAAGTTAATGATAAGATTAATTGATCCTGAATACTTTATGCCAATTCATGGTGAATATAGAATGCTAAAAGCGCATCAAGACTTAGCAATTGACTGCGGAATTCCAAAAGAAAAAACGTTCTTACTAGCAAATGGTGACGTTTTATCATTAAGTAATGATGGCGTTAAAAAGGAAAAAAACATTACTGCTGAAGACATATACGTTGATGGTAATAGAATTGGAGACATTGGTAACATCGTTATTAAAGATCGTAAAATAATGGCTAACGATGGTATATTAGTTGCAATATGTAACATAAATATGCAAGAACATAAGTTATTAGGAAGAATTAATATAACAACAAGAGGATTTATCTTGGTAAATGAAAATGAAGAATTATTAAATGAAATAGAAGAAGTTGCAACAAATACAATTGAAAAAGAACTTACAAACAGCAACATTAATTATAATGATTTAAAAGGAAAACTAATTGCGGAACTTTTATCATTTGTTTATGAAAAAACAGGTAGAAGGCCTATTATATTACCAGTTATATTAGATGTTAAAAAATAGGAATTTTATAATTCCTATTTTTATTTTAAAATTTCATATGAATCTTGATAGTGTGATGTAGATTTTGAGCTAGAATTTGTATCATAATATACTCTTACTTTTATTTTTTTACCTTTTCTATCTGATGCAAATACGATTGTTGATGTTCCTGCCTTATATGATCCCCATCCACTACCACGATTTATAAGTTTTGTTATAGCCGTGTTATTACTTGGATTAATTACTTGATAAGCAATGTTTGTTACCTTTGCATTGCCTGTACAACTTGTCGTGTATTGCATTTTATAATTTCCTATTGCAGATAACTTTGCACTACATTTTCCGTTTAACGCACTATTTTTTGTTGTTGCCGAAGAAACTATCTTTACCTTTTTTTCTACTGATTTATATCCAGATAATTCTGCTTTTACGGTTACTGTTCCTGTTTTAGTGTATTTACTTTGTTTTGTTTTATCATTTGCTGTTGTTTTAAATGACGTGTTATATCCTTTTGCTAAATTTGTTTTGGATACACTTATTTTTACTCCTTTTGCATTAGTTGTACACGTGAACTCTTTATTTACTTTTGCACTTTCTGGGCAATTTAACTTAAGTCCTGTTTTTGCTGATTTTTTAGTGGTTGTTTTCTTCGTTATTTTATTTATGTTATCTTCTTCATATTTCACGTTTTTATAAACACCTTTTATTTTGCATTTTTTATCTAAATTAATTTTATAACTAGTAGTACTTAAAAGTGGAACACTGCTATAAATATATTTTCCGTGATTATCTTTAGATGGAATATCAGCATAAGCCTTCAATGTTATTGTTACACTAGTGTTGGGTTTGGGAAAAAGAAGATGGGGTTCAGGATACTCTGATGGTGTTCTGTATAATTTTTCGGCACCTTTAAGATAACGTCCATAAATATCCCATACATGTTCTTCAGTACGATCTTCAGTATTATATGAATATGTAATTCTAACAAATTTTATTCCAGGATTAGTAGAATTAGAGAAATGAAAACCATCACCACCTCCAATTAAACAATCTGATTTGTCAAAACTTAAATCAGTTTTCCACTCCGGATCTTTGAAACCAAATTTATCAATATTAGAAACTCTTCTATTAGAACCTTCTAATTTGCCAGTATCTACTGCTTTGGTTAACATAATTGTACCTATAACAACTATTGTAATAACACATAAAATAGATATAGCTTTAATTAATTTTTTCTTTTTTCTTACTTTTACTTCTTCATTTGTAGGTCTTCCTACGTGATTTTTTTCTTCTTTCATTTTTTACTCCTTTATTTTCCTTTCTTTGTTGATAACTGATACTACCTTGTTATCTCTATGTTGATAATATCATAGACCCCCCCCCCGGTCAAGTGAAAAGTTTGTTTGTGGAAAAAAGACGTAAAAAAATGTCAAATTATAAAATTAGTTTACATCATATAAAAATACAGACATAAAAATGTGTCTGTATTTTTACTTGCTTTATAATTTTTCTTCTGTTTTCTTTTTCTTGGATACTTTTTCATCCTTTATTTTGTCTTTAACTAAAACTTCTTTTCTAGATAAGTTTAACTTACCATTTTTATAACCGGTTGCTTTAACGATTATTTCATCACCAACCGAAACTATATCTGATGTTTTTTCTACTCTTTTATCAGATAATTGAGAGATGTGAACTAAACCATCACAACCTTCCCATAGTTCAACAAAACATCCTAAATCATCAATTATTTTAATAACTTTACCGGTGTAAATTTTACCAATTTCAACTTCTTTAACAACGTTTTTAATCATTTGAGCAGTTCTATCTATTATGTCCTTATCAGTATGATAAATAATTACCCTACCATCTTCTTCGATATCAACTTTAACCGCATTTATATCAGTTACGGTATTTACGTTTGATGCTTCTAAAATTATCTTGGTAATCATCTCTCCGCCTTTACCAATAACATCTTTTATCTTTAATGGATCAATGTTAAAGGTCATCGTTTTAGGAGCATATTTACTTACTTCTTTTCTTGGTGCTTTAATTTGTTTTGTAATTACTTTTAATATTTCTTCTCTTGCTTTTTTAGCTTGTGCTAAAGCTTCTTTTAAGATGTTTTTAGTAATACCTTTTATTTTAATGTCCATTTGTAAAGCACAAATTCCATCTTTGGTTCCTGCAACCTTAAAATCCATATCTCCTAGGTGATCTTCCATACCTTGAATATCAGTTAAAATCGTGTAATCATCACCAGCAGTAATAAGTCCCATTGCAATACCTGCAACTGGTGCTTTAATTGGGACACCAGCAGCCATAAGTGCCATACAACCAGCACAAATTGATGCCTGAGATGATGAACCATTACTTTCTAATATTTCAGATACAACTCTTATTGTATAAGGGAATTCTTCTTCGCTTGGAATTACTTGTAAAAGAGCTCTTTCTCCTAAAGCACCATGGCCTATTTCTCTTCTACCAGGAGCCCCATATCTACCTGTTTCACCAACTGAAAACTGTGGAAAGTTATAATGAAGCATAAATCTTTTTTCATCTTCTGGAGAAAGACCATCAAGGATTTGATGTTCACCTAAAGCACCTAAAGTTACAACTGATAAACTTTGTGTTTGTCCCCTTGTAAATAAAGCAGAGCCATGGGTTCTTGGAAGTAAATCAATGTCAGTTGATAAAGGCCTTATTTCCGTCATCTTTCTTCCATCAATTCTTTTCTTTTCCTTAACAACAATGTTTCTAAACACTTCATATTCTGCATCCGCAAGACATAACTTAACTTTGGTTATAAGTTCGTTTAGCTCATCTTTATCAAGTTCACAATTTTCATCTTCAAACATGGTAATAACATCTTCTTTTACCTTATCAAGTGCTTCATATTGTTTAAGTTTATCCTTAATACGCATTGCTTTATCAAATGGCTTTACGCAAATATCATAAATTCTTTTTCTTAATTCAGTTGGTATTTCAAGAGTTTCATATTCCATTTTTTCTTGTCCAATTTCTTTAATTATTTTTTGTTCGAATTTAACTAACTCTTTTATTGCATCATGACCAAACATTAAAGCATCTAGCATATCATCTTCACTTACTTCTTTTGCACCAGCTTCAACCATATTAATGGCATCAATTGTTCCAGCAACGGTTAAATCGATGTCACTTTCTTCTAATTCTTTAACACTTGGATTAATTATTAATTTACCATTAACTCTTCCTACCTTAACCCCAGCAATTGGACCTGCAAAAGGAATTTTACTTATTGAAGTTGCAAGACTTGAACCTAACATAGCGGTAAGTTCAGGTGAACAATCCGGATCAACTGATAACACCATGTTTACTACTTGAACTTCGTTTCTAAAATTTTCTGGAAATAAAGGACGCATTGGTCTATCTATCATTCTTGCTGCTAAAGTTGCGGCATCAGTTGGTCTTCCTTCTCTTTTAATAAAACCACCAGGAATTTTTCCTACCGAATATAATTTTTCTTGATATAAAACCATAAGTGGGAAAAAATCCGATAATACGTTTGCTGTTTTACTTACACAAACGGTTGATAAAATAACGGTGTCTCCATATCTTACCAATACAGCTCCATCGGCTTGTTTAGCTAACTCTCCTACTTCAACGGATAAATTTCTTCCTTTAAATTTTGTTTCAAACACTTTTTTCTTCATTTTTTTACATCTCCTTTTATAAAATATCATTAATCAAAATATAAAAGACACCCAAAAAAGAGTGCCTACTTTTATTATTTATTTTCTTAAGCCTAAGCTCTTAATTAATTCACGATATCTATTAATATCAGTTTTCTTTAAATAAGAAAGTAAATTACGTCTTTTACCTACCTTCATTAATAATCCCCTTTTTGAGTGGAAATCGTGAATATTTTGTTTTAAATGTTCAGTTAATACATCAATTTCTTTAGTAAGTACGGCAATTTGTACTTCAGCTGAACCAGTATCACCTTCATGAGTTGCGTACTTTTTGATAATCTCTTGTTTAACTTCCTTTTTTAACATTTTTTCAATCCTCCTTAATATAAATACACCATACTCTAAGAATGCGGTTAGGAGTATATCCAACACCCTAAAGCAGGTAACACTAATAATATACATCAATTTACTTAATTATGCAAGTTTTTTACGCTTTTTTTGTAAATAATATTAGATAAACATTTTATATGGTTTAAGTTTAGATTCATCCTTTTGATAAACTTTATATATCGCTATAATTTCATTATTATACATAAACTTAACCATATCTTTTTTATATATATTATCTATTAAAGCTCCATTTTTTATTTTATCATATAATAATTCATCTACTTTTATGCAATAATTATCTTTTAATACATCAGTTATTGATAAAAACTTATAATTATTGTTTTTTATATCATCAATTGTATTTGCAAAGTTAATGTGGTAATTACCTTGCCTTATTCTAACAAGGTTACTCATAACCCCAATTATGTTTAACTCATCGTTTATGTCTTTAATTAAACTTCTAATATAAGTTCCCTTGGATACTAAAACTCTAAATTTATAATAATCCTTATTAAATTCTAATAGTTCTATTTCTTTTATATTTACCATTCTTTTTGGTAAGTTAACTTTTTTATTACTTCTTGCATACTCATATAATTTTTTACCATTTATTTTAACGGCACTATACAAAGGAACTTGTTGGTTATAAAAACCAACAAATGAATTTAAAACAGCTACTAATTTTTCTTTGGTAGTTCTTTTTTCATCCGTTTTAATTATTTTACCTTCAGTATCTAAAGTATCCGTTAAAATACCTTGCTTTACCGTTGCAATGTATTCTTTATCGCTACTTGATAAAACATCTACTAGTTTTGTTGCTTTACCAACACATATTACAAGTACACCAGTTGCAATTGGATCTAACGTACCCGTATGTCCAACTTTTTTTGTATTTAATATCTTACTTATTTCGTTTACCACACTACGACTTGTAACATTAGCTGGTTTATCTACTATGATAATTTTATCCATTTACATCACCATTTTTATTCTAACATAAAAAGAAGGTAAAATTACCCTCTTCTTCTTTTAATATACGAAATCATCTCTGTTTTGTCATCATCAGTATATGTTATTGGATTACTATAATATTTACGTTCATCATTATCTAACTCATCATAATAACTATCAGTTTCTAAAGCATTTTCATTAGTATTAGATGCTATTTCATAATAATCATCTACTTCTTTACGATAAGCTAAAATATCAAGCAATTCCCTATTATATCTATTATAATCTTCTACAGAAATACTACCTAAATCTCTTGCTTTCTTAATAAAGCCAAAAGCTAATTGAAGTATTTGATCTTTACTATAGGTTATACGTTCCTTACCAAAAGCATTAGTAATCTTTACGCTGTCTTGAACACGAGAAACAATTTCTAATAATTGGATTATTACTGTTTTTACCCTGTATTTATCATCAATAGCGTTTGCTTCAGAAATGGTTTTTAATACTGATCCTAACATTTTATCAGTGATATTATTAACTGCTTTTACGTATATTTTATGTTCTTTATCAGTTAAACCAGCAATACCATTTTCATATAATACAGGTTTTAATTTCTTTAATTTTTGTCTTGAAATATATAGTTTTGGAGTACTAACTATATCTACTTGACTAATTTTATTTACATAATTATTTATTTTTTCTTCATCTTTAGCATTACTTATTTTATTCTTATATCTTAAAACAATGCGTTCTTTTAACTTTTGATCTTTAATGCCTTTAAATGCACTTGCAATAAAACTAATTAAACCAGCTTTTTCTAATGGATTTTTTCTAATTTCCTTTTTAGTTGATTTAAAATTATTTTGCTCTTGCATGTTATAAACTTCAATTATTCTATTTAATTTTTTACCATAAGTAGCTTTATCAAAGCTAATTTCTGGAATACTATCATCTTTAGTTTCTTTAAAAAGTTTTGCTAAAGAATTTATTTTATATTGATCTATTAAAGAATTAGTATTAATGTCTAATTTAATATTTTGAACTTTTGCATAAAGTGAATCGATTTCATCTTTTAAAGTTTTTGTTTTTTCTAATACTAGTTCATCTAATTTCTTTAATAAGCTTTCTTTTTCTTCTTTATTTTTAAGTTGGTTAACACTTACGTATGCTCTTTCTACGTTAAGTTTAGTATATTCATTAACTGCTTTTTCAACTAATGAATTAGCCTCTTTATAATCTTCTGATAATTCAACAGGTTCTTTTGTTTTCTTAGGAAAATCTGTTTTATTTACATCATTATCTTTTAAGGAAGAATATGCGATTATTACGTTTTCAATTTTAGGTCTACTCATTAAAAATTCTCTATATAAATCTTGCTCAAAAGATGCAAATTCATCTTCTAATGGCATTTTATATATTAAATTATAAAATTCGTATACATCTTCGTTTTTCTTTAAGATTAATAACTCTTTAGCTTGATGAATAATTTCCTTTTTAAGCTTGTTTTTTAACTGCTTTTTATCACTTTCTATACGAGTATTTATCTCATCAAATTTTTTATCAAGAGCTTCATCTTTATTTTTGATGTTATCATCATTTTCTACTTCTAATACAGCGTTTCTTTTTGCACTTACGTACTTTTCTTCTACGCTTTTTAATTCGTTAATAAGTTCACTTAAAACTTTAACGTTTTTTTCTCTTCTTTTTTGTAAATCAAAATGTTGTTCATTTGGTTTATAATTTTTTTCGAATTCAAAACTTACGTTTTGGTCTTTTTTGTTATTCATTTTTATGTCCCCCTTCATTTGAACGGCATATATACTATCATAAAAGATTGCATTTGTCAATAGTTTTTAAAAACATATAAAATCTCGCTTCTTATGAAGCGAGACTGATATTAATTCATTATTTTTTATATTTTACTCTTATTATACTATAGCATGCATTCTTGAGATAAAAATATCATTAATTTCTTCATTATTATCATCTACGTTACTAATAATAAAGCTATCCTTATTTTGTTTTAGCTCACAAATAATTACATTATCCGTTACTACATCATTTTTACTATCTACTAAAACAGCGAATAAATAAATTTTTTTATCTTTTACAAACTCATCCATAACATAATATTCTAAATTATTTAGTTTTATAATCCTATCAATCATATATGTTTTCCTCCAACTCCTTTTAATAACTCACTAACTGATGTCCAAGCTTGTGAAGTGCCGTTTTTACTTGCTACATCAACCGCTATTTGGCTTGGATCAATACCAGCTTGATTACAAAAATCCGTTATTGATAATCCTTTGGTATTGATTATTTGACCTATTGAACCATCACTATTAATCATTGCAAATCTTTTAAAAATTGAATCTGAGTTAACATATTTTGAAATTAAATTTTCAGTATGAGTACCATTAACTGCCCAATTAGCCGTATCATGACCAACGGATACATTATATCCACCTACACTGTCTCCAATTTTTATATTTGATAGATCAGCACTACCAGTAGAAGGGCTTTGATATGGATGAGTATTTGTTGTTATCGTTTCCGGTTTTATATCGCTAGGTGAATTAACAACCGAATTCGCATTTGCTAAATTATATATTGAACCAGCAACATTAAGTGCTAAACCAGTATATATTGCACCATTTAAAAACCATTTAGCATCACGGCAAAATTCTTCCGACTTAAAGTATTCTTTTATTTTTTCTATTTTACCTTTAATTCCAGGTGTTGGCTCTTCAATGCTTTGAACTTCTACTTCACCATTTAATTTTTGTAATCTAAGTTTTTCAATTCTCTTATTTAACAACCTTTTAGTAATACCACCAGCAATTGCCATAACTGATACACCAACAGGTCCAGTAGTAAAATACACAGCAGCTCCAAGTCCTATTCCGGCAGCTAAACCAACGTACGTTTTCCACGTTTTCTTTGGAGAATTATACTCTATTTTTGGCAACTCTGGCTTTGGATCATCATCTTTTTTTGGTGGGTCATCATCGCCTTTAGGAGGATCATCATCCTTTATAGGTGGATCATCATCTTTTTTTGGCGGATCATCTTCTTGTTTTTTCTTTTCTTTTTTATGATTTTCAAGCTCAGAATATGATATATATATTCTTTTTAATTCTTCAGTCTTTAACAAAGTTTCGTCAAATGTCTTTTTCATATAAGATTCAAGTTCTTTGTTATCTAGTTTTATATCTGCAAGAACTATAAGAGCCTCATAAATATGTTTAGGATCATATCCTTTCTTTAAATATCTTTCTAATAATAAGATTTGCATGGTCATTGTATGAGCCATTTGTTTTTTAATTTGTTTTTGCTCTTCATTTATTGCTTTATCAATTGATTCTAATTCTTCATCTAATTTTTCATCTTGATTTTTAATTGATAATTTTGGATATTCTTCAATTAAAAATATTTTAGATTCTAATTCATCATATTTTTTTTGCTTTGCAGACCTTTTTTCTTCATCACTAAGTGATTCATCATTTTCTATTGCAACTATTTCATCTTCGATGGTATCACAAATATCATCCATTAATTTTTTTCTTTCTTCAACATTCAAATTTGTAATACGTTGCCTTTGTCTTACAATCTCAGTTTTTTTACTATCCCACTTTTTTGGAATGGAATTATACAAATCAGTTAAGTTAGCCAATTTATTTATGGTTTTATTAGAATTTTTGATGCAATCAATATATTTTTCAATAAAATTAGTGCTAGCCATATTATCTATTTGTCTTTTTATTTTTTCATTATCTTTTTTAACATCAGATTTAATATCTATAAATTTATCATTATTGCTAGGTGAAGTAATGGTTTTATCAGTATTTTCCATATCGTCTTGAGCTTCTTTTGTATTTTCATTCTGGTTATTATTTAATATAGAACTTCTTAATTCTTCAGATAATAAAGGATCTAATTTAGAAAGATTATTTTGAATTTCTTTTATTACCGCATTTAACTCAGTATTTATTTCTCGCCTTGTCTCAAAATCTTTTTCATTATCTAATAATTGTCTTAAATATACGTTTCTTTCTATTGCCTTTTTTGCAGCATCATATGTTTTAATTACATCTTCTAAATCTTTAATTTTATTTTTTTCTTTATCAATGTAATCACAAATTAAATTATACTCTTTTTCATATGATTCTTTAGAAAAATCATTAGAAGCTGCCTTTAAATCTTCTAATTCTTTATTTAAGTGCTTGATTTCTTCTTGACTATTTTTTAGTTGTAATAGCAAGTTTTCATAACGCGAATTCATTTATTTTCTCCTTTATTTTCATATGTTTCATTAATTAATGCTAACTTATCGTTAACTTTTTCACTAAAAAAATCTAATAATTCTTTTAGTTTTTTATTATCTTTTTCTTCAACTATAGCATCATTTACGCACTTAAACACTTTAAAATCATTAGTTGGATTATCATCTTCATTTAATTTGTTAACAAAAATATATCTATCTTGTAAGTAAAAAGCTTCTTCTAAAGCAATATATCTTCCGCTTGATAGTGAAAAAACATCATCTATTTTAATTTGCATAATAATATTTTCCTTTCCTATTATTTACTATGTTTATAATATCACATACCCCCCCGGGTCAATATTTCTTACGAATTACGCAAAAAAAGGATGTAAAACCCTTTATAAATAAATACTTACCTACTAGATTTAAAAACTATATATCCAATTACCGCGATTAGAACAATTATTACAGAAAGAATAATTATACTTATTTTTCCACTTTTGTTGTCATTTTTTAGATTAGAATCATCTAAACTATACATACTTTGTAAATATTTTTCATATGATTCAGATAAATAATATCTATCTTTAGTTTTAAATATATTATCATAGTACTCTTTAAAACTAACCGGTAATTTATTTTTGTTTTTATTATATATTTTCTCTATCTCCGCTTTGGTTGCATTATTATCTATTTTTTGATTTATTAAAAGCTGCAAACTAGTGATTGCAAAAGCATATAAATCTGTTTTTTCAGATACAATCTTATATACTGGATCCCTGTATTTTAAATCAACGTCATCATTAATTACGTTTTTCTTAATAACGAATGCATCACAATCAATTAACCTAACATTACCATTTTTATCAAAGAAAATGTTATCTGGGTTTAAATCACATATGTATATATTCATCTTGTGTAATTTTTTCATTACTTCTTCGATGGCTTTTATTTTTTCAATTCTTTCTTCAAAACTATAATTTGAATTATTATTCCATAAAGCTTCACCTTCTGGCAAATATTCCATTATGTATCCAACAAAAAGGCCATCATAATAAACTAAATTTTTGGGCTTTATTATTTCTGGAATATCAAGTGTTTTTAGATATCTTAAGGTTTCTTCCCTATCTTTTATGTAAGTAAATGACGTGGACGTAAACATTTTTAAAATCCTTTTATCTTCGGTAAGATAAATATTTCCAGATCTTCCTGATGCTATTTTTTTAACTAATCTTAAACTTTTATAATCAACTGAATCAGGTGTAATATCCCTAAATTTATCATTTAATCTTCTTGATGCAACCGCGGTATTAACACTAATACTAAGTAAACTACCATCTTCGCTTATTCCGACTTCATAAAAACCGATGGATTTATATATTTCAAACATATATGAATCGTGTTCATCAACTGTTACTAAAACGTTTCTAGAGCCTACTTCACCAGCTACATAAATGACCGTCTCAACTAAAAGAGCTTCCATACCTTTTTGTCTAAATTCTTCTAAAACATATAGTTTATTTATTTCAACCTTTGAAGAATTATTACCATTTTTAAACTCAAAAGTAGCATATCCAATTAACATACCATTAGTTTGTATTACAATGGTTATTTTGTTTCTAAAGTATTCAGGAACGATGTAATCATCAATGTCAAGAAGACAATCTTTTTTTAAATTTTCACTTGAAAAAGTACTAACTATATCTGCAAAAATATCAAAGTCAGTTTCCAAAATGCCAATGTTAACATTTTCTTTTTTAATTAAATTAATCATATTAACACGCCCTTTATCTTAATACTAATATAATTATACATTTTTTTTATTATTATTTCTACAAAAAAAGAAAAAAAGATAGAAAAATCTATCTTTCATCATTTATTTTATTAATTATTTTTTCTATATTAGAACCATATTCAATAGAATCATCGTATATAAATCTTAAATCTGGTATTTTTCTTATTTCAAGTTTCCTTTTAGCAAGTTCGGTTTTAATAAAACCTTTAGCGGCGTTTAAATCATTTATGCATTTATCTTTTTTAGCACTATTTAATACCGTACAATAAACTTGAGCCAAAGATAAATCCGTATCAACTTTACAAAATGTTATCGTTACAAATCTTATGTCTTCATCATATATTTCATTTTGCAAAATATCGCTTATTTCCCTTACTAGTAAATTTGCTATTCTTTCTGTTTTAACACTCATTAGTTACCTCTTTATTTCAACTAGTTCATAAGCTTCTATTATATCTTTTTCTTTTATATCATTATAATTATCTAACGTAATACCACATTCAAAACCAGATTTAACTTCTTTTGCTTGTTGTTTTTCCCTTTGAACCGAATTAATCGCGCCATCATACATAACTACACCATCTCTTATAACGCGAGCTTTGGCTCCCATTTTTATTGATCCATCTAATACATAGCATCCTGCTATACTACCAATTTTAGAGAATTTATATATTTTTCTTATCTCGGCTGAACCTATTACTTTTTCTTCATACTCTGGATCTAACATACCTTTCATAGCAGCTTCCATTTCTTCTACTACTTTATAAATTATATTATGAAGTCTTACATCAACACCATATTCTTTTGCAATGTCAAGAATTTTACTAGTAGGTCTTACGTTAAAACCAATTATTATGGCACTTGATGCATTCGCCAAAACAATATCGCTTTCGGTAATCGTACCAACGCCACTTCTTATTACGTTTAATTTACATCCTTCAACATCAATTTTAGATAACGTGTTTTTAACGGCTTCTTCACTACCTTTTACGTCAGCTTTTAAAACTATATTTATTTCTTTTAAGCCTTCTGATATTTTTCCAAATAAATCATCTAAACTTAAGGCACTTGCTAAAGTATTAGCTTTTAATTTTGCAACTTCACTTCTTTGCTCGGCGATTGCATGAGCTTGTTTTTCGGTTTCAAATGCCATAAATTTATCACCAGCGGTTGGAACCCCTGATACACCTGTTATCGAAACTGGAGTTGAAGGAAGAGCTTCAACAATTTCTTCACCTAAATCATTTTTAAGTGTTCTTACCTTACCAAAATACTCACCAATAACTACCGCATCACCTAATCTTAACGTACCATTTTGAACAAGTAACGTAACTACTGAACCTACGTTTTTATCAAGTTTAGATTCAATTACGGTTCCCATTGCATAACGTTTTGGATTAGCTTTTAATTCTTGTAATTCAGAAAGAAGAATTAGGTTTTCTAATAATTTATCAATACCTTCTTCAGTTTTAGCGGAAATAGGAACAAAGATTGTATTTCCACCCCATTCATCAGGAGTAAGACCTTGTTCACTCATTTGACGCATAACCTTTTGTGCATCTGCCCCAGGTTTATCAATTTTGTTTATTGCAACAATAATTGGAACTTTAGCTGCTTTTGCATGATCAATTGCCTCAATTGTTTGTGGCATTACTCCATCATCTGCCGCAACTATTATTATTACGATATCCGTAATGGATGCACCACGAGCTCTCATCTCAGTAAATGCAGCATGCCCTGGAGTATCAATGAAAGTTATTTTCTTATCTTTATATTTTACTTGATAAGCTCCTATGTGTTGTGTTATACCACCAAATTCGCCAAGTGTAATACTACTTTTTCTAATGGCATCTAAAAGTGATGTTTTACCATGATCTACGTGTCCCATTATCGTTACAACTGGAGGTCGCGGTATTAAATCCTTTGGATCATCATTTACTTCAAACATTTCAAAATTTGTTATATCTTGAGTTTCTTCTTTTTTTAATTCTTTACCATATTCTAATGCTAAAACGGATGCATCATCATATGATAAACTAGCGTTTTGGCTTACCATTAATCCAAAACTCATTAATTTTTTAATAACTTCTGCAATTGGAACTGATATTTCTAAGGCAAAATCTTTTACCGTCATACC
This sequence comes from uncultured Bacilli bacterium, assembly GCA_947623685.1. Taxonomy (GTDB): domain Bacteria; phylum Bacillota_I; class Bacilli_A; order RF39; family UBA660; genus Aphodocola. Next base: position 12,450 of record CANQHF010000014.1, on the reverse strand, counting down.
ATCTTTATACAAAATAACGTTTTCAGATGCTTCACTTTCGTTAGAAACTAGTTTTTCTTTATTTTTGTACATTGCTTTTTTAGCATCTTTAATATCTTTTTGCTTAGTTTTATTTTTATTTTTTTTCTTTTTACCAACTGGTTCACTATTATAAACCGCATCCTTTTTATCAATTAGCGTATCTAAAACCTCATCGTAGTAATCATCTTCTTCCATCTTTTTAATGATTTCTTCATCTTGCTTGATTACTTCATCATCAGTTGGTTCTTTTTCTTCGTTTTCAAAAGCGTTATCTAATTCTACGATTGAATCATCATCTAACATGTCTTCCTTACTTGATACGTTTATATTAAGTTTATTACACATATTTAAAACTTCTTCTACGCTCTTATTCATGTCATTTGCATATTCTAAAACACTCATCATAAAATGGTCACGCTCCTTTCTTTTATGTTATTTACTTATGCTTTTTTCTAAAGTTTCGTATATATTATCTGGCACTAAAACTTCTAAATATTTTTCTAAAATTTTTGTTTTTTTTGCCATTTCAATAACTTCTTTAGATTTTTTTAAATAAGCACCTTTTCCATTTGCTTTGCCAGTTAAATCAACTGATACGTTACCTAAATTATCTCTTACGATCCTAATTAATTCTTTTTTAGGATATTTTTCTTTGGTAACAACACAAGTGCGCATTGGTATTTTTTTTTGTTTCATTTATATTTCACCCCACTTTTAGGATAAAGCATTTGTTAAGTCAATTTTTTCTTCTTTTACTTGCTCACTACTTTTAACGTCTATTCTATAATGTGTTAAGCGAGCTGCTAAACGAACGTTTTGGCCTTTTTTTCCTATTGCTAATGATAAATTATCACCATCAGCTACCGCCAAAGCTTCCTTTTTCTTTTCATCTAAAATATATACTTTAACGTCACGAGCTGGCGATAATGCGTTTTTAATAAATGTTATTGGATCTTTATCATATTTTACAACATCAATTTTTTCTCCACCTAATTCATTTGTTATTCTGTTAATTCTTGATACGTTTTCACCTATGCAAGCTCCAATTGCATCAACTTTTTCATCTTCTGAATAAACGGCTATCTTGCTTCTTGAGCCAGCATCTCTTGCAACACTATATAATATTACAGTTCCATCGTTTAATTCTGGAATTTCATTTTCAAGTAATCTTTTAACAAATCCATAATGACTTCTTGATAGTAGGATAAGTGGGCTTTTACCTGTATCGTCAATTTTTGTTACATATACTTTAATTGATGACCCCATCTTTAGTTCTTCACCCTTTATTAATTCGCTTTTAGGTAAAATACCATGCATTCTTCCTAAATCAACGTAGTAGTTTGATGCATCTTCCCTTGATAAAATGCCAACTAATAACTCTCCTTCTTTATCTTCAAATTCGGTCATTATACTTTGTCTTTCAGCTTCCCTTACTTTTTGAATTAGGATTTGTTTAGCAGCCATCGTTGCAACCCTACCAAAATCTTTCAATGCAACTTCTTCTTCAATCGTTTCACCTGGTTTTATGCTTGGATCTATTTTTTTAGCATCCTCTAGTAATATTTCAACTGCATCTTCGCCATCTTCATCTTCACCATCAGTATATTCTTCCACTACTTTTTGATATGAAAAACCTTTTATATCACCGGTTTCCTTATTGATATCAATTCTAATGTTAGGAAGCCCAGTTTCTTTTGCATATGCTTTTTCTAAAGCAGTTGTCATTCCATCAAAAATTATGTCTTCACTTATTTGCTTTTCTTCACAAATTTCCTTTAATGCCTTAATAAATTCTTTACCATTCATTTTATTTATCTCCTTTTTCCTGTGAACAAACATCTAGCACGTATGCTTCTTCAAATTCATCTTCTAGGGTATCAATTATTGGATTAATAACTTCGGTCGCTAAAACACAAGTATCAACATCAACATATGGTTCTTTATCAATTACGACCCTTAAAAAATACATAGTACCTTCCTTAACATATTCAACTTTAGAAAGTTTAATGTTAATTTTTTTAAGCGGTTCTTCAATTAATGATCTTACTTTATCATCCATATTTAATACCTCCTTCAAATATAAAGAGCAGGACATATGTCCTACTCTTGGTTGCTATTTGTATTATAACATAAAAAATATATATTGCAATGCTTTTTTACAACTATTTGAAATTTTTCTTTTTTTATCTTGATACTCTTATAATTACAATGATTATTGACATTGATAAATAGTTTAAAAATAAATATTTAAGTATCTATTATATTATACATTTATTAATCTTTTGTCAATTAATTACTGTGTAAAATTACATAGTAATTTTAGCATTATCATTTTATAAATATCATATTTTTGCTATAATTTAAAATAGAGGTGATTTCATAGTGTTTGAAAGTGCAATTAATGATGTAAAAACTAGTATTAAAAATTGGTTTAAAAGTAATTATAAATTCATAATCACGATATTGTTGTATATTTTATATCAAGATAATTTTATATTATCAATTATTTCTTCTTTTGGTGTTAATTTAATTAAGATAGCAAGAACACCTAGAATACTAATTTATGCATTATCTGATTTTATTTATGTTTTAATAATATTAATAATGTTTAGGAAAGAAATTATAAGCGGTTTTAAAGATCTTAAAAAAAATTTATCGAACCGAATTATACTATCACTTAATTGCTGGATGATAGGATGCATAATAATGACTACTTCATCATTTTTAATTGGTATTATATTAAAGCAAAATGTATCAGAAAATGAAGCTTTAGTAAGACAAAGTATAAAATTAGCCCCTTTATATATGTTTTATACATGTTCTTTTATTGCGCCAATTATGGAAGAAATGGTGTTTAGAAGATCGTTTTTTGGCTTAATTAAACGAAAATGGTTATTCATATTTATAAGTGGGTTAAGTTTTGGATTATTACACGTTTTAGGTAGCTATAATAGTGCTTTAGATTTTCTATACGTTATTCCATATGGTGCAATGGGATTTTGTTTCGCATATCTTTTAACAAAAACAAAAAACATAACGTTACCAATAATTATTCATATGCTTCATAATACTATTTTGGTTATTATTCAAATAATTGGAGGATAAAATGGCTAAAGAAGAAGTTAAAAAAAAGAAACGGAAATTAAAATGGCAAGTGAAATTGTTTTTGGTTGTTGTTTTTATTATCATTTGTTTATTTTGGATTGGTCCAAAAGGAATTTTTATAAAGGAATATAAAGTTTCATCAAATAAGATTTCCAAAGAAATGGACGGTTTAAAAATACTTCAAATATCAGATATACATTACGGATCTACCATATATGAAAAACAAATGAAAAATTTAGTTAAAAAGGCTAATGAAACAAAACCAGACATAGTAATATTTACCGGTGATTTAATAAATGAAAAATATAAGTTAACGGAAAGTGAAAAAATAAGTATTAAAAATAGTTTATTAAAAATAAACGCCGAGCTTGGAAAATATTATGTTTTAGGAGAAGAAGATTTTGACGATGCAAAATCATTATTAAATACGGCTGGATTTATAAGTTTAGATAATAATCCGCAGCTTATATATAGTTTAGATAATAATCCTATTTTATTAATTGATAAAAACGCATCATTAGAGTATTTTAAAAATAATCCAGACATAAACTATTTTAAAATGTTAGTTTTGCACGATCCAAATGAAATAGATGATGTTAAGGAAAATAATTTTGATGTTGCAATTGCAGGTCATACTCATAATGGTGTAATAAACATACCAAAAATTAAGGAATTATTTATAAACGGAAAATATAAAAAAAATTATCAGAAGGTTGGAAATACAAAATTATACATTAATCCTGGTATCGGTACTAGTGGTTTAAAGGTAAGATTATTTAATCATCCTACTATGTATTTATATAGATTAAATAAGACAGTGGCTTCTTAAGCTGCTGTCTTATTTATTGGTAACGTTATTTTAACGGTTGTTCCCTTACCTTCTTTTGATATATATTCCATTATACCCCCATGTCTTTCTATTATCTCTTTTGAAAAACAAACACCTAGTCCAGTACCATTTTTCTTTGTTGTATAAAAAGCAGTCCCTATTTTATTTATCGTATCTTTGTTCATTCCACATCCATTATCTTTAATTGTTATAATGTATTTATTTTTAAATGTCCTTGATTTTAATTCAACGCATCCATTATCAGCAATTGCTTCCTTAGCATTTTTTATAACATTTATTAATACTTGCTTAAGCCTATTATAATCACCACTAATATATATTTCATCATCTTTAATAAAGCTTTTAAATTTAATTTCGTTTTTAAAAATCATCGAAGCTTCATCACACACATCTTCTAACAAAACGGTTATTTCCATTATGCTTTTTTCAATGTTTAATTTTGATACGTTAGAAAAATCTTTAAGTAATAAAAGCGTTCTATCTATTTCTTGATTTATTATGCCTACATATCTAGTTGCTTTTTTAGGGTTATTTATATCAAACATATCTAAATATCCCTTACAAACCGCTAACGGATTTTTTATTTCGTGGGTTATTTTAAATAATGATTCATATAACTTTTTTTCTTTGGTAATTTCTTTTAGAGAGCTATACATTTTTACTATTGTCTCTACTTTATCATAAAATTTAATAATTATGTAAAAGACTAAATACATAAGACCCCACAATATAAATGCCCATCCTAAAACTCTTAAATTTATAACGTTATTAGGAATAAATAAAGCAATTAAAATTCCAAATAAAACCTTAACGATTACAAATATATTAATTAGTTTGTACTTACTTAAATAACCAAGTGCAAATATAATCAAATATTGAATTAAAGACAAATAATATGGCATTTGGTAAGCACTTGATATAAAAAGCGCAGTAGAAATGGATAAAACAACCGATGGGAAAGTTCTTTTTTTATATATTGAAAGTAGCAACGGAACGTTTATTAAAAAACATGTTGCTAAAGGAAAATCTCCAAATTTACTACAAAAATAATAACTACTAAATAATGCTAAATCTAAAAATATCATTTTTTCTTCTTCATACGTTGCTTTGCTATATACAAGTGATAGAAAATAACAGCATAAAGGAAAAAGTAAATAGATTAAACTTAAAAAAATAGAAGCTACCATATAATCACCTTCCTTTAATTAAGATTATACATAGCTTCTATGTTGAATTTTGTCGAATTTTGTATAAAAATAATTTTTTTTGTAATATTTTACTCTTGTGTTAATTGATCGATGTACTTTTTTAGTTTTTTTGCATCTTCTTGAAAAATTATTTTCATAGTGTTGTCTATTTCTACGATTCCTCTTGCCCCAAGTTTTTGAATACCTTCTTTATTTACTAATGATGGATCTTTTAAAGTTACTTTAAATCTTGATACGCTAACTTCCATATTGGTAATGTTTTTTATACCCCCTAAATATTCAACTAACTTATTAGCTTCGTATTTAAAATCTGGTTTACTAGCTTTTATTACAACTAATGCAATTATTATTAACACCAAAATAATAATAATGTATTTTAACATATCATCACCCTACTTCGCATTATATAACAAGTTTAATAAAATTGCAAGAACTATGTTTTTTTACTTACAAATAAAAGTATTTAGGACATTTGACTTGCACTATTTATCATATTTTGAATAAGCTACTAATGAAAAAGATAGAAAGGGTGAATATTATGTGTAATGATTCTAACTCAGGTTCAAAATGCAATTGTATTGCTGAAATATTAAAAGTTATAAACATTCTTCAATGTGAGGTATGTCCTGATACTTGCTTAGAAACTTGTACAAGAGCTTATTTTGGTCCATCATCATCAGTTGATTTTAATACAAGACCTGTAACTTTGTACACTTGCAATGGAACTCCTATTGCCATACCAATATCTAATACACCTGGAGAAACTACAACTTCAAATATATTTAGAGTTGAAAAAGTTGATGGCTGCTGTGCTACTTTGAGGGTTTTAACTTATGATGCTGCAACAACAACATACACGGCAACTAACTCATTTTTCACTGTAAATACAGATTGCTGTTGCTCAATAAAATGCTTAGCAGATACTTACGTAGAAGGTGTTTAAAAAAGGCCACTAATGTGGTCTTTTATTTTATGTCTAAAACGTCATCTAAATATATTTTTTCACCATCGGTTGTTAATATGTAATTATCTTTTATTCCGATTATCTTTTTGTTTATATTTTCACCTTTTTTGAGCATAATAGTAACATCAGCTTGATAAACATAGTCTGGTCTTTTAAAAATATTATTTATTTTTCTTACTACGTCAATTTTATCTTGATTTAAATCATCTTTTTTATTTCTAATGTCACTTGAAGTTTGTTCAGTGTTTTTTTCGTCTGCATGATAATAAAAGTCCTTTTGGACTTGCGACTTTAGATTTTCAATTTTATTTTTATAAATTTCCGGAAATTTATCTTTCATAACCATCCTCCCAATAAATTTTATGAAAAAAATCATTTAAAATACCGTAAAGGTGGTGAAAAAATGTTAAAAAATAAATTATATTATTTTATTATTATTCCACTTGTTTTATTTTTTATAATAAGTGTAACATCAATTTATAGTGCGTCTTTAAATTTATCTGGTACCGAGATAGTTACCAAACAAGTATTATGGTATTTATTGGGATTTGGAATAATAATTTTAACGATGCGAAAAAAAATTAGTAAAGTAAGTGATATGGCGTTTTATCTTTACTTATTTGGTAACGGACTTTTAATATTATTACTTATTTTTGGAGCGCAAATAAACGGATCAAAATGCTGGTTTGTATTTCCTGGGATAGGATCTTTTCAGCCAAGTGAGTTTATGAAACTTTTTTTGATTTTAGCAAATGTAAAAATATTTGAAATACATAATAAAAAGTATCCTAAAAGTACTTTTAAAAGTGACTTAATTTTGTTTTTGGTGGTATTAGTAACTACTTTAATACCTAGTATATTAACGTTTTTACAGCCGGATACGGGAATGGTTATAATATATTTTTTAATATCTTTTGTAATGCTTTTTGTTTATGGTATTAAAAAAAGTATATTTTTTATACTTTTTATTATTGTTTCATTACTTTTAGGTAGTTTTTTATATTTTTATTTTAACTATCAAGATAATTTTATTAGTTTATTTGGAACGTCTTTTTTTTACAGAATAGATAGAATTCTTGATTGGTCAAATAAAAGTGGTATGCAGCTTACTAATGCTTTAGCAGCAATTAAGGCCGCGGGATTATTTGGATTTGGAATCGGAAAAACTCCTATTTACATACCAGAAGCTCATACGGATTTTATATTTTCAGTTTTTGCAAGTAATTTTGGATTGATTGGAACTTTTATACTAATTGGTAGCATTGTGGCGTTTGATTATGGATTATTATCTTTAGCTAATAAAACAAAAAATAAAAATCTCAAATATATAATATTAGGTTTTGTAACTATGATTTTATATCAACAAATTCAAAATATAGGAATGAACGTGGGATTACTACCAATAACTGGAATTACATTACCATTTATAAGTTATGGTGGTTCTTCTCTTTTAAGTTATATGTTTGGAATTGCATTAATAGTTAATTACGATCATAATAAAAATTAATGTTTTATATGATTTTAAAAAAATAAAACTAAGCAAAATAAAAACCCTTATAAAATAAGGATTTGTTTTTACTTGGTGACGCGTATGGGATTTGAACCCATGAATGTCGCCGTGAAAGGGCGATGTGTTAAACCACTTCACCAACGCGCCAATTATAAATGTCAGTTCATAAACATAAAATGGTGGGCCTGAATGGACTTGAACCATCGACCTCACGCTTATCAGGCGTGCGCTCTAACCAGCTGAGCTACAAGCCCATTTTATAAAATTAATAAAACTGACTACTTAATTCTACTATATAAATCTTAAAAAATCAATATTTTTCTAATTTTTTAATTTAGCTTTTCTTTTATAGGCGGGTTCGAATAACAATTTATTAATTAAAAGCCACTTAATAAACAGTGGCCTTATATTAATTTTGGTGGAGCTTAGGGGATTCGAACCCCTGACCTTCTCGGTGCAAACGAGACGCTCTAGCCAGCTGAGCTAAAGCCCCAAAAATACGCATTAACTAAACGCATATTAATAATAACAAAAACATCTATAAAAATCAATACCTAAATTAAATTTTTTCTTCATTTTCTAACTGATAAAATAGTTGCTCAAACATATTTAATTTTTTTGTAATCTTTGTTTCTTTTGCCATTTCAAATAAGCACCATCCTTTTTTAAAAATCAAATCATATATTTGTCTTTCAATATCTATTATCTCAGTAAACATATCAAAATAATCATTGTATAAATCCTTATTACTCGCTTCTGTTAATGAAGTCGCTAAATTTTTAACCATGTTTTTTTCTATTTCCAACATTGTAACAAGATAATCTTTATCATTCATATTAGAAGTCTTAGATGTTTTTGTTTTTGGGTTACATATTATGTTTTTCATTATTTTCTCCTATCTTAAAATATTTAATATTGCGATTGCATGCTGCTTATGAGTATCAGATATTTTTTTAAAAATTAATTTTATATCCTCGTCTTCTACTTCTTTTAAAAAATGATTTACTAATTTACAAGCGTTAAAATTCCAGTTATAAATATCACATAACCAATGTAAGTCATCACATGATATAATGGTTGGTACTTCTTCGTAATTTTGCATAATCATACCTCCATTGTTATTATGTGAATATTTTTTTATTATAAACAAAAAGTAAAAGGAACCATTACCTTTTACTTTAAACAATTAACCGCACTTTCTATTAAAATTTCTAATTCAGTATCACTTACACTTATCTTTTTTTCTTTCATCCATTCTAACGATTTTTCAAGAGCTTTTTTCTTTTTCTCTTCGCATGGTAAATTTTTACAAGTTTGTTCAACGTATTCAACCGTTTCTTTAACAATTTCCTTTTTTGTCTTATCCTGAATGAATTCTTGATAAATATTTTTTATTTGAAGCCCAACATAACCTAAAATAGCGGTAATTATTGTACCTAAAATATGGATAAGATTATCAGAAATTGCATTCAAAATATCACTCAAACCAAATTCCCCCAAAATTAATTAAAGATGCATCTTCATTATTATATTATTCAAAAAAAATAATATAGGATGGTCTATTCTCCTATATTTATTTAATTATTAAATAAATTAAGTTTATATCTTAATTTACTCTTGAATAATTTTCATATGAATATCCATTATGATGTTTACAATATAACATTCTATCAGAATTAGAATTAAAGTAACAAGAATATTGAACTTTACCTTCATCGTAAATTATAACATCTAACCCAGTCTTAGTATAAGTATATGTAAATCCTGTGCATTTTCCAGTTTTACTATAACACATTCCCCAGAATACTTTTCCATCATCTTCAAACTGTAATTCATCATGAACCATTCCACCATATATACTTTCCTTTTTTGATTCAGTGGAAAAAGTATTACTTAATTTACTAGCAGATAAGATATTTTCAGTTTTTTCTTGTTTTTCATTTTTTTCACTTTTGTCTGAATCAAAGACTCCTACACCATATAACACTAAAATTACTATCACCACTAAAAATATTAAACCAACTATACAGCCTACTGCATTGTTAGAATTATTGTTTGTATTTTGTTTTGGTGTAGTATTCATAACATTTTTATCAGCCGAAACTATTTCATTGTTTTTTTCCTCTTTATTAATCTCTTTTTCCATTTCAATTGGTGCTCCACAATGAATACATTGTTTAGCCTTATTTGATATTTGTTTACCACATTCACTACATTTAATTAATGCCATTTTTCTCCTTTACTCCTTTTATATATCCTAATAAAATTTTATCTTAATATCTGATAATAATCAAGTTAATATATAATATTTATCTTATTTTTATAATAATGGTCGGAAAGACAGGATTTGAACCTGCAACCTCTACGTCCCGAACGTAGCGCTCTACCAAGTTAAGCTACTTTCCGTTAAATGGCGCTCACGAAAAGATTTGAACTTTTGACCTTTACCTTCGGAGGGTAACGCTCTATCCAGCTGAGCTACGTGAGCAAAAGCTTTATTTAAGCTTTATATCTATTCCTATCGGACAGTGATCACTACCGAAAACATCGCTGTATATAATAGGATTGGAAACTTTATCTATAATTGATTTTGATACTATGAAATAATCAATTCTCCAACCAATATTTTTTAATCTGCAATTTCCTATGTAGCTCCACCAAGAAAAAGCATCATCTTTATCTGGATTAAAATATCTATAGGTATCAATGAAACCGCTTTCTAAGAGTTTTGTGAATTTATCTCTTTCTTCGTATGTAAAACCAGCATTCCCAATGTTAGCTTTTGCGTTTTTTATATCTTTTTCAGTATGGGCAACGTTAAAATCACCACAAACAACTACTGGTTTTTTCTTTTCTAATTTTTTTAAATATTTTTTCAAATCATCTTCCCACGTCATACGATAATCTAATCTTGATAAGTCTCTTTTTACGTTAGGAACGTATTCATTAACTAAATAGTAGTCTTCAAATTCTAATGTTATTAATCTTCCCTCGTGGTCATGTTTATCTATTCCAATTCCATAAGATACGCTAATTGGTTTGTATAACGTATAAATAATTGTTCCAGAATATCCTTTTTTATCAGCTGGATTTATATAGCAATAATAATCCTTTGGTTCAAAATCAATTTGATCTTTTTCTGCTTTTACTTCTTGAAGACAATAAACATCAGCATCACATGTGTAAAAAAAATCCTCAAATCCTTTTTTTAAACATGCTCTAAAACCAGCTACGTTCCATGATACTAGTTTCATATAAACACCTCTTTAATGATTATACCACTTATTCATTGCAAAATTATTATTTTTAGATTAAATCTTTTCTTTTTTCGACTAAATTCTACATTTGTTTTTCTTAAAATAGCAAGTTAAAAAGGAGATATTATAATGGATGAAGAAAATATAAATGAAACGTTTCAAGAATTAAAGAAAAAATTTAACATTATTAAAAATGAAGGATTTATTAAAGGAATAAAGCAAAAAAGTTTTGGAAATTCGGGTTTAACTTTTGAAAATCTTATTGGTAAAGATAATGATGAATTACAATTTGCAGATTACAAAGGTGTGGAAATAAAAGTTAAGTCAAAAAATAGAAGTAATTATGGATATATAGCGTTGTTTTCACTTGTTCCAAGTAATTGTTTTGGAATTGAACTTAAAAAATTAAGAGAAAATTATGGCTATTATGATAAGGATTTCCCCAGCGTAAAGGTTTTAACAAGTTCGATTTTTGCAAATATTTGTTTGAAGCAAAAAAGTAATTATTTTTTTAAATTATATGTTAAGTATTGTGAAAAAAGATTATATCTTTATATTTATGATGATAAAAATAATTTGGTTAATAAAGATATTTACTGGGATTTCAAAGACATTATTAAAACGCTAAAAAATAAGATGTTTTATCTTGCTTTAGTTAAATATGATACTAAAATAGTTAATAAAATAAAGTATTTTAATTATACAAGTATTAATTTTTATAAGTTTAAGGGTATTGATGATTTTTTTAATTTATTAGAAAATGGTTTAATAAGGGTGTATATATGTCTTGGGGTTTATAAAAGTGGAAATAAAATTGGCTTAGAGCATGATCATGGGATATGTTTTGAAATAAAAGAATATAACTTATTAAAATTATATGAAAAGTATGAAAAGTAATTTATCAAGTAAGGTTTGGTAGAACGTGGGGTTTATTGGACATAAAAAAAACTATCCGTTAAAGAATAGCTAATTTTCAAATGGTCGGAAAGACAGGATTTGAACCTGCAACCTCACGGTCCCAAACCGCGTGCACTACCAAATTGTGCTACTTTCCGAAAAGCATTATGATTATATCATAACGTTTTTATTAAAGTCAATACCAGCTTTTTATAAGTGGCGCGCTCGAAGGGATTCGAACCCCTGACCCCTTGGTTCGTAGCCAAGTGCTCTATCCAGCTGAGCTACGAGCGCAATACTTGAACCAAGGGTAATAATTAACCCTTGCAACGCCACTAATTATAACATTTATCTTTGCATTTTTCAATAGTATTTTATGATTTTGACTAAAAGTAGTTACAAAGCAGAATCATATTTTATATCGTTTTCTTTTAATATTGGAATTTGGTTTATGATTTTTTTATACCCTATTTCATAATCATCCATCGCTACTTTTAAAACCTTAATGTTTTTTTCTTTGATGTTAAGTGCAAGTTTTAGGTAAGCATTTTGTTGATCAACACTATTTTTCAAACTAAAAGATTGATAATTATGATGGGTTCTTTTTAATCTTTGTTCATAAAGTTTTTCATTTTTTA
>CANQHF010000013.1 GCA_947623685.1 uncultured Bacilli bacterium | reverse complement strand
TTTCCTTTGAAAGAAAAAACGGAAAGTAACTAGCCCAAATATAGGTGCCCTCATACTTATATTTCTACATAACTTTTTAAATTCCCCTAAAAATTTAAAAAAAATAAAAAAAAGTAATCGTTAAACTTATAACGATTACTAGATATGTTATTTATTACATTTTAAATTTGTTTTATCAGTTTTATAACAAACTTTTACATCATTAGAATTATCTAAATCAACTTTTATACTTTCATCTTGTTTTGTTAATTCTACGTATTTATTATCATCAATTTCATATTTCATATAAGTTACATTAGGACCACAATCTATTTTATTATTCCTTATGACACATGAATTTACATGATCATTATAAATTGTTCCGACTACGTATCTTGGATTAAAATCAATGGTTAAAATTTTAAATCCAATAACAGATACAATCATCATTATAACAAATACAAATAAACATACCCAAAGAGATTCTTTTTTCATCTTTGAATCAGCTAATTTTGGTCTTCCTACTTTATTTTTTTCTTCTTTTCTCATTTTTACATCTCCTTTATTTCATTTACTTTTTTTCTATTATACTACTTTTTGTTATAGTATTTACTTTATTACTTCCATCTACTACATAGTCAACGTTAAAATATATTACCCTTGTTACATCACTTTCTTCAAAAATGACGGTATCCGCTAAACTACTTGAATCTAATCCTACGTAGCTACCATTACCAATTTTATATGCTATTTTAGATACGCTAGCATTATTACAAGATATATCGTATTTTACTAAATTTTTCTTTACTTCTTTTAAATCAAGCGTACATCCTCCAGTTAATTTTTTAGTGGTTGTTTTCTGCTGTTTTTCAATCGTTTTAACCGCATATTTAGTAACCTTACTATTATTAGGATAATATACAACTTTAAAACTTATTTTATCTTTAAGTTGCTTACTTGAAAATTTAACTTCATCAGTCATCTTTTTAGTAAGTAGGCTTTCATAATTGTCATCACCAATTCTATATTGTATCTCTTTTATTTTAGCATTATTACAATCTACTACGTAATAAATACCATCACTTGTTTTAGACAAAGTTGTAAACATACATTTTCCTTCTGCGTTTTTTATTACCTTAACATTAAATTCCGTACTTAAGTTAGTACCATCATTTGTTTTTGCTTTTATTACCGCAATTCCCTGTGATATACCTAAAACTTTACCATTATCATCCACCGTTGCAACCGATGTATCAGATGATTCATAAGTTATCGTTTTATTAGTTGCAACAGCTGGTAAAACCGTTAAATATACTTTCCTTGCCGTACCCGCTTTTATTGTTATATCTTTAACCAATGGCTTTATTTCTTCTATTAAAACGTCTTCAGAATTTTCCTGATTAGTTAAGGTACCCCTTAAATTTAAGTTCTTAAACCCAAATAAAGTTCCATAACCAAAAATAAGTAATAAAATAACGAATAAAAAAGATACACTAGCAATAATCAAAGACTTTTTTTTAGTCTTTTTATCCGCTAACTTTGGTCTTCCAACTTTAGGTTTTTCATCTTCTTCAAAACCTAGGTATTCAACTATCTCCTTTTTCATTTTAATCACACCCATTATTACTATTCTAATAAGATATTATCATTAAAAATATTCCCAAGTAAATACGATTATATTCATTATGTAAAATAGTTTTACATAAAAAATCACCATAAATATTATGATGATTTTTTATTAAATATTTTGCCGTATTTTGCATAATTTTTAATTATTTTAAAATTTGATATGAGTCTTTATAATGTGATGTTGATTTTGAGTTGGCATTTGTATCACAATATACCATTACCATTATCTTTTTACCTTTTCTACTTGAGGCAAATCCTATTATCCAATAACAAAATCTATTAAAACGGGTCCTAATATAATAAGTAAGATAAGTGGGATAAAAAACAAAACTGAAAATATACTTATTTTATTTGGTATTTTATTTATTTGTGCTTTTATATCCATTATTTGTTTATCTTTTAGAAAGTCAAGTTGGTTATACATAGTTTCTATTATACTATTTCCAAAAAGATTTGATTGTTCCATGTTTAATATTATGTTATTTATTGTAATACTTGGTATTCTAAGGCTCATAAGTGATAAACTTTCGGTTAATGATTTACCAAAGTTTACTTGTTTTAAAGTTTCTTTAAATTCACTTGATATTTCAGAATCAATGTATTTACAAGCCATTTTAATTGCGTTTTCCAAGTTTCTTCCAGATTCTAACGCAAGTGTCAAAACTTCGAAGTAGTAATATGCTTCGTTGTCTAGTTTTTTTTCTCTTTTTCTTAAGGGTCTTTCTATCATGGTATAACCCACTAGTAAATACCATAATACGGTTATTATTGGTGCCAGTAAAGCCCCATAATCAGCAAAAATAAATAATAAAACAAAAACTAGCATTGATGAATATAACCTAAAGTTCATAAAGTATTCGGTTGTAAATTTTTTTGAAACTCCAAATTGATTTATTTTTGCATTTATTTTTTCGATGTCTTTAGCACGATAAATGCGGTTAATAAATGATTTTTTTTCTTTCATTAGTTAAACCTCACTTTCATGATTTTATTTACGATAAATGCATATAATACGTATATTATTATAATTATAAATAATAATACGTTACCTAAATTAGTGTTAAATAAAGGCAAGAAATAACTTGGATTTAAAAGTGTTATTAAGCCGATGAATAAAAATGGCATTAAAAGAAGAATCTTACTTATCATATTTGCACTTGATGTTAATGATTTCATTTCTTGCTTTAGTTTTCTTTTATTAAATAACATTTTTTCAATTGATGAAAAGACCTTTATTATGTTACCACCAGTTTTATTTAGAATACTAAGTGATGATGTTATATAACTTACTTCTTCTGATTCTACTCTTTTTGAAAATCTATCAAAAACAACATCAAGTGATAGTCCATAACTTATTTCCAAATGCATTTTTTTAAATTCTTGTTTTATTGGGCCCTTTAGTTCATTAGCAACTATTTCTATTGCCTGCATAGTACTTCTTCCTGATCTAAACGCATTATTCATTATGATTATCGCGTTTAATAAATCTTGTTCTATTTGTCTTTTTTTTATGTAATCATAAAATTTAAAGTATATGTCAATTATAAAAAATCCTATTAAAGCCGTTACTGAAACATCAATTAAACTAGGTAAAACACCTTCTATTATTCTTGCAAAAGTAACGATTAAAACTAATCCTAAACATATAAATATTTTATGGCTTACATAATCCATTGCAATTATATTTTGGTTATTCTCATAAGTAATGTATTTATTATACCTAGATGCGTATTTATTTAAGAACACTGATTTTTTTAAAATAGCACTTGTTTTTGAAACGATTTTAAAATACTCGTCATGAATAAAATCAAAAAGCGATACCGAATTATCCTTAATGGAATCTATACTATATCTTGCAATTCTTTTTTCTAATCTTAAACTATTATTATAAATAACAAGATAAAATATAATAAACGCAAGAATAATCATTATTGCCGTTTGAATAATAAATACGTTCATTTATGAATCACCTTCTTACTTTTTAAAATCAAATATATCTTCTAATTCATCTATACCTTTATTTTTTATTTTTTCATATACGTTTGGAACACGTTTTATTAAATCAAATTCTCCATCTACTTCTCCATTTTTGGTAAGACCTACTTGTTTAAAATTAAATATTTCCTTAAGTTTTATTACGTCTCCTTCAAAGCCGTCTACTTCACAAATACTAGTTACCTTTCTTCTTCCATCAGATAATCTAGATACGTTTATTACGATGTCAATTGCATTTTCAATGTATTCACGAATTGCCTTAATTGGTATATCCATACCCGCCATTAAAACCATCGTCTCTAATCTGTTTAAAGCATCTATTGGACTGTTAGCATGCATGGTGGTAAGTGATCCATCGTGCCCAGTATTCATTGCTTGTAACATATCAAATGCTTCTTTACCGCGAACTTCTCCTACAATTATTCTATCTGGTCTCATACGAAGTGAGTTAATAACTAAATCACGAATGGTAACTTCACCAGTACCCTCATAATTAACAAGCCTTGTTTCAAGCCCAATAACGTGTGATTGTCTTAGTCTTAATTCCGCGGCATCCTCAATCGTTATGATACGTTCATGATCACCAATAAATGATGACAACGCGTTTAAAAGCGTAGTTTTACCACTACCAGTACCACCACATATTATGATGTTTAATTTAGCCCTTACGGCAGCATCTAAAAACCTTGCCATGTAAGGAGTCATAGCACCAGTTCTTAAAAAATCATCTATTGACTGCATATCACGTCTAAATTTTCTTATGGTAACAACCGGTCCTTTTAATGATAATGGCGGGATTACCGCATTTAATCTTGAACCATCTTCTAGTCTTGCATCAACCATCGGATTTGCCGTATCAATAGTTCTTCCTAGGGGTTGAACAATTTTTTGAATCGTTCTTATGATGTGTTCTTCATTTATGAAAGATACGGAATCATCTTTTGATATTTGACCATCTATTTCTACGTAAACTTCATTTGTTCCATTAACCATTATTTCGGTAATGCTAGGATCTTCAAGTAGTTCGGTTATTGGTCCATAACCATTTATTTCATTATCAATTAAGTTAAAGATGTGACTACGCTCTAAATTAGTTAAATCATAACCTAATAAAGCCTTATCTATTTCATCATTTATGTACTCGTGAAGTAATTTGTTATTTGGTATTTTATCGTCAATTAAATTAGATATAATCGTGTTTCTTAACTTATCAAGTAATTCTTTATCCTTAAATATATCATAATCTTTTACTGGTTTTACAATCGGTCTTTCTTCTTTAACATCAAAAGCTTCCATTAATTTAGGCATCTTTATTCACCTCCGTTTTAACGGATTTAGACTCTAATAAAGCGTTAGCTAACTTAGTTAGTTTCATAATATCACTTTTTTTATTAGCTCTTATTTTTTTATTAAGGGTTAAAATATCTCCATTAATAACATATTTATCTATGTCTTTAATATAAAATGATTTATCTATTGTATAATCAATGTTATGTTTTATTATACTTTTAACATCAAATAGTGAAAAATAATCTTTACCAGTATCCTTTGATGAATTAAATACTACCTTAAAGTTATTATTTTCTGTATCCTTAAAAATAGCAATCATACTTCTTGCGTTCTTTAAATCAACTGGATCATTAGTAACTAAAAATAAAGTATTATCACTTCTATCTAAAGCTGATAGTAAAACAGGACTAATGATATGTGATGTATCAATTAGTATTACGTCATATTTATAAATAGCTGACGTAATAACTAAACTTATGTATTTGGAATCTATTTTCATCGCGTTTCTTGGATCCTTAGGAGCTGATAAAACATCAATGTTATCATTATACTTACAAACGTATGAATCAATTACATCAAACCTGTTATTAGACATATCATCAACTACGTTGTAAATGGTTTTATTAACATCAACGTTTAAGCTAACGGCAACACCGCCACTATTTAAATCAAGATCCATAATTAAAACCTTTTTATTCATTAAACTATATATTCCTGCTAAATTAAGAGTTGTTGTTGTTTTCCCAACGCCACCTTTACAAGAAAAAACGGTAATTATTTTACTTGCGTTTTTCTTCATTTAATTCACCTTCTTTTCAATCATCATCTTATCATCTTTAAAATATCCAACGTATGAACTTTTTTCCTTGTATATTTCTTTATTAATTACACTTCCAAAAAAACCTTTAGTTGATTTTGAAATAGTTATAAAAATATTTTTATTACTATTATCTATATCTATTTTATAATCATCTATTTCATCATCATTTTGATATATTAAATCAACCATATTATCGTAAGGTGCATTATCTATGTTATTAAGTCCATATCTTAACATTTGTTTAGCTATGTTATCTAGTCTTATCTTATTGTATTTTGCAAGGCTTAAATCAACTACTAAAGCACCAAGCATTATAAGAACTGGAATAAAAATAACAAATATTGCAAGAGATTGCCCCTTATTATTAAGTCTAATCATTTCTTACCACCCTTGATACCTTAACGTTAAAAGCATCATTTATTATGTATGATAAACCAGGGGTAATTGGCTTTATTGTTTTTGATACTGTTAATGTGTTATAGCTTCCTTTTTCTTCTAAACCAACCTTAACATCTTTAACATCCATTACGGCGCTAATTTCTTCTAGAGTTTTACCATTAGAATAAAAAGTAATAATATCTTCAGCTTTACCTTCTAAATCAGTTTTTAAAGATATTATTCTTCCAAAATCAATGATGCAAAAAAGTAAAATAAGAGTAATTGGTAAAATGATAACAAATTCAACTAATGCTTGACCTTTTTTATTTGGCATTAAAACCACCCCTATTATCATTTTTAATTATAACAAAATAAGATAAATAATACAATTAATATATAAAAAAATAATGTAAAAACATTATTTTTTGCCTTTAAACAAAGTATATCCAACAAGACCTACAATAACTATTATCATACCAATTATTATTATCCCACTATTATTTTTTGAATCCGCTTCTTTTACGATAGATAAAGTTAAAAAATAATCTGAACAATGATCAATATCAAAACTAACGTATCCGTTCATAACCAAAAGATTAGTTTCTACTTGTTTTATTTTTCCGTTTTCTTCATCATAATAATATAAATTTAATCGATCATTGTCCTTAAAATTTATCGCGGGTATTTTAATGGTTGCACTAGATGGTAATGTGCCATGATAATTAAAAGAAATAAATTGTTTTTTTATTTTTTCATCAATCAAGTTATTAATTCTATCCTTATTAATAGTATAAAACTTAATTTTAAAATCTAAGGGATATGCATCATCTTTATATTCATTTTTATTAAATGACCAAGAATATGAAAATTCATTATCATCTGATGCAATAAAAAGAACTTTATCTTTTGTTTCACATTTTATTATTTCATCTTCTGCTTTTATTACATTTAATTTAGCAAAAAAACAAATTAATAAAAAAAGAATAATAACTAACTTTTTCATAATATCTCCTATATTACTTAAAATATAACACTTTTAGGTAAAAAAAACAATATTAGAAAAAAACTATTATTATATAGTATAATAAAAGTGGTGATTAAAATTGAAATTACTTATTTTATCTGATATTCACGGTGATTATAAAAGTTTATCATCCGTAATAAAAAAAGAAAGTTTTGACCAATTAATTGTTTTAGGAGATTTATTTTCATATTATAATGACGATAATAAAGAAAAAATCATAGATCTACTTAAAGAATATAAAAACAAACTTATCTTAATAAAAGGAAACTGTGATTGGATGATTAATTATGATGCATTAATGCTAAAAGCTTATGATGTAATAACTCTTCCGTTTAACAAACACTTAGTAACCTTTACCCACGGAAACACTTATTCAAAAGGTTTTTTACCAAGTTATCATGGAGATATATTTATAAGTGGGCACACGCACGTACCTTCAATTACAAAAGAATTTAATATTATATACGCTAATCCAGGAAGCATATCAATTCCAAGAAATAATTCATTAAAATCATACCTTATCTTTGATGATAATAAAATCACACTAAAAGATATAAATCAAAACATACAAAAAGAAATGGAAATTTAAAAATCCATTTCTTTTTCTAGTTTTACAAAATTATTTTCTTTAACATAATATGCATTATTTAATTCATTACTCTTAATTACCTTTATCTTATTATCAGTTACTTCTAAAGCAACACAATCATCAGCACAAATAACTTCTTTTATTTTATCATCATTTAATACTTTTTTAAATCTTCTTTCTTTTTAGGATCAGCTGAAAAATGTGGTACAAACATAAAGGGTAAAAATCCTAACCCGTCTACTTTAACGTAGTTATTAGATACATTATTAATTATTTCAACATCAGATAACCCATATTTACAAAAGGAAATTGCACCTGCCGACATACCTGCTAAAATGCAGTTTCTTTGTAAAGCTTCTTTTAGCATTTCATCCATTTTAGTATCTTTTAAAACTTTAACTAACTTAACGGTATTCCCACCACCAATATAAATTATATCCGCATTTTTTATTTTATCTTGCACAACTTCCATATGAGTTAAGGTTTTTTTAGTTATTTTACCAGTTACACATCCTAAATTTTTATATATATCTTTTATTACTTTGTAATATGAATCTGAAAAATTATCAGCAAGACCAATAAATAAAAAATTAGGTTCTTTTTTATTTGTTAATTTAACTATTTCTTCATCTATTTTTTTAGTTTCATAACTAGTATTTGACCTTCCAACGTTTCCGCCACCAATTAACATTAATTTCATAATCTAATCATTCCTTACTTTTTAATTTTTCCATTTTTTCTTTTAATAGTCTTAACCTATTATTTTTAGCATCTAAATCTAATACGTATTTATCTTTCTTATTAACAACAATATCCTTTTCCTTAACATCAAATAAAAAAGATGATTTTTTCTCTTCTTTTATTAACCCATTAGTTAAATTCTGTAATATAACAACATCATTTTCAATTCTATCAACGCTATATTTCAACTTTATCACCTACCCATTAGTATTAGTCTTGATCGTTTGAACTGATATGTTGTTTCCATCACTTTTCATTATTATGGTTCCATCAATATCAGTTCGATAAACTTTTGTATTTAAAGCTTCTAGCTTACTTAACGTTATCGCATTAGGATGATTATAAGTATTATTTTTTCCAACCGATATAACCGCAAATTTTGGATTTACCGCTTTTAAAAATGAATCAGAAGAACTATAATCAGAACCGTGATGAGCAACCTTTAAAACATCACTTTTTACGTTTATACCATTACTTAAAATTTCATTTTCTATCTTTTTTGTTGCATCACCCGTAAATAAAAATGAATTATTACCATAAGTTAATCTTAAAACAATTGATGAATCATTTAAATCACTTGTGTTTTCTAAGACGCTTACGACTCTTATTAAAGAATCACCTAAAAAAAACGTATCATTTACTTTAGGAGTGGTATACTTAAGATTATTATTTTCTAAAGCATCTAGTACATCTTCAAAAGTCTTTGTGGTTGCCACTTCATTAGGCATATAATATTTATCAATCTTAAAATTATTTATAATATCATCCATTCCGCCAATATGATCTTCATGAGGATGAGTTCCCACTAAATACTTTATTTCGCTTACGTTTAAGGATTTTAAATAAGAAACAAGTAAATTACCATCTTCATTGTTACCAGCATCAATTAACATATTCTCATTTTTATTACTAATTAATATTGAATCAGCTTGACCAACATCAATAAAATAAACGTATAAATCATCATCTAATGAAACGACTTCTTTTACGCTATCATTAGAAGATAAAGATGCACCAATCTTTTTTATTTCATTTGCTGCGTTAGATGAAATAAAAACGTAAACAAAAATAATAATTCCTACAAGTATTTTTATAAATCTCTTATTTTTCATATCAATTACTTCCCTATAATATATAATATCATATTTTATTTATCCATGCATAAAAAAAACTGAATTACTCAGCCTCTTTTTTAATAACTTCTTTTCCTTTGTAGTTACCACAGTTAGGGCAAACCCTATGTGGTCTTATCATTTCTCCACATTTAGGACATTTTACTGTTCCGTTAGCTTCAATTTTATAGTGAGTACGACGCATTCTTTTTCTTGTCTTACTTACCTTTCTGAATGGAACTGCAAACAATTGGATATCCAACTTTAACATATTCTCACTCCTTCCTTACTCTTTGTAATCTTTTAACTTTGCAAGTCTTGGATCTATTACTTCCTTTTCATCATCCTCTGTAATAAGACGCCATCCATCACCTTCAATTGGTTTTTCATAAGCATCTGGCGCAAGAACTCTTAAAGGAACATCCACTAATATATATTGCCATATAATTGGTAAAATTTCAAGTCTATTTTGAACAATTTTTAAAGAATTATCACTATTTTCTCCAATTACTTCATCAATATCAATATCAAATGGATAAGAAACATCTTTTAAAGTTCTAGCACAAGGAAGTGTCATTACTCCAGTTATTTTAATATTAAGCTCATACTCTTCAAAGGATTTAGATATAACCCCACTTACCTTTACTGGTGATATTTTTCTTATATCAGTACCATCAAGTAATTCGCTAGGGATGATTAATTCTCCATCAATTGGAATTTCATATAAATTATTACATATTAATTTAGTTAAATCTATTTTTATGATAATCACCACCGTAAAAGTAATTATACTATTTTTTTATTCTTGATGCAAGACTTGTGCATTCCATTTAATATTACTTAATTTAAATAACATTATGCATTATATAAAATCAATCTTGTTTTTAATATTATCCAGTATGCTTTCATCTTCTATTTTACTTATGCCAAATACTTTTAATCCTAAATCTTTTAATGATGCACCTATATGATATAACTTATTTTTATCTATTATTATGAACCTATCATGAAAGATATTAGTATATCTTATTTCTAGTTTTGGATACTGGCTATTAAACTTTTCTATGTCTAATTTTGTTATATTACTTTTCTTACTTGTTATTATATATACTATTACATTTATGTTTTTTTTAGTTAATATATCTAATGTTTTTTTATCTACGTAATTATCTATTATTATAATTTCTTTATCTGCTTTACTTATTATATCTACAAGTAAACTATAAGCATCATATATTTCTCCATTATAAAATAACTTACTTTTTAATTCTTCTTTTTTATCAAATTTATCAAATAATTCTTCTATTTTTATATCATGCTCTATTAACGTACTTTTTATATAATCTGTTTTATTTTCTATTGCTATTATTCTTTTAAATATATCCTTATTTTCATTTATAAACTTTCTCATTGATACAAACGTATCCATTATCTTTATCGTGGCAGAAGTAGCCTGTTTTGTTTTTAATATCGTTGCAAGCATATATATTCCTTGTTCTGTAAATACGGTAGGATTATGATATTTACCGCCCCTTTTTTCAGTTATATTTTTTTTGGTCAAAAGTTTTGACCGAAAAATATCAAGTTCAAATTCATCTAATCTAAAACAATATCTTTCCGGAAATTTATCTGGATTATTTTTTACCGCCTGATTAATCTCTTTAGTCCCATTCTTACACCCATATAAAACAGCTAAATCACTATCTAACATCACTTGTTTTTCTCTTACTTCATATATTAAATCTTTTATATCAATCTTTTCTTTTAACGCATCCAAATTAATCACCTCTCATACTTATATTTCTCCATAACTTTTAATTTTCCCCCTTAAAAATTAAAAAAAATTAAAGTTTTCACTTTAATCTTTCATAATACTTTCTAATATCTTCATATAAATCCTTATTAAACTTTTTATTTTTTATCATATCTATTTCAAATTTATAAGGTGGTAAAACCCTTTGTTTATCATTAAAACTAACATAAGGAGTTTCAAGTATCTTTGGAACATCACAAAGTCTTTTATTATAAATTACATTAATTAAAGCATCAAAACCAATCGTTCCATATCCTATGTTTTCATGCCTATCTTTATGCGAGCCAATTGAATTTTTAGAATCATTAACATGAACACACTTTATTTTATCTATTCCAATTAACTTATCAAATTCATCTAAAAACTCATCAAACTTTGACATATCATATCCAGCATCATTTAAATGACAAGTATCTAAACATACGCCAAGTTTTTCACTATGTTTAACTCCATTAATTATTCTTTTAATATGTTTTATGTCAAAACATATTTCACTACCTTTACCAGCCATAGTTTCAATACATATCTTGACATTTTGATTAGGAGTTATAACTTCATTTAATGCATTAATTACGTTATCTATTCCAGTATCCAAATCTAAATTAACATAACTTCCCGGGTGTAAAACAAGCTTTTCTATTCCTAACATTCCTACTCTTTTTATTTCTTCTTTTAGAAAATTTATAGCAAATAAATAACTTTCCTTTTTTTCATTATTAGCTAAATTAATAATATATGGCGCATGAACTATTATATTTTTTAATTCAATGTTATTTTCATATAATATATTTCTAGCTTCTACGGTTAAATCATAATCAATTTTACACCTTTTAGTATTTTGTGGTGCTCCAGTATAAAACATAAACGAATTAGCACCATACGAAATAGCTTCTTTTACGCTTCCAACTAATTGTTCTTTACTTGTGAACGATACGTGAGAACCTATTAATAACATAAAACACCTCTTACTTATATAAGTATTATACTAAATAAGATTAATTAAGGCAAAAGAAAAAAAAGAACTAATCGTTCTTTTAATATGAAACAGTACCAGAAATAGAATTCGATGTACAAGTACTATTACCTTCAGGGCCAGATATATCACACGACCAAGATGCACCACTAGTTGAAGTTGGCACAGCATCACCATATTTACTTAGGTTAAGGTTCTTAAATTTTCCTATAGATGATTCCAATTTTATAGTATATGTACCATTAGAGCCTGAAACGCTAAGAGAAGAATAGTCTTTAGTAGATAATTCATACTTGGTTAAGCAATCAGCAGAGCATTTTGGATCTTCATCACTTGCTATAAAAGTTTTAACTTGTTTTACAATCATTTGATATGATTCTATAAATGAATTTGCTCTTGCCCTTGATATTGTTTTGTTTACTTGCTGCGTTGCAATAACCATTATTATGGCAAGTACTACGATAACTGCTAATAATTCTATTAAGGTAAATCCTTTCTTATTTAATTTTTTCATCTTTTTATCCCTCCAATAACTTTATTGTTTTATAATATTTTTCCTTAAGTTTATTACTTAAATGAGTTACCAATATTATCAAGTTAATAATATCACTATTAATTTTACAAGTCAATAATTTATAAAAATAATTAAAATTTTAATTATTTATTTTACATAATATTTGTATATATTATTAATGCATTTCTTTTTTTGATTCATTCTTGGATGAACATATAAATTTAAAGTGATTGCTATATTAGAATGTCCAAGTAATTCACTTACGGTTTTGTAATCCATTCCTATTGCAATACAGTTTGTAGCAAAAGTATGCCTTAAACTATGAAATGGAAAATGATTAATGCCTATTTCTTTTAAAAAATTATTAAAATAATATCTATAAAATCTAGGTTCTACAAATTTATTATTTCCAGATAATACATAATCATACTTATTGGTTTTAAGATTTTTTAATATTTTTAAAAAATCTTTATTTATTGGAATCTCACGAAAAGAATTACTTGTTTTAGGAATTGTAATTATTATTTTAGAATAATTATTATTTTTTATATATATTCTTTGAAGAGTTTTGTTTATTTTTATTATACCTTTTTTTTAAATCAATGTCCTTCCATGTCAAAGCACATAACTCTCCAATTCTAATTCCGTGAAATAAAGATATTAAAATTCCAATACTTTTATTATTTATGTTATTAAATACTTTATTTATAATAAGTTTTTGTTCTTTTTTGGTTAATATATATATTTTTTTAACTAAATTTTCCTTTGGAAAACACAAATTAAATTCAAATGTTTTTACTTTATTTTCACAAAATGCCTTTTTCATACTCGATTTTATTATAGTTATGACATCCTTAATTGTTTTTATTGATAGACCATTACCATTATTATATAAATTTATTATATGTTTTTGTATCATTTCATTATTAATTGAATTTAAATAATAATTACCTAACAGCGGAATTATATAATAATTTATTATGTTTGAATAATTTGCATACGTAGATTCTTTTATAAAAGCTTTTTTATAATCTAACCATTCATATAAAAAATCTTTATACTTTTGTTTTCTTACTTTTATTTTCATTTTCACTCCTTCCTTAATTAATAAACTTAAGGAAAAATATTATAAAACAATAAAGTTATTGGAGGGATAAAAAGATGAAAAAATTAAATAAGAAAGGATTTACCTTAATAGAATTATTAGCAGTTATCGTAGTACTTGCCATAATAATGGTTATTGCAACGCAGCAGGTAAACAAAACAATTAAAAAATCAAGAGGAAACGCTTTTTACGAAACAGCACAATCAATTTATAAATCAATGGAAACAGTATGTGCTATGGATAATAAAGTAACTACAGCTACATTGAAAGATCAAGTTAAAGCAACTGATGTATCGATATCTTATAGTGGGGGTAAATTTGTAGTTAAATCCAATACTACTGGAAAATTTGCTAATCAAACAGAGCCTGATAACATTGACAGTAACACATATACATATACTGATAATAAAGATGGAACATATAGTTTTAGTTTTACACCTGAATGTCCAGCATCAGAATAATAAAAGAACGATTAGTTCTTTTTTTCTTTGCCTTAATTTATGAATATAAAAAGAAAAGTAAATTCACTTTTCTTTTTATACTTTAATATTTACTTTCTTTTTAATATAGTTACTATTTTTTCACCATATTTTCTTGTTTTATAAATTATTAAATTATTATATTTTAAGTAATTAATATCCATTGTTGTTTCACATATTATTAATCCATTATTAGATAGTAAATTAATGTTATCATTTATCTTACATAACGATTTATCAAGTAAATTAGTATCATATGGTGGATCTAAAAATATTATATTAAATGTTATGTTATCATTTATATAATTATCTAATGCATAAATAGAATCACCTTGCATTATTATTGCAGCATTAATGTTTAATTCTTTTATATTATTTTTTATTATGTTTATTGCATCTTTGTTTTTATCTACTAAATAAGCTTTTTTTGCACCATTAGAAAGTGCTTCAATAGCTAAATTACCAGATCCTGAATATAAATCTAAAACGATGGAATCTTTTACATAATCTTGAATCATCGCAAAAACGGATTCTTTTATTCTATCCATTGTTGGTCTTGTACCATTTATATTAAATCCTTTTAAGATTTTTCCTTTATATTTTCCACTTATTATTTTCATTTGAACCACCTAAACTAATTATATAATAAAAAAAGAAACTATGCTAGTTTCTCTAATAGTTCAGCTTTTTTCATTGTGGTGTAGCCTTCTATACCCTTTTCTTTTGCCATTTTTTTAAGTTCAGCTACTGTTAATTTTGATATATCTTCTTTATTTTCTTTTTTAGCTGGAGCTTTTTTTGTTTCTTTTTTAACTTCTTGTTTTTCTTCCTTTTTAGGAGCTGTTTTACTTGCCTTTTCTTCTTTTGGCATCTTTCCATTTAAAGCATCTTTTGCGATTATAACTAAATCAGTAAATGCTTTTGGTGAATCGATTGCTATTTCTGATAGCATTTTACGGTTAACTGTAACACCAGCCTTAGAAAGTCCGTTTATAAATCTTGAATAACTAATGTCATTTTCACGACATGCTGCGTTTATACGAACAATCCATAGTTTTCTAAAATTACGTTTGTTTTGTTTTCTATCTCTAAAAGCATACATTGATGAATGCATTACTTGTTCTTTTGCACTTTTAAATAATCTATGTTTACTACCAAAGTAACCTTTAGCTTCTTTTAATATTTTTTTACGACGTGCTTTTACAACAGCACCATTTTTTACTCTTGCCATATTCTAATCCTCCTTAATTTTTATACTATAAAGTATCTATTATTCTTTTTAGTCTGTTTTTATCCGCACTACTTAGTTGAGAACCTTTTCTATTTTTTCTATTGTAAGATGCGTTTTTAGAACCAGTATTATGTCTTGATCCTGGTCTTCCTATTGTAATGGTACCACTTTGTCTTACATTTAAAACTTTTTTAGTACCCTTATGAGTCTTTTGTGTTTTTTTTGCCATTTTTTATCCTCCTATTTTTTAGATGGGCTAATTATAGCCATCATATTTCTTCCATCAAGTGTCGGTGCAGTTTCAATTGTGCTTATTTCGTTTAAGGATTCCGCAAATCTTAATAATACTTCTTTACCCTTATCAGTAAATTGCATTTCACGTCCTTTAAAACGAATAGATAATTTGATCTTATGACCTTTTTCCAAATATTTTTTTGCATTAATAAGTTTTGTATTAAAGTCATGAACATCAATGTTTGGTGACAAACGATATTCTTTCATTTCGGCATTATTTTCCTTTTGTTTTTTTAACGCTTCTTTTTGTTTTTTCTTTTTTTCATATTTAAACTTATTATAGTCCATTAATTTACATACTGGATTATCAGCCTTATCATTAATTAAGACAAGGTCAAAACCAGCATAAGAAGCAAGGGTTAATGCCTCTTCTTTTGATTTAATACCAAGTTGTTCACCATTAGGTCCAATTACAAGCATTTGTTTTACTCTTATTTGCTCGTTAATTGGCATATCTTTTTCTTTTGCTATATTAAAGCACCTCCATTAAAAAAGTGAATACAAGAATCGTATTCACCTAAAAAACGCTTAAATATGTATATGTATTCTTTGTTGGCGTTTAACCTATTACTACTCGTAATCAGGTGAGATAAATACAATCTTCTTTCCTTTATATCAAAATTACTTTTATAGTATATAATAAAATTTATGATTTGTAAAGCTTTTTATTACATATATTACTTAAGTTTATTAATTGCATCATCATAAAATTGATTGTTCGTAACATAAGAACCTGATACAACCATATTACAACCAGCTTCTTTACAAAAATTAATCGTCTTATCGTTTACCCCGCCATCAATATTTATTATTAAATTATCAGGTGACATTTTTTTAAACTCTTTTATTTTATTAATCACATCATAATTAAAGCTTTGTCCCCCATAGCCAGGATTAACACTCATAAATAATACTAAATCAATATCACTTACGTATGGTTTTAAATACTTAATATCAGTTTCTGGATTAATTGCAAGACCTACCTTTATTCCTAATGATTTTAAATATTTAATTGTTTTAACATCATCTATTATCTCTACGTGAAAAGTTAAATATTCTGGTTTTAAATTTGCATATTCCATAACCGTTTTAATATCATTTACCATTAAATGAACATCAAGTGGTTTTTTACTTACTTTTTTGATTTGTTTTACCATATCTACGGAAAACTTTTTATTATCAACGAACTTACCATCCATAACGTCGATGTGTAAAAAATCACAACTAGATTCATTAACTTTTAAAACGGCATCATATAGATTATCATATTCTTTTAAAACTGATACTGAGACTTTCATAAATTACCTTCTTTTCTTACTTATTTCTTCTATAAATTTTTTATAGTTTTCATACCTACTACTTAATATTTTACCATTTTCTACTAATTGCTTTATGTAGCATCCATCTTCTTTTATATGAATACAATCCTTATACTTACACTTATCAATTCTTTCATAAAATTCAGGAAAATTAGTCATGATATCCATTTTATCCATTGATGAAAAATCAATTGACGAAAAACCAGGGGTATCCGCAACTAAACCACCTTCTACTTCCAATAACTGAGTGCATCTTGTTGTGTGTCTTCCCCTTCCTAAAGCTTTAGATATTTCTCCTGTTTTAAGTTTTAAATAAGGATTTATACTATTAAGAAGTGATGATTTTCCAACCCCAGTTTGGCCAGTTAAAACACTTAATTTACCGTTTAACATTTCTTTAATGTCAT
This sequence comes from uncultured Bacilli bacterium, assembly GCA_947623685.1. GTDB lineage: Bacteria > Bacillota_I > Bacilli_A > RF39 > UBA660 > Aphodocola. The sequence continues at coordinate 16,278 of CANQHF010000013.1, read as the reverse complement.
CAAGTTCATTATTTATGTAAACGTCATAACCAATTGATTTATAATATTTAATTATTTCATCCATTTTTTTGGTATCATCAAGCAAATCATACTTTGTAAAGCAAATTACTGGTTTGATGTTATTATATTCTATTATAACAAGCATTTTATCAAGTAAATTACTTGAAAAATCTGGTGCTTTACAACTTACTAAAATAATTGCTTGATCAACGTTTGCGATTGGTGGTCTTATAAGAAAATTTTTTCTTGGTAAAACTTTTAAAATAAGGTTTTTATTCTCATCTATTTCAACCATATCACCTACAACAGGTGATATTTTTTGATATCTAAACTTACCAATGCACTTACATTCATAACGTTTGTTATCGCATTGTACAGTCCACTTATTACTAATTAGCTTTATTATTCTTGCCTTCATTATTCACCTATGTTAGTATCACTAGGTGCTTTTGTTGTCGTGGTGGTGGTAGTTGTTGTTGTAGTGGTTGTAGGTTTTTTAGAAAGAACAACCCTTAAAGTATCTTTTTCATAAACTTCTTCACCAGCTTTTGGAGATTGTGCTAAAACAACACCTTCTTCTATTTCAGCGGTTTCTTTATAGTTTAATTTTAAATTAAGACCATATTTTTCACAAAACTCTTGCACCCTATTTAAATCCCATAAATCTCCTACCATATCTGGATATTCTATTAATATTTTTGGAATGTATAAAGTTATTTTTTCGCCAGAAGATAAACTTTCTTTTTCTTTTACACTTTGATCTATTATTAACTGTTCTTTATCTTTATAGCTTGCTGAATCTTCTACTTCTTTTAAAGCGATTTCAACTTTTAATCCTAAAAGTTCAAGTTTGGCTTTTATTTCATAGGCGTTTTGGCCTTTATAATCTTCTATTTTTATCTTCTTTGACCCTGATGAGTAATAAATGGTTATAACACTACCTTTCTTGGCATATCTATTTTTAGTTGGTTCTGTTTTTATAACTAATCCCTCATCAACGTCATCGCTTGCTTTTTCTTTAGAATCTATTTTAAATCCCGTCTTTTTTATTAAGTCTTCAGCCTTTGATATTTCCATACCATAAACATCTGGTATCTTTATTTCTTTTGCGGAAGTTATTTTTGGGCCAATTATAACAACCAAAGCAAATAATAAAATTAACACAGAAATAATTGATATTATTATAATCATCGTTTTTTTATTCTTCTTTTCAATTTTATCATCTTCAGTTATTTGTTTTACGACTGGCTTATTATCCTTAACTGGCTTTTTTTCTTCTTTTAAACTAACGTTTTTGGTTTCAGATAAATCAGCTTCCGGATACTTAAATTCTATTTTTTCTTCGTTTTGTCTTGATTCATCTAAACAAGTTTTAATATCATCAGCCATTTCAATTACGTCTTTATACCTATTTTTAGGATTTTTAGCGGTTGCTTTTATAATTATGTTTTCAACCGATTGCGGAATAACGGGATTAATATCCCTTGCACTTGGTAATGGCTCTTTCATATGTTTTAAAGCTATTTCAACGGCACTATCACCTTTATATGGTACCCTTCCAGTTAGCATTTCAAACATCAATATTCCAAGTGAATATATGTCACTTCTAATGGTTGAGCCTTTTCCTGATGCTTGCTCTGGTGGCAAATAATGAACTGATCCCATAACGGAATTCGTTTGGGTTAACTGAGCGCTATTTAAGGCCATAGCAATACCAAAATCAGTTATTTTTACCAAACCACTTTCTTTTATCATTATGTTTTGTGGTTTTATATCACGGTGAATTATATAAGAATCATGAGCGGTTTTTAACGCATCTAATAATTGAAGAATAATATCGATTGCTTCAGGAAGTGATAATACGCCCCTTTTCTTAATAAGATGTTTAAGGGTTTTACCCTCAATATACTCCATTACTATGTAAAAATTACCGTCATCTTCTCCTACGTCATATATCTCAACTATGTTAGGATGTGATAAAGAAGATGCTGCTAAAGCTTCTCTTTGGAATCTTCTTACAAACTTTTCATCTCCTGCTAAATCACCTCTTAAGACTTTTACCGCTACTTTTCTACCTAAAATGGTGTCTCTTGCCAAATAAACATTAGCCATTCCACCTTCACCAATTAATCTTTCTATTTCGTAGCGATCATTTATTAGCCTTCCTTTTTCAATCATAACTATTCACCACTTTCCTTTTGTAAATACGCGATGGATACGTTATCAGTACCACCCCTTAAATTACTCTTTTTAACTAGCTTAACTACTTTCTCTTCTAATGTTAAATCACTATTTAATACCTTTTCGATTTGTTCTTGTGATAACATATTAGTTAAACCATCACTACATAGTAAAATACCATCACAACCAGTATCAACGTCAAATATATCAACATCAACCGGATTATTAGCTCCAAGAGCTCTCATTAAAACGTTTTTTCTTGGGTGATTTTTAGCTTCATCAGCGGTTAATTCTCCAGTTTCAACAAGCAAATTTACCAAGGTATGATCTTTGGTTACTTTATATAAACTTCCAGCTTTAATTACAAAACCAGAAGAATCTCCTACGTTTGCAAACAAAACATAATCATTAGTTATTATTGAAAGAACTAACGTTGTTCCCATTCCCTTACTTTCAGGAAATTCGTCAGTATATTTAAAAATAGCTTCATTAAGTTCACTTACGTTTTGTCTTATCCAATTTACCGCTTGCTGTTTTTCTCCAATTGACTCTAAAACCTTAAATTTATCAGAAAGTCCATTTACAACGATTGAGGATGCTATTTCTCCTGCTTTATGTCCACCCATACCATCCGCAACTACCATTAAATGTTCTCCAGATAAGTTTTTAACAATCATAACTGAATCCTCGTTATGAGTTCTTACCTTTCCAGTGTCTGTTATATAATATGATTTCATATTTACTTTCCTTCCTTTTTAATTTGCTCGCTTCTTAATTGACCACAAGCTGCGGAAACATTAGAGCCAAATTCTCTTCTTATCGTTACATTTATATTACTTTCTTTTAATATATCATAAAATTTATTAATTGTCACTTTATCACTTTTCTTATACTTAGTATTTGATGTTTCGTTATATGGAATTAAATTTACGTAACAATTAAGATCCTTTAATAAGCTAGCTAAAGCTTTAGCACAATCAGAAGTATCATTTATATCCTTTAATAATATATATTCAAACGTAACCCTTCTATTTGTTGCTTTTATATACTCCTTAACCGCATCAATTATATCGCATATTTTATATACTTTATTAATTGGCATTATTTTATTTCTTATTTCATCAAAAGGAGCGTGAAGACTTATCGCTAAATTAACTCCCGCTTTTTCTTTTGTAAACTCTTTTATTTTAGGTACAATACCACAAGTTGATACCGTAATATGTCTTATACCTATGTTTATTCCCTTTGGATCATTTATGATGTTAATAAAATTCATTACGTTATCATAATTATCAAACGGTTCTCCAATTCCCATTAAAACAACATGGCTAATTCTTTGTTTTGTATCTTCTTCTACTTTTAAAATTTGTAAAACAAGCTCACATACATCTAAATTTCTTAATTTTTTTAACCTACCACTTTCACAAAATAAGCAACCCATATTACATCCTACTTGGGTAGATACACAAATACTATTTCCATAATCATGATTCATTAAAACCGCTTCAATTTTATTACCATCACGAAGATTAAATAAATATTTTTTTACGTCAACATCACTTTGTTTTTTAACTAACTTAATTTCATCTAATATAAATTTTTCTTTTAAATATTTTATTAAGTCTTTTTTTAAGTTAGTCATTTCATCAAAACTTTTAACTCTTTTTACATAAAGCCAGTCAAATATTTGATCCGCTCTAAATTTAGATTCACCAATTTCTTCAAAATAACTTTCTAAAGCCTGTTTTGTATAATTATAAATATTATTCACGTTATAACTCCTTGCTAATAATAATTATAACACTTATAAAATCAAACGTTAACATCAAGATAATATATAATTATCAAAATAAATGTTTTTTTAAATACTTTACACTATTTGATATAATAAATTAAAAAAATAGCTAAAAAGCTACTTTTATACTTTACTATACAAGATAACATAAAATTATTTAAAAATTTTTCCTATATAATCTTCTTTTTTTACTCCATTTACAAAATCCTTAATATCCATAATTCTTTTACCAGGCATTTGTAATTGTGTAATTAATATACTACCATCTTTAGTTACTACTTCCATTTTGTTTTTATCTAAATTAACGATCTTACCACAAACATCATCATATTTCTTATCACTTATTAATGAAGACCATATTTTTACGTTTTTATCATCTAAAATAGCGTATGCCCCAGGCCACGAATTAAGAGATCTTATTTGATTATAAACTTCTTTTGATGATTTATTAAATGATATATGTTCTTCTTGTCTTGATACGTTATAAGCATATGTTGCTTCATCTTCATTTTGTTTTTCTCTTTTATTGGTACCGTTTATTATATCTTGTAAAGTTTTAAGAAGTAATGATACCGCTATCTTTTGTAACTTATCATGAAGACTTTGTGCCGTATCATTATTTTCTATTACAACTTCTTCTTTAGATATCATATCACCCGTATCCATACCTTTATCCATATACATTATTGTAATTCCGGTTTTATCATAACCATACATTATTGCTTTATGAATTGGTGCACCACCTCTTAATTTAGGAAGAAGCGATGCATGAACGTTTATGCAACCATATTTTGGTTTATTTAAAATAATCTCTGGAATTATTTGACCATATGCACAAGTTATTATTATATCAGGATTTAAAGATATAACATCTTCATAATCTTCTCTTATTTTAATTGGTTGCAAAACTTTTATGTTATTTTTTATCGCAAGTTTTTTTATTGGAGAAAAAATTATTTCTTTTTTTCTTCCTACTTGTTTGTCTGGTTGTGTTACAACCGCTATAACATTACAATTATTTATTAAGCTTTCTAATATTGGTACACAAAATTCTGGAGTACCCATAAATATTACTTTTAAATCTTTCATAAAATCCCTTTCTAGAAAAAGAAGCTTTCTTTGTTAAAAAAGCCTCAAAATATCTTTTATAGTAATAAATATCATTAGTGCAAAAAGAAGCATTAATCCTATGTTATTAATTATTGCATCCACTTTTTGGTTAACCGTTTTACCAGTTATTTTTTCTATTAATATTACAACGGCACGATATCCATCAAAAGCTGGGAAAGGAAGCAAATTAATAAATCCAACGTTTATTGATAAATATGCTAACAAATAAAGCAATCCTGATAAACCTGACTTACTTTGAGTTCCAACAATTGAGTAAATTCCAACTGGGCCAGATAAAGCATTTAATCCTATCTTTCCAGTAAATAACGCTTTTATTGTAACAATCATTGAGTTAAAGGTTGAAGCAAATTTACTAGTTGCATAAGAAAACGCATTTTTAATTCCATAATGCTTAGTATCATCTAATGCAATACCATATGAATATGATACTTTACCTTTTTTACCTTTGATTTTAGTTGGTTTTACTAATATTTGTTTTTCATCACCATCTTTGGTTTCAACTAATAATTTTTGAGGTTTTTCATTATTCGCTAAAGTAAGGGTTAAAGTAACATCATCCCATGTATTAGTTTTTTTACCATTGATTGAAATTATTTTATCCCCAGTTTTTATGCCAGCTTTTTGACTAGCAGAATCTTTACTTACTTCACCAATTATTGGTTTTGTAGTAAATGATCCGAAACATAAAGAAACAATAAAAAACACTAAAAAGCCTAATATAAAGTTATTAGTAACCCCCGCTAAAACAATGATTATCTTTTTATACCAAGGTTTATTATATAATTTTTTATCCTTTGGAACCGTTTTATCATCATCAGCTTCTTCACCTGCCATAGAAACATAACCACCAATTGGTATTAACCTTATACAATATAAAGTTTCATCATTTTTTCTCTTAAAGGAAAAAAGTTTTGGACCAAACCCTAATGAAAACTCATAACAATAAACACCTGATTTTTTAGCCCAGAAAAAATGTCCTAGTTCGTGTATGAAAACTATTATTCCAAGCATAAGTAAAAAATATATTAAAGTCATTTTTGCCTCCTAAAAAATCCCTGATAATAAAATATATCCAATAACAACAAAAATAATGCTATCTAGTCTATCTAGTACTCCGCCATGTCCTGGCATTATGTTAGAAAAATCTTTTATGTCATGATTTCTTTTAACGGCACTAAAGAATAAATCTCCTAACTGACCTAAAGAAGATAACAATAACGTAACTACTAGTAAAAGTAAAACATTTACGTTAGAATCTATTACGATGTAATAAAACGTTGATGCACATAAAGTACCAAACACACCGCCTATTATAGCACCTTCCCAAGTTTTATTTGGTGATATTTTTGGTGCTAACTTATTTTTACCAATTAACGTGCCCGCTAAATGAGCATAAGTATCAGTTAACATCGTAATTAAAAATAAATATATAAATAACATCAAACTTTTTTCTCTAATCAATAAAAACTCGTGAAACACAATACCTATTAAAGAAGTCATCGCAATTAACTTAAACGCTTCATCAGCATTATATTTTTTATTATCATTACAATATATAACCATAAGCATAGGAATAAGAAAAGTAAGTAAGAAATATATGTTTTTCTTATCATCCATAAAAACCATTAATAAAACCAATGCATAAAATATTACGTCAATATAAATTGGTCTTTTATTTTTATGAGGTAAATCAAGAAATTCTTTTAAAGCTAATAAAGCTAAAATACAAGCGGCTACTTTAAGCCATATACCTCCTAATATTATAAGTGGTATAAATATTGCTAAAGCAACTACTGCACTAATTATTCTTTTCTTCATATTATCACTTCCTTATTTTTATTATAATACAATTGTAATATTTTAACAATTAAAATAAACTTACAAATAAAATATTTACATATATTTTTTATTATTGTATAATTTATTTAGTGAGAGCAACTTTAGGTTAGTTTGCTTTCCAAATGTTTTTGGAAAGATACACTTACCCATTTGGGTAAGTGTATCTTTTATTTTTTACATATTAGTAATACCAAGATGCAAAAAAGTAAAATGATTATTACTTTAAGAAATATTATTTCTTTTTTCATAAGCATCACCACCCATCTTTTTAAAGAAAAAGTGGAAAGATAAACCAACCCAATATAAGTTGCCCTCATATTAATATTTAGTCATAACTTTTAAAATCCCCCTAAAATTTTAAAAAAAAATAAAAAAATATGCAAAAAGCATATTCTTGTTTACGAATCACTTGAACTATACGTTAATGTTATATTCCCAACTTCAATTGTGAAGTCGCCATCTGCTACTGCGCCCCAAACATAATACCATATTTCAACATTAACTTGTTCAGCGGTTTTTTTAATTAACTTATGGTTATTAATGTCAGTTAAAGTAGTGGAAGTGCAAATAGTATTAGTAGAATCACATGAAGCATTACTAACTTTATAACCATCTCCAACATGTACGTTTACCTTAATGTATTTACAAGCTTCGTCAACTAAGGCTTGAGATGTACCTGGTTTTGCTGTGCACTTAATTGGAGCACTATAATTAGTTACGTTTGCATAATTAATAGATTTTAAATAAGCATCATATTCACCTTCGTTTCTAGCATAAAAAGTATAATCTGCTCTTTGATTTGGTTGAGTAAATATTGCATTTATACCAGAAATTTGTGTGCCAGTAAGTGTTGCATTTCCAGCAACGTATCCTGAAACACCGTTTCCAGATCCTACAACATCACCTGCTTGTAAACTATCTCTTTGTGTTGAAAACAAAACCTTAAAATTAGATGGATCTGGTGTTACTGTTGCAGTTGAATTAATATCTAGATTTTTAGAAAATGCTGAAAATCCTATTGATAAACCTATTACCCCAATCGTAAGTACCATGATTATTATTATTTTAGTGTTTTTATTATATCTTTTTCTTGTTCTTTTACTATTCATTTGTTTTCCACCTTTTTTTTATTTACTATGTTAATAATATCACTAACCCCCCCCCGGTCAAGTTTTTTTAAAAATTGTGGAAAACAAATTGAAAAAATCATTTTAAAAAAAACATACTTTTTTGTATGTCTTTTTACTTAATTTATTATTTATGAATCAGTTGTACTATATGTTAACGTTATATCTCCAAACTCTACATCAAAGTCTCCGTCTGCTAATGCCGTAACATCATTAGTTGATATCCAAATTGTAACTTTTTCAAAAGCTCCTTTCGATAATGGATGATTAGTTATAGTGCACGTCTTAGAAACATCCCTTAAATAATTAGGATTACTACTATCGCTTATATTAAAAGATAATAACAAGTGAATCTTTCTACAAGCATCATCAACTAGTTCTTGCGATGTTCCTGGTTTTGCAGTACATGTTTTATCTCCAAATTCTATTTTCTTTAAATATGCTGTATATTTTCCTTGGTTCGTTACATAAAAATTCCATTGAATAGCTTGATTTAAATTAGTAAACGTTGCTTTCATGTCTGTTATTTTTGGATGTGATGGATCACTATTATCTATCTTTGCAGTAGTTCCTGTCGCATCACCTTTTTTAAAAATAACGCTAATAGGATTAGTTTCAATATCCGTTCCTGAACTTGAAAACAAAACCTTAAAGTCTGATGGATCTGGTGTTACTGTTGCAGTTGAATTAATATCTAGATTTTTAGAAAATGCTGAAAATCCTATTGATAATCCTATTACTCCAATAATAAGTACCATGATTATTAATATTTTAGAGTTTTTATTATATCTTTTTCTTGTTCTTTTACTGTTCATTTGTTTTCCACCTTTTTTTAATTTACTATGTTTATAATATCATATACCCCCCCCCGGTCAAGTTTTTTGATGAATTGTGGAAAACAAATTGAAAAATCGTTTTAAAAAAAAACATACTTTTTTTGTATGTTTTATTACTTAATTTATTATTTATGAATCACTTGAACTATATGTCAAAGTTATATCCCCAAACTCAACATCAAAGTCCCCGTTCGCAACAGATACATTAGCATAATATTATTATAACTTTGTTATTATTATTATTTTTTCTCTTGTGCATACTATCCATTTACTATGTTTATAATATCCCCCAATACCGGTAGTTTTTTGATGAATTGTGGAAAATAAAATGAAAAAAATATGCTTTTTTTGCATATTTTTGCATTGAGTAAATAAAAATTTATCTGGTTTTAGTACTACGTTTTTTTGACAATGTATTCATTTTAAAAAATTATTTCAATAAATAAAATATACTTAATTTATTATACAAACATTTGAATATATTAAGAAAAATAAATGTATAAATTTTAAAATTTTTCTACTTTAATATACCTATATAATTTTTTTTCTTTCCCCTTTTAATTACAAGAATTTCACCATCAATTGCGATGTCACTTGTTATTTCTTTTTCTTCATCAGTTATTTTTTCATCATTAATTGATATAGATGATGCACTTAATAACTCTCTTGCTTCTCTTTTGCTTGAGCATATATTATTTTCTATTAATAAATCAATTACTTTAGTATTATTTTTAACTTCAAACGTTGGAACGTCTTTAAATCCTATTAATATATCTTCTTTTGATAGTGACTTTACGTTTCCACTAAATAATGCTTCACTTATTTTGAGAGCTTTTTCATATTCTAATTTTCCATGAATATCAGTTATAACTTCTTTTGCTAAAGCCTTTTGTGCTATTCTTAAATGTGGAGCTTTATTATGCTCTTGCTCTATTTTTTCTATTTCTTGTTTTGATAAAAACGTTAGTTTTTTTAAATATTCAATGATCATTGAATCTTCTAAATTAATTAAGTATTGATATAATTCATAAGAAGAGGTTTTGTTTTTATCTAACCATAGTGCGTTTCCTTCAGTTTTACCAAATTTGACTCCGTTTGAATCAGTTACTAACGGCATAACCATTCCGTATACTTCTTTTCCTAATTTTCTTCTTATAAGCTCTATTCCAGATGTAATATTACCCCACTGATCTGATCCCGCAACTTGTAATGTTACTCCCTTAGTTTCATATAAATGCATAAAATCAAGTGCTTGTAAAATCATATATGAAAACTCAGCATAAGTTATTCCACTTTCCATCCTTGATTTTACTTTATCTTTAGCAAGCATATAACTTACGTTAAAATATTTACCATAATCCCTTAAGAAATCTATTACGTTAATATCTTTTGTCCAATCATAGTTATTAACAACTTCAAAGCCGAATATTTCTTCTGCTTGTTTTTTTAAGCCTACAAAGTTTTTTTGAACTTCTTCTTTAGAAATCATTGGTCTTTCGGCGGTTGGTTTAGGGTCTCCAATAAGTCCTGTTGCACCACCAATCAAAAGAATTGGTCTATGTCCTTTATTTGCTAATCTTTTTGAAATTAAAAATGATGAGTAGTGTCCTATGTGCATTGAATCAGCCGTTGGATCAGTACCAATGTAAAAAGTTAAACTTTCGTTATTTAATTTATCAATTAATGCATCGTCTGATATATCTTGCACTAATCCTCTCCATTTTAAATCTTCATATAACGTCATTAAAATCATCCTTTCTTATATATAAAAAATCGTCCTTAAATTAAAGGACGATTATTAACCGCGGTACCACCTTTTTTCTAGAATTTTATCTAGCTGCTTTAAAAGTTAACGCCTGTTTTACGTTTTAGCTTTACCATTTGTAATTCATTTTATATTAACTTTACGTTTTCACCTACCACGTAATCTCTTTTTAGTTTGTATAAAATTACTTATAACAGTATCAAGTGCTAACAACTATATTTTATTCATTTATTTTATTTTGTCAAATTATTTATTTTTATCTTTTTCCAAATCAGATAACTTCATTGTATATCTATAGGTTTCGTTAGCTGTTTTAACAACGAATAAACTCTTTTGTCCCTTATGAATTTCTTTAAATATAATTGGTTTTTCCAAATTATCCCTTACGTCTAATAATTCTTCAAAACTATTAACATCAACTACATCATCACTTAAATCTGCAGCCTTTTTAGAATTTACGATTACCCTATCATATTCTCTTAATATTTTAGCTAAAGTTACGTCATAAATAGTTTTACTAGGTTTTGTCTTTTTTAAGAAAATAAATAATCTAAAGATAAAGATAATCGCTATTAATAATGATGTGATGCTAAGGGCAAAGTTTACTTTATTAGAAATATTAAAGTCCTTATATATTTTTGCGTTTTCACTATTATTAGTTTCGTTTGAATTCATGCTTATATTAATCATTTGTTCAGTTAACGGAATAGTTAAACTCATTACTTCATTTGAATCCAATTTCTTTATTACCGTACCCTTTTCATCTTCTATTCCAACTAGTAAACTTAAAACAAGATCACTAGATGCACTTATTCCATATGAACTTTTAAACGATTTTACCAAATCATTATATTCAGCATAATTTATCTTTAAATTTTCATTAATGGTAAATCCAGTTGAATTTGTTTTAGCGATGGTTTTTGGCTCGGTTAATTTTTCTTTGTTTGAATAAATAATTTTTGTTTTATCCTCGGTATCAGTTACCGAAACATCAGCTTTAACATAGTAAGTATATTTATAATTGATATTTTGGTTTGCAAAGAAATTATAATTAAAAGTTACGTTTACGTTATCAATTAAACTTGCTATGTAACGCATATTTTCATCTAGATATGGTTCTTTATAATAATCATTTTCTTTTAAATATACCTTATAATCCAAATCACTTGATTGTTTATAGATAATGCTACTTCTTGATTTTATTGATATACTTGTTACTAAAAATAAAGTAGCTATCAAAAAGCATAATACAATTACAACTATGTTTATTACTAACCTTGCAGTATATCCCATATAAAAGTTTTTATCATTAGCATCATTAGTAGTATTAGTATAATTTTGCGCTGTACTATCATCACTTAAGCTTGAAAAATTAGTATTTTGATTATTATCAGTAATATTAACATCATTTGATAATAATATCGTATCATCATTATCATCATTTAAATTAGGATAATTAATAGACTCGTTATATCCATCTTGAATATTAGATTCATCTATATTGGGTTCATCATTATTTTGATTGTCATTATCACTTTCATTACTTACAACATTTTCATTGTCCAAATTATTTAATAAATCATCAATTGGTAAATCATCTTTTGTTTCTTCTTCATTTGAATCTAAACTAATTTCATTATCCATTAATTCATCAATTGCTTCACTTATTTCCTTTACTTCTTTTTCTTTTTCGTTTTCCATTTTTTTCACCACCTATTTATTCAATAACTCATTTAATGCTAAATTGGCATTCCAACGTATTTTATTTTTAAAACAACTACTTTAATAACTTCGTTTTATTTTGTAATACAAGCATCTTTTTTTCTTTTGTTATCACCTTTCACAATAAAACTATATCAACAAGCCGGTGAACGATTATTTTATTATATTCTTTTTTATTTATACTCATATAGCTTACTATACTAATATATAATAACATAACATTTTATCAAAATCAAGTTTTATAAAATGTTAGTGGTAATATTACGTTAAATATTCCCTATTTTTTCTTAAGGTATAGCAATCACGATACTCATTTTCTTCTAATAATAATTCTTTTAATAGTTTAAGTAATATTTTATAAGAAAGCATATTAAATGTTTTCCTAATGTAATCCATTTCATATTCTTCTGCTATGTGATAATCGCCTTTTTTTGTAATACCATTTGAATCATAAACTTTAGATGCTATCATAATGGCACATTTATGATAATTTCTATGCATCATTACCGTTGCTCCAGGATAATATTTAAGCATTATACCAACAAAATCGGCACTATATAAATTAAGTAAAGTTTTTGAATCTGCGTTTAGCTTAGATAAAAATTCATCTTCTTTTGATAATTTATCCATGGCATTTTTTATTTTTTCTATTACTACTAAAGGGTTTTGCACGTTATCACTTCTTTCAACGTATTTTATGAGACATAAAAAAAAACGTGACGTTAGTCACTATTTTAAAGTTCTAGCAAAAGATGAAAATACTTTTCAAAAGCTTCTTTAATTTCATATAGTTCATCATTTAAATCTTCTTTAATATTTAAATAGCTTTGATAAACTGGAAATGATTTTAATTTAGAATATAACTCATCTAATTTCTTTTCAACCACACTATCTTTGTTATTAGCTAGTATCTTTTGCAATCTTTTTATTTCATTAATTAAATCATTTATTTCTTTATCATTTTTTAATTGATTAAGAACTTTTACATAATCATTATACAATTTAGATTGCTCTAATTCATCAAATAAATCATCAATTTTAACCTTTATATTATTCATTTATCTCTCCATCTAAACTCCAGGTTTTAGCATCCGTTATTTTAACATTTACAATCTTACCTAAATATTTTTTATCAGCTTTGACATTAACTAATTTCATCGTATCAGTATATCCTGCTAACATCGATTTGGATTTTTCGCTTACGTCTTCAAGTAACACCGGAACCGTTTTACCAACTAATTTATCATTTTTCATCTTGGCATATTTGTTTATTACTTCATTTAATTGATATAATCGTTTTTGTTTAACTTCTAAAGATACATCATCTTTCATCTTGGCAGCTGGAGTACCTTCTCTTGGTGAGTATATAAAAGTATATGCCGAATCAAATTTACATTCGTTAACAAGTTTTAGTGTTTCATTAAAGTCATCATCTGTTTCACCTGGAAAACCAACTATAATATCCGTTGTAATAGAACAATTTTCCCCTAATTTATCCTTTATTTTGTTATATAATTCAATATAAGATTCTTTAGTATATCTTCTTCCCATTAATTTAAGTATTCTATTAGAACCTGATTGTACTGGCAAGTGAATATAATTACATATATTATCATATTTTGCAATTACATCAATCATCTCATCAGTAAAATCCCAAGGATGAGACGTAACAAACCTTATTCTTTCTATTTTTGTTTTAGCAACATCTAAAAGTAAGTCTTTCATATTATATGATATATTTTTAAAATCTTTACCATAAGCGTTTACGTTTTGACCTAACAAAGTTACTTCTTTATATCCTTGTTTTATTAAGTCATTAATTTCGTTTATGATATCATCTTTCATTCTACTTCTTTGCTTTCCCCTGGTATAAGGGACAATGCAATAAGTACAAAACTTATCACACCCATACATAATATTTACCCAAGCTTTGTATTTAGAAGCTCTTTTTGATGGAATACCTTCAATTACGTTTCCTTCGTTAGATAATACATTAACTTCTAACTGTTTAGATTCTATCGCTTGTTTTAAAATTTGGGGTAATTTATGTATGTTATGTGTTCCAAAAACAAAATCCATCCATTTATAATCCGAAATTATTTTATTAACTACGCTTTCTTCTTGACTCATACAACCAGCAAGTCCGACCATTAAATTTGGTTTCGTTTGTTTTAAATGTTTTATTCTTCCTAACATTCCAAAGGTTTTGTTATGGGCGTTTTCTCTTATCGCACAAGTATTTAATATAATTAAGTCAGCGCAAGTATAATCTTCTGTTTTGGTATATTTTAAATCTTCTAATATAGCGCTAATCATTTCACTGTCATGTTCATTCATCTGACATCCATAAGTTTTAATATAATATTTCTTATTTATTCCAACGTTTTTTATCTTTTCTGGAATTACATACTCGTTTTTTAGCACTTTAATTTCTTTTTTAGTTCTTTTTTTTGCTTCTTTAAAATCTGGTTTTAACATAACATCACCCGTTTCTACTAACTGATTATATCACAAATAATATTAAAAGACATCCTATTTTAAAACGGATGCCTTTTCATTTTTTTTATAACTAAGATTTATATCTTCATCATCTTGATATAACATACTTTCTAATTCTTTTTTTAAATAAACACAAAAATGTTTATTTTCAAAATTTGCATTATTATAAATATAAAAATCATAAAAAGCATTATTTGCTTTTGCTTCTATCATATCTTTCATTTTACTAGTACAATTAGAAGTATAATTAGCAATTATATCATTAATTTTATCTTTTTTACTTACAAATTTAATTAAATAATCATTTAAATAAGTAAAAACGTATTTAGTAAAGTGACTTTTATGTTCGCCCAAAAAATAACTATCAACGATTTTTTCAAACTTGATTTCAATTAGTTTTTTTAAGAACTCCTTATCATTAAACTCACTTTCATACTTTTTATAAATATCATCTTTTATATATGAATAATAGCTTATGAATTTATCTTTTTCATCATCTTTTTTTGGTGATGTTTTTACGTTTTTATTTTGTGGTTTTAAATTTTCTTCCATACTTTTGCAAAGGCTATAGAATAAATAATTTTCTCTTTGAATAAACTCTTTAATAAATAAATCAAAATCATCTACGTTACAACTAACTTTTAGACTTTTAGCAATTTCTTTATATTTATAAAATAAAAATTCATGAATATTATCAGTCATACCAAAATAAAATATATACATTAATAATATTTTTTCTTCCAACATACTTTTTCTTTTGTTATTAAACATTAAATTAATTCTAGTTTTTATATAACTTGATAAATAACAATTATTATCGCAATTTTTATAACCATTATAAAATTTTAAATATAACTTTTTAGATAGCATCATTTTTTGCTCATCAGTTAAAACGTTTGTAACAATACTTATATTATCATAAATGATTTTAGTATAGTAATTTTCCAAATCATTAATTCTTTTTTTAGAACCTTTAAAAGGATCATTTTCTTTTATTTTTCTATTTATATATCTTGTTATATTATCAGATATATAATTCGTAAAATTAGACTTTATATTATTTTTAAAATAACGAACTATAATAAAGTCCACGTAATTTTTAGCAGCTTGTTTTTCTTCTTCTGTTGCGTTATTAAAATAAGGTCTTGATAAAATAATCTTATAATAATGATTGCATAAATCACCATATCTATTATAAATACCCATCATAATTTCAGATAAAATATCTTTTATCACAATAATTTCCCCCTTTTAAAGCGAATATTATTATATTTAAATATTTATTTTTGTCAAGAAAAAAAGCACTAAGATTATGTAAAATAGTTTGGGGAAAAGGTATGAAAAAAGGAAGACCTTTGTTAAAATGTAGTTGTATAAAACATT
>CANQHF010000012.1 GCA_947623685.1 uncultured Bacilli bacterium | reverse complement strand
TAGAATAAAAAATAAAATAGTATTTGTAAGAAAAAAATACATAAATTATCTCTTACAAAAACTATTATACGAGGAGATTCTGGTATGGAAACTGTTATAAGTTATAGCACAATAATAAAAAATAAGATAGATATATCAAAATATGATGATATATTTAATTTTAGTGAAGGTTTAGCAGCAGTTCGTTTAAATGAAAATTGTAACTATATTAGAAAAGACGGAAAAGAAGTAATAAATCTAAATAAAAGATATAATAATGTATATGGTTTCCATGATAATTTAGCAGCAGTTGAGTTAAATAGAAAGTATGGTTATATCAACAAAGAAGGAAAAGAAGTAGTAAAACCAATTTATAATTTTGGGCGTGATTTTAGTGAAGGACTAGCAGCAGTTCGTTTAAATGGGAAATGGGGTTATATCAATAACAAAGGAGAAGAAGTAGTAAAACCAATTTATGATGGTGTATCTGATTTTCATGAAGGTTTAGCAGCCGTTCTTTTAAATGGGGAATGGGGTTATATTAACAAAGAAGGTAAATACATAATAAAACTAAATGAAAGATATAATTATGTAGGTGATTTTCATGAAGGTTTAGCAAGAGTTAAATTAGATGATAAGTGGGGCTATATCAACAAAGAAGGAAAAGAAGTCATAAAACCAATTTATGATTATGTATCTGATTTCCATGAAGGCTTAGCAGCAGTTTGTTTAAATGGCAAATATGGTTATATCAACAAAGAAGGAAAAGAAGTCGTAAAAGCAATTTATGATGGTGCATCTGATTTTCATGAAGGTTTAGCAGCCGTTCTTTTAAATGGAAAATGGGGTTATATTAACAAAGAAGGAAAAGAAGTCATAAAACCAATTTACGATTATGTGTCTGATTTTAGCGAAAATCTAGCATCAGTTAAATTAAATGGAAAATATGGTGTAATAGATAAAGAAGGAAATCAAATAATAGATTGCACATTTGATTCAATTTCTATTAGTGATGGAATGATTATTTTTGATAATAAATATATGGTAGATATAAAAACAATGGAATTGGCATATTTATTTAAATTATCTTTAGATAACAAAACGATAGAAAAGGAATTTAATGATAAAAATAAAAGAGATGAGTATGTAGGTGAAATTGAAGAATCTTTAAAAGAAAAAGAAGCTATAAAAGAAAAACGAATAACAAATATCGAAAATTCTTACGTAGATGATGCATTAGAAATGGCAAATAGTCATTATGAAAAGTATCAAGATTAATATTAATCTTAATACTTTTTATTTGACTTAAATTTATATAAATTATACAATTATAGTACTATGAAGGAAGGTAAATAATGAATTTAAAAAATGAAAAATATATTATATTAGAGATAATTCCAACAAGTGTTGATCCTAAAAAGGGAGATGTTGCACAGCTTTCAGCACTTAAAATAGATGGTATAAAGTTAGTTGATAGGTTTGATTATAGACTTGATAAATCTAAAATAAAGATACCTGATATATTAAAAATGATAGATTATGATAATGAAGCTTTTAAATATGTTAAAACAAGTAAAACGTTAATGAATCATTTTAAAAAGTTTATAGAAGATTTACCACTTTTAATAATTGATAATACTTATACTAGAAATTATTTATGTGACATTAAAAATAATAAGGAATCAGTGTTTAAATATTTAGATTTAGAAGTAACTGATGATGTATTTGATAGATTAATGAATAAGTATGGATTAGAACCTAGTAATTATTTAGTTGACTTACTTTATGAAGCATTAATTAAAAAAATATAAACTAAGAGGTGACTTATGAGTAAAAAAGTTGTTATATTAGGTGGTGGAACTGGGGCTTCTACTTTAGTAAGCGGCTTAAAAGAATTTCCAGTTGATTTATCAGTTGTTGTATCGGTTTGTGATGATGGCAAATCAACTGGTAAGTTGAGAAAAGAATTTGATATTCCAGCGGTAGGTGATTTAAGGAAGGTAATTGCATCTTTATCCGAAACCGAGCCTTTATTTGAAAAATTATTAGAGTACCGATTTGATACGACTAGTGATTTAAATGGTCATGCCGTAGGTAATCTTCTTTTAGCGGCTTTGTGTAATATAACTGGTAATATGTCTGATGGTATAAAATCTTTATCCAAAGTACTTAACATAAAGGGTAAGGTTTTACCTTTGACAGAAGATAATGTTGTTTTAATGGGTAAAATGGAAGATGATAGTGTAGTTGAAGGAGAACACAACATTACTAAATCAAAAAAGAAGATTAAAGATGTTTTTTACAAAGAAAACCCAACGATTAATAAAGAAGTAATAGCAAATATTAAAAACTCTGATATGATAATACTTAGTATGGGAAGTTTATATACTAGTATTGCTTGTAATTTAATTTGTAGTGATGTTATAAAAGCAATTGATTCTTCAAATGCAAAAATATTATACGTATGTAATATGTTTACCCAGCCAGGAGAAACCGATGATTTTAAGGTAAGTGATCATGTTAAGGTGTTAAACCATTATTTAGGTAAAAGAAAAATTGATACGGTAATAATAAATAGTGGAAATATCCCAACTCATTTTATGGAAAAATATAGTCGTGAAGAAGAAAAAGAACCAGTTATAATCGATAAGGAAAACATTAATAAATTAGGTGTTAGAGTAATTAAAGACGATTTTGTTAAAATACAAAACGAGTCTTTAAAACATGATAATATAAAATTATCACTAAAAATATTTGAAGAATTAATAAAATAAAAGCGTTTTTTTGATGCTTTTTTTTGAATTTTATAGTATTATAAATATAATAATTATTTCAAAAGTTATGGGGGATTAATATGAGAGAAATAGAAACGCATTTTACAAAATTAAATAATATGTTTGCTAAAGATCAAAAGGAGTTTTTAAAACTTATACCGAAGTGTGAACAATTTGATGCTAATCAAATAAGAGTAATTTATAAGGCTTTATATAAAGCGGCTTTACTTCATAAAGGACAAAAAAGAAAAAGTGGAGAGCCTTATATTGTACACCCAATAGGAGCTGCAAGTATTTTAGCTAATTTTGGTCTTGATTTTGAAACGGTGGCAGCAGCTTTATTGCATGATACGATTGAGGATACTTCTTATACTTTACGCGATTGTGAAAAAGATTTTGGTTCAACAATAACAAAAATAGTTGATGGTGTTACCAAGATGAGCGGTGGAAGTGAAGAAGAAACACATGAAAAAATAATTTTATCATCACAAGAAGAACCAAGGGTAATCGCGGTTAAAATTGGTGGTGATAAAATGCATAATATGTACACTTTGGATGCTCTATCACCGGAAAAACAAAAAAGATTTGCAAGCGGAACCATTAATTTTGATGTTCCAATAACTAAAATTCTTGGAATTTATAAGCTAAAAGATGAATTACAAGATCTTTGTTTATATTATCTTGATAAAGATGAGTTTTTAAAACTTGAAGAATCAAGGAATGGTTTGAAAAAAATGTATAATAAACATTTGGAAAAAATAGGAGAAAAAACGCAAGAAATTCTTAGCAAGGAAGGAATTGCGGTGGATTATAATTATAGAATAAAAAACGTAGGGGCAATATATGAAGATTTAAAAAATGGATGTAGCGTAGATCAAATAGATGATTTATTAGCCATAAAAATGGTTTTAAAAGATCGTTTAATGTGTTATAACGCTTTAGGAGCAATTCATGATTTTTGTGTTCCAATAGATACTGGAGTTCAAGATTTTATTGCATCACCTAAAAATAATGGATATAAATCATTAAATACAAACGTATTGTATAATAATACTAAAGTTCAAGTAAGAATAAGAACAGAACAAATGCAAAAGACAAATAATTTAGGAGTATTTTCAGATTTAAATCAAGATGTTAAAGAAAATTTAAGTGATGACATGAGAAAAGCTTTAACAAAGTTATCTCGTAAAAAAGGAGCATAATAATGAAAAGAAAAAAGGGTGAATATTATTTTATCGCGGTTCTTTTAATTTTATTTATTATGCTAACACTTTTTGTTACTTTAGGTAAATTAGATTTTGTTGATGAGTATGTGTTTAATCAAGTAATAAAATTAAAGGGTAATGCTTTAAGTAAATTCTTATATTTAATAACTAATATGGCATCAACGATTGGAATTATTATATTAATTATTTTAACTGCGATTATATTTATAAGAAAAAAAGCATTATCATCTTTTAAATATGTAGTTATAAATGTATTTAGTGGGGTTTTACTAATGGAAGTACTAAAACATATTATAAAAAGAGTAAGACCAAGCTGGAAATGGATAACGCAAGGTGGTTTTAGTTATCCGTCTGGGCATACTATTTCTGCTTTGGTTTTTTATGGTACTTTGATTTTACTTGTATCTAAAAAAGTTAATGGTAAATTAAGAAAACCTTTATTAATTAGTTTTTATTTAATGATTATTTTAACAGGTTTTAGTAGGATATATTTTGGTGCACATTATTTAACTGATGTTTTAGCAAGTGTTATACTAGGTTTTATTATACTAATTATATCTAATATGTTTATGAATAAGGAGTTTAATAGTGATAAAAATAAAAATCGAAAAACCATTTAAATTAAATGATACGATAACTTGTGGTCAAATATTTAGATTTTTTAAGATGAAAGATGGTAGTTTTGACATCATTTTAAAAGATAGGGTAATAAACGTATTTGAAAAAGAAGGGTTTTTATTTGCAAGCTCTAATGACGAAAGCAATTTAAAAAACGTGGTTAAGGATTATTTTGATTTAAATAATGATTATTCTATAATGAATGAATTTTTAGTAAATCATGATAAAAAAATAGTTGATGCAGTTAATTTTTCAAGTGGTCTTAAAATGATAAAGCAAGATCCATTTGAAACGGTAATATCTTATATAATTTCATCTAATAATGGTGTTTTACAAATCGCTAGCGCACTTAATAACATAGCACAAAAATATGGTAAAAAAGTAAAATTTAATGAAAAAGATTATTACCTTTTTCCAAAATATGAAGATTTAAAAGAAGTAACATTAGAATCATTAAGAAGTTGTAAGGTAGGTTTTAGGGACAAGTATTTAAAAGCAATGATTGATAAACTTAATAAAAATGAGATTAATTTAAATGAGTTTTATGATTTAGATACACAAACTGCTTTAAGTAAATTAATGGAAAACATAGGAATCGGACCTAAAGTTGCTTCTTGCATACTTTTATTTGCGTATCAAAAGTATGATGTTTTTCCAATTGATACTTGGGTAAAGAAGGTAATGAAAAACAATTATAAAATTGAAGGCGAAAAAAACATAAGACAGTTTGCAAAAGAAACTTATGGAAAATATAGTGGTATAGCAATTCAGTACTTATTTAATTATGGTAGAAATAAAAATTAAGAAAGAAAAATGATAAAAATTTTTCTTTTTTTTAATTTTTAAGGGGGGAAAATTAAAAGTTATGGAGAAATATAAGTATGAGAGGTGATTAATTTGGATGCGTTAAAAGAAAAGATTGATATAAAAGATTTAATATATGAAGTAAGAGAAAAACAAGTGATGTTAGATAGTGATTTAGCTGTTTTATATGGGTGTACAAATGGCACAAAAACTATAAATCAGGCAGTAAAACGTAATTTAGAAAGATTTCCAAGTAATTTTTATTTTCAGTTAACATCTAGGGAATATAATAACTTGAAGTCCCAGATTGGGACTTCAAGTTTAAACAATTACGGTGGAACAAGAAAGTTGCCATATGCATTTACAGAGCAAGGAGTTGCAATGTTATCAAGCGTATTAAGAACAAAAGATGCCGCAAGAGTAAGTGTAAACATAATGAATGCATTTGTATCAATGAGAAAGTTTATAAATGAAAATAAAGATATATTTAAAAGAATGATAGCAATAGAAAATAAAACAGATTATATAAAAAGCACGTTAATAGAGCATAATATAAAAATAGAAGAATTATTTGATAAATTTGATAAAAAAGAAGAATTAAAAAGTAAGTTATTTTATAATGGAGAAATATATGATGCTTATAGTTTACTTGTAGATATAATAAGTAAAGCAGATAAAGAAATTATAATAATAGATAATTACGTAGATAAAAAAACATTAGATATATTAACTAAAAAAAACATAAATGTAATAGTATATATAATAACAAGTAAGAAAAGTAATATAACAAAATTAGACATAGAAAAGTTTAATAGCCAGTATCCAAAACTAGAAATAAGATATACAAGTGTATTTCATGATAGGTTCATAATAATAGATAAAAATAAGTTATATCACATAGGTGCATCATTAAAAGATTTAGGATTAAAAGTATTTGGCATAAGCAAAATAGATGATATTGATTATTTAAATATGTTATTGGATAAAATAAACATAGTGGAAAATTAGTGTCTAATTCTGTAAGCTTAAATTTACATCTTTTATTTTAAGTGTTATAATTATTTTAATGATAGATTGCGGGGTGAATCCATTGGCAAAGAAAAAAACATCATCATCAAATACTAAAAAAGGAAAGATTCCTGTTGAAATTGGTGGTATTTTATATATAGTTTTAACTGTTTTAGGGTTACTTAGATCTGGTTTTATAGGTAGATTAGTTAGTAATTTTGGTATTTTTTTATTTGGTGCGTTTTATAATTGGGGGTTAGTTTTCTTTTTAATAGTAGGTGGATATGTATTAATATTTAGAAAAAAGCCTAAAATGTTTACTAAGAAATTGATTGGTTTTTATTTATTTTCTATTGCGGTTCTTTCAATGGCTCATGTTAAATACATAATGTATGATACAAACATTGGCTCTGCCGTGTTTCAGGATACCATTGCAAACATAGTTTCAGGATTTAACGACGTTAATTTTATTCAAGGTGGTGGTATTTTAGGAGCTATTTTTTCTTATCTTTTTGTTTTAGGATTTGATATTTTAGGTTCTAAAATAATTTGTTTTGTTCTTATTTTATTTGGTGCTATGTTAATATTTAATTTATCTTTTGCAACGGTTATTAGAAAAATCATTTTATTTTTCGTACCAAAAAAATGGCTTAATAAGAATGTAGATCAAGAAAACCAAGAAGATGAGGCCGCTGATGATAAGGCTGAAGATAAAAGGGTTGTTATTTCAAGTGTTAATGATTTAAATCATGTGCCAGTTGATGAAAACGAAGATGTAAACCAACCAGTAATTAGCGGTGAATATAAGCTTCCACCATTTTCTTTGTTAAACGTACCTAAAAAGGTAAATACTAAGGCAAATGAAGAAAATATATCTTCAAACATAAAGTTATTAGAGCAAGTTTTAAATGATTTTGATATTAATGGTAAAGTTGTTGAAGCACACGTTGGACCTACTGTTACCCAATATGAATTAGAGATTAAATCAGGTACTAAAGTAAGCAAAATATTAAGTTTAAACAAGGAAATAGCATTAGCATTAGCTGCTAAAGACGTTAGAATTCAGGCTCCTATTCCAGGTAAGTCAACGATTGGAATTGATATACCAAATAAGATTACGACGCCAGTTTCTTTAAGAGAAGTATTACAAGCCATTCCAAAGGAAAAATCAGATAGTAAGCTTCTTGCGGTTTTAGGTAAAGACATAATGGGTAATCCAAGATGGATGGAAGTTAATAAAACACCACACCTTTTAATTGCTGGTGCAACTGGATCTGGTAAATCTGTTTGCGTAAATTCGATTATTACCTCAATTTTAATGAGAGCTAAACCAGACGAAGTAAAACTTATGATGATTGATCCTAAAAAGGTTGAACTTTCTATGTATAATGGTGCACCACATCTTTTAGCACCCGTTGTAACTGATCCTAAAAAAGCTTCTGTTGCTTTAAAGAAAATCGTAGAAGAAATGGAAAGGCGTTATGATTTATTTAGTGAAAGTGGAACAAAAAACATTGAGGGTTATAATGCTAAAATCCAAGTGAAAATAGATTCAGGGGATACAAGTGTTAAAAAGCTGCCTTACGTTGTTGTTTTGATTGATGAGCTTGCTGACTTAATGCTTGTTGCGGCCAAAGAAGTAGAAGACTCAATAATGAGAATAACCCAGATGGCAAGAGCAGCTGGTATTCATTTAATTGTTGCAACACAAAGACCTTCAACTGATGTTATAACTGGTGTTGTAAAAGCAAACATTCCATCTCGTATATCTTTTGCGGTTTCTTCACAAATCGATTCAAGAACCATTCTTGATATGGGTGGAGCTGAAAAATTAATTGGTAAAGGTGATATGTTATTTTTACCAATGGGTGAAGGCACTCCAACTAGAATACAAGGGTCTTTTGTTTCGGAAGAAGAAGTACAAAACGTTGTTAATTATACGATTAAACAGCAAAAAGCAAATTATGATGAAACCTTTACTAATCTTACTAGTAGTCCAACTGGTTCTTCTTCATCAACTTATGACTCAAAAGATGATCAATATGACGATCCTTTATATAATGAAATTGTTGATTTTGTAATAAAAAGTGGAAAAACAAGTGCGTCTTTGTTACAAAGAAAGTATCGTCTTGGATATAATAGAGCGGCAAGGATGATAGATTTACTTGAAGAAAGGGGAATTGTAGGACCTGCTAACGGATCTAAGCCAAGGGAAGTTTTAGTTAAATATGAAGATAAAAAAGAAGATTCCGAAGAATAGGTCTTCTTTTTTATAATGTGTGTTATAATTTTATTAGTTACAAGATATAATAATAAGAGGTGATAGCGTGAAAATAACAAGAAAAAAAATAAATAATATACCAGTTACGCTAATTGATATTGATAAATTTAAATCAATATGTGGTGCGATGTTTTTTAAAATGCCAATTGAAAAAGAAATGGTAGTAACAAGAAATTTAATTAGAAATATTTTAATACATTCATGCAAGAAATACCCAAGTAATCGTTTGCTTAATATTAATTGTTTAGAAAATTATGATACTTATTACAGTTCGAATTTTAGAAGAGACGGAAATTACGCTACAAATTACTTTTTATTTAGGACTTTAGATGAAAGATATACAGATAAAAATAATTTAAATAGAGTAATGGATACTTTTTATGAAATTATTTTTAATCCTAACTCATCTTTTGGTAAGTTTGATGAAGATGAATTTAATCTTGCAATACAAAAAAGAAGATCGAATATTGAGTCAAAAAAGGAAAGAGCAGAAAGTTATGTTATTGATAAGCTTTATAAACAAATGGGAGATAACACTCCAATATCATATGTGCCAGAATTAGAAATCTTAAATAAAGTAACTAATGAAGGCTTGTATAAAGAATATTTAAATATGATAAATAATAGTGAAGTATCCTTTGTTATCGCTGGTAAAGATGTATCTAAAATTAAGGAATTTAAATTTTTAAATAACGTAAAGACAACTAAATATGATAAAAATTTGCAAGTAAATTCAAAAATTAATAATAAAGTTAATGATACAATTGAAGAATATAATGGTTTACAATCTGTTTTAGGAGTTGGTCTTAAGCTTAAGGATTTGACTTACTTTGAGTCAACGTATGTATTGCCGGTTTACAATAATATTTTGGGTTCAGGTGCATCATCTAGGTTATTTGATATTATAAGAGAAAAGAATTCGCTTTGTTATTCTTGCTTTTCTAGAGCTGAAAAAGATGATAACATAATAGATATTTATTCTGGAATTGAAAATCAAGATTATGAAAAAGCATTAGATTTAATCAAGGAAGTTATACAAAGTATGAAAAAAATTACTGGTGATGAGTTAAAAAGAGCAAAAATTGAAATAATTTCTTCCTTAAAAGAAAGCTTGGATGAATTATCGAATTACGTGGTTCCTATTTACCTAAATGAATTATATAACGAAGAAGATATTTCTAAAAAAATTGAAGAAGTAAAAAAAGTTACGAAACAAGACGTGGAAAATTTATCAAAGAAAATTTATATAACTGATTCATTTTTCTTTAAAGGGGGTAAAACTGATGCGTAGTATAAAATTAAAAGGTGTAAACAAAACAATATACGAAGAAAAACTTGATAACGGATTAACCGTCTTCATTTGTAAGATGAAGGGTTTTGAAAAGAAATTAGCTTTTTTTGAAACTAAATATGGATCTGTAAATAATGAATTTATTCCAATTAATAAAAAGGAATTTAAAAAATATCCCCTTGGAATTGCTCATTTTCTAGAACATAAACTATTTGAAAGTGCTGATAATTCTAACGTTTTTGAACAATTTCAAAATGATACGGCTTATGTTAATGCCACAACCGGTCATAATAGTACTAATTACTTTTTTGATTGTAATAAAAAATTTAATAAAAATTTAAAAAGACTATTAGATATGGTTCAATCACCTTATTTTACTTATGAAAACGTAGAAAAAGAAAAACCAATAATAGGTCAAGAAATAGATATGTACCAAAATAATCCTGATCAAACTATTTATGATAAATTATATTATAATGCCTTTGTTAACGATCCAATTAAATATGATATTGCTGGAACAAAAAAGGATATAAAATTAATTACTAAAGAAGATTTGTATGAATGTTATAACACTTTTTATCATCCTTCTAATATGTTTTTAACAATCGTAGGTGATGTAGATATAAATAATGTTATGGATTTCATAAAGGAAAATCAAAAAACAAAAAGCTTTCCTAAAGCTCCAAAAATAATTAATAAAAAAATAGATGAGCCTGATTACGTAGATAAAAAAAGTGAGAAGATAACAAGAAACGTTGCCGCTTGTAAAATAGGCTATGCTTATAAAATTAAACTTGATGAATTAAGCCCGATTGAAGATTTAAAAAGATCATTTTTCTTATCTATATTTTTAAGAACTAAATTTGGTGAATTAACTAATTTTACTGAAGATTTAATAAAAAATAAGTTAGTAAAATCATATTTTTATTATTATCCAAACATTACTAAAAAATATGCTTTAATTGTTTTTTATGGGGATGTTCTTGATGACGAAAAAGTAAAAAGATTAATAGATGAGAAATTAACTTGTTTTGATGATTTAAAAGAAAGTTTTGAATTGTATAAAAAACAAGGATTATCAAATTACGTTAAAATGTTTGAAAATCCAAATGCAATCTCATCTCACATACGATATATGTATAATAAATATGATATTATAATGGATAATTGCTATGACATATATAAAAACGTTAGTTTTGATGAATATTTAGAGTTTGTTAAAAAGATAGATTATAAAAATCAAACTAAAATAGTAATTGAAAGCGGGAAGGGAAAATAATTATGTTAAAAGTTGATAAAGTAACAAAGTATTATGGTAATGTTTTAGCGGTTGATAACCTTTCGTTTGAAGTCGAGAAGGGTCAAATATTTGGCCTTTTAGGTGTTAATGGAGCTGGTAAAACAACTACCTTTAGGATGATTATGAATTTAATCGAACCCACTAGCGGAAAAATAACTTTTAATGGTAAGAAAATTAATTATGATGTAACTGATAAAATAGGCTTCTTAACTGAAGAAAGAAGCCTTCTTACCAAAATGACGGTAAAACAGCAGATGCTTTTTTATGGAGCCTTAAAGTCTTTGGATGAAGATGTTATCTTAAAAAGATTGGACAAGCTATTGGAAGAATTTAAAATAAGTGAATATAAAGATAGAAAAATAAGTACGTTATCAAAGGGTAATCAGCAAAAGATACAATTTATTCAAGCTATTATAAATGAACCCCAATTACTTATTTTGGATGAACCATTTTCAGGATTAGATCCAATAAACGTAGAATTATTTAAAAAAGTGATATTAAAACTTAAGGATAAAGGAACTTCAATAATTTTTTCATCACATAGAATGGATCACGTAGAGTTTTTTTGCGAAAAGTTAGTTATATTAGTTAAGGGTAAAAGTGTGTTAGAAGGATACTTAAAAGATATTAAAGATAATTATAAAATAAAGAATATAATAATCCAAGGCGATGTTAAAGTTTCTGATTTAAAGAAAATTAACGGAGTTATAAACGTAGTTAAAACATCTAACCAATTAAAGGTTAGTATAAAAGATAAAAGTTTTTGCAAGGATGTATTTGAGTATTTAAAAACACGAAATAACATAACTAAATTTGCTTTAGAAGAACCAAGCTTAGAAGAAATATTTGTTTCGAAAGTAGGTGATGAATATGGAAAATAAATTTAGGTTTTTAACAAAACATAGCCTTTTTAAAAAAATTAAGAATAAATGGTTTGTAATCGCTAACATAATTGTTTTAATAATAGTAATAGGACTTGTAAACGTTGATTCTATAGTTAAATTTTTTGGCGGTGATTTTAATGATGAATTAAAAATAAACGTAATAGATAACACTAATTATTATAATGATATTAAAACTGGTTTAGAAGGTGTAAGCCCTTATTTATCTAATTCTAAATTAACGATAAAAAAAGTAGAAGATTTAAAAAAGCAAAAGCAAAAATTAAAAGATACGGATGATATTTTGCTTGTTATAAATAAAGATGAAAACGTATTTAACGTTTCATTTATAACTGATTCATACGTTGATATGGTAAAATATTCTGCAATCGTATCATCTCTTAACAGCGTAAAGGAAAAAATTGCCTTACAAAATTCTAATATAGATAAAGATGAACTTGCCAAAATATCAAAACCAATAAAGGTAAAAAGAAGTTATGTAAATAAAGATAAAAACGAAATGGAAGAAAATTCAAGGAGTATTTTAAATATTTTATCAATGATAATTGTTTTACCTTGTTTTATGTTAATTGTCTTTTTAGTACAAATGATAGGTGCTGAAATAAACGAAGAAAAGTCAACTAAAGCAATGGAAATAATAATTGGTAACGTATCTGCTAAGACTCACTTCTTTTCTAAAATTTTAGCTAGTAATTTATTTGTTTTAATTCAAGGCGGATTACTTGTTTTCTACGTTTTAATAGGGTTATTAATAAGAAAATTTATATCTCCACCATCATCTTTAATTACCCAAAGCTTATCAAGTGATTTTGATCTTAATATGATATTTGATACGTTAACAAACAGTGGTATCATAAATAAATTAGGATATATTATTCCGCTTATAATAATTCTTTTGATATTAAGCTTTTTAGCATATTCTCTTTTAGCGGGTATTTTATCTTCTGTTACAACTAATATGGAAAATTATCAGCAACTACAAACTCCTTTAATGGTTGTAAGCGTAATAGGATATTATCTTATTTTCTTGTCAACTGCTTTTCCGGGGTCATTATTTATTAAAATAATATCTTGCGTTCCGCTTATTTCAATAACACTTGCACCAAGTCTTTTATTGTCAGGTGAAATATCGGTAATTACCATAATAATTGGCATTTCGCTAGTAGCGTTATTAGATTATTTATTAATTAAGTATGGACTTAAAATTTATAAAGTTGGCATTTTAAATTATTCAGAATCTAATTTATGGAAGAAAATGTTTAAGGCCGTTAAAGAAAAGTGATTTTTTATCACTTTTTTAAGTGAAGTAAATTTTTTCCAATTATATTTTAGACAAAAACTGTTATAAAATACTATGATTTCACCAAAATATTATTAGTTCTTGTATTTTTTTAAAATATGAGAGGAGGTGGAATTTTGAAAAAATTATTTGGATTTTTAATTTTTACGTTTACAATGGTAAGCTTTATGTTTAAAACCGCGGCTTTACAAGCGTATGGTTATGATGATTGGTATTCACAAAACGGATATGGAAGCAAGCAAAAAGTAACTGATAACATAACTAATTTAAATGGTAAATATGATGATGACATGGGGATGTACGTAGGACCTTATAGTAAAAAAAGTAAGGATAAATTAAAAGATGGAATTAATGAAGAGTTAAACGTTGAAATTGACTTTGATAAAATGAAGACAAGTGAACTTTTTGAAATAACTTTGGGATTACAAAACAGTGATAACGTTTATGTTTCTGAAGCCGTTGTAACAACGCAAAAAATATCTGATAACGAAGTTAAGCTAAGTGCTACCTGGGCGCCTTCTTTTTCATACGTATTAAAAGAAAACGGGATATATACATACCAATGGAAAATGTTTATAAGAAATGGTGTTACATATGTTAATTTTACGATTTTAGATTATGGTAAAGAACTTAAATCAACCGGTGATATAAATTTGGATAAAATAATAACTAGTGATACTAAAACACCAATTGCAAATGAAAAGGATGTTTCGGTAAAATATCTTTGGTTTTGTAATATTAAGATGCAGGATGGTATAAACGTTTATACGGTGTTACCAGAAAAAAACGTAGTAAATCCTAATACTTTTGATAATGTTACAACATACTTTTCTTTAACTTTTGTAAGTTTAATTTTTATAAGTTTATTTGCATTAAAAAAGGAACGTAATTAATAATTAAAAAACATGTTATTAAAGTTAACATGTTTTTTTGGATTATAATTATTGAAATAAAAATTAAAATGAATTACAATAATATTTAAGGAGGTTTCTATTATGAAAGAAATTAATGTTTTGCCAGCGGATACTTTCGTAGTAGTAAACCGCACGATACTAAACGAAAACGATAGAAAAATAATAAGTATGTTATACCAGCCGATAATAGGTAGTGTTGCCGTTTGCCTATATTATACGTTATGGGCTGATTTAAATAAAACAGAACTTTTAAGTAATGAATATACTCATCATCATTTAATGACTAGTTTAAGAATGAAAATGGATGTTATAATTGCCGCTAGAAAAAAATTAGAAGCGGTAGGTCTTTTAAAAACTTATTTAAAAAAGGCCGAGGTCAATAATTATGTATATGAACTTTTTTCACCAATAAGTGCATCTGATTTTTTTAATCACCCGGTTTTAAACATAGTTTTATATAATAACGTTGGTAAAAAAGAATATGAAGAGCTTTTAAAATATTTTAAGGTTCCAAAAATAAATTTATCATCTTATACTGATGTTACAAGCTCTTTTGATGATGTTTTTGAAAGCTTACCTTCTAATTCTTATAATAATTTAAACGAAGATTTAAGAATTAATAAAACGGGAGAGATAAAAATAGATAATGCCTTTGATTTTGATTTGCTTATTTCTTTAATTCCTAATGGAGTTATTACAAAAACGTTTAGTAAGGAAGTAAAGGATCTTATTAATAATTTATCTTTTATATACAATATGGATGCTGAAGATATGAAAACGCCCATTTTAAGTTCAATAAAGGAAAATGGACTTATTGATAAAACTTTGTTAAGAAAAAACGTAAGAAATTATTATAAATATGAAAACGAAAATAAACTTCCATCACTTGTTTATAAAAGTCAGCCGGAATATTTAAAAAAGCCAATTGGAAGAGACGATCGAAGATCTAAAATGATATACGTATTTGAAAATACTACACCTTATAATTTTATCAAGGGAAGAAGTAATGGTGCTAAACCATCAAGCCATGATTTAAATTTACTTGAAGTATTACTTAACGATTTTAAACTTAATCCAGGGGTAGTAAACGTATTGGTTGATTATGTTTTAAAAATTAATAATAAAAAATTAACTAGATCATACGTGGAAACAATTGCATCTCATTGGAAAAGACTTAACGTTGAAACGGTAGAAGAAGCAATGATGGAAGCTGAAAAAGAGTATAAAAAATTAAAAAAAGAATTGACATTTAAAGAAAAAAGTAAGACTTTGAAAAACGAAATCATACCAGAGTGGTTTAATCAAAGTATAAAAAAACAGCAAATAAGTAAGGAAGATGAAAAATCACTTAAGGATATGTTAAAGGAATTTTCATAAAAAGGAGTTACTATGAAAAACGTTAATGATGGTATAACAAAAGTAAAAAATTTAGACATTAAATTAAAAGATTCATATGAAAAAGCTTTAAAAGATGAAGCTTTTAAAAAGCTTGTAAGTACAATTAATTTAAATGATGAAAAATTAATAAAATACACATCTAATTTACAGGATGCATCTTTAGAATATGAAAATTGTAGTAGTTGTAAAAATCTTTTAGAGTGTAAAAACTTAATTAACGGTTATTGTTATATGCCAGTTTTAAATGATGGCAAGCTTTCTTTTTCTTACGTTGCTTGTAGATATAAAAACAAAAACATAAAAGATACCAAGTATGAAAAATACGTAACTACTTTAGATGTTCCAAAAGCAATAAAAGAAGCTAAAATAAAAGATATATACACCGATGATAATGGTAGAAAAGACGTAATAAAATGGATTTTAAATTACATCAAGGATTATAAAAATAAAAAAATAAACAAAGGTTTATACTTACATGGTAATTTTGGATGTGGTAAAACATATTTAATTTCAGCCATGTTTAATGAACTTGCAAAACAAAAAGTAAAAAGTGTTATCGTTTATTTTCCTGAGTACTTAAGAAGCTTAAAATCTAGTTATGGCGCATCATCTAATGATGAGTTTAAAGAAAAATATAATATGGTTAAATATGCCAAATTACTTTTAATTGATGATTTAGGAGCAGAAGCAGTAACTTCTTGGAGTAGGGATGAAATATTAGGAAGCATTTTACAGTATAGAATGCAAGAGAATTTACCAACTTTTATAACATCTAACTTAAATCTAAAAGAATTGGAAGAACACCTAAGCATAACAACTAGTAATAGATTAGAAAGAGTAAAGGCAGTAAGGATAATAGAAAGAATAAAGCAATTAACCATTGATATAGAAATGATAGGAGAAAACAAAAGAAAATAATAAAGATTAAAAAATCTTTGCTATTTTAATATGATTGACTTAACTTTTATTTTGTAGTATTATTTTTTTAGAAATGCGATTATTAAAGACACGATTTTATAATGATGTTTTAAAGAGAGTCTATGATGGTGAAAATTAGATAAACTAATTATAAAATTACTACTTTAAAAGCAGACCTCGAAAGATGTGTCCGTGTTTTATAAACACGTTATCAAATCAAGTTAAAATAAGGATGGTACCGTGCTTTTAGCACTCCTTTGGTATCATCTTTTTTTATAGAAAGAAGGTGATTTTAGGTGGTTGAAAAATGGAAACTTGCCCTAAAGGAATTTTTAGAGCATTATGAAGAAGATGAAGACGTTATAGGTGCCGTTTTATGTGGTAGTTATGCAAATGATAATTACAATGAATATTCAGATATTAACGTTTATTTGATTATGAAAAACGGTGTAGATTATCAAGAAAAGGGTAATACTGATTCAAATAGTTATTTAATAGAATATTTTAAAAATCCTATATGGAAAATAAAAAAGTGTATGGAAGATGAATATAATAGTAATAATTTATGTACCGCTAATATGCTTGCGTATGGAAAAATAATATATGATTTAGATGGAAGTGTTAAAATGCTCCAAAGTCTAGCTCTTGATTATATTGATAAACCATTTAAAACAATTACCCAAACTAAATTACTTGAAAATAATCATAGAATATGGAATTTAATGGATGAGTTAAAAGTATCACTAGAAGAAGATAGATTAGATTTTAAATTAAATTATTATAATTTATTAAATGAAATATATGAAGTATATTGTGAATATTATGAAATAGCAAAATTACCTAGAACAAAGTTATTTAAAATATTAACAAATGAAGAATATAGAAAAAAATATCATACATTTAAATTGCCTAATAAAGAGTTTACCGATTTATATTTGAAATGTTATGAAGAAGGTAAAATGGGTGTTATGTATAAGAACATAGAAAATTTAGTAGATTATTATTATAAAAAACAAGGCGGTTTTAACATAAGAACGTTTGTTTTGAAAAATAATATTAATTAATATTATTTATAGGGGGATAGGTTTATGATAACTGATGCATTAATTGATTTTTTAAGTGATGAAAAAATAGATATTAAAAGAAAGAAAATATATTTAGAAAGACTTAATTTATCATATAGTAATATATTTGAGTTAAAACAAATATTTGATTATGATGAAAAATTATATCAAGTTTTGCACGGCTCAACGTATTACGTTGATAGTGCTTTTTATGCAAAATTAAAATATCAAAACAATAAAATAAAAAAAAGAAAAGCACAAAAAAGATTTAAGAAAGGAAAAAGATAAAAATGATAAACATAAAAGAAGATGAAAAATTAAACGTACTTAACCATTCTTGCGCACACTTACTTGCACAAGCGGTAAAACATTTATATCCAGAAGCTAAATTTTGGGTTGGACCAGTAATAGATGAAGGCTTTTACTATGATATGGATTTAGGTGATAAGACTTTAACTGATGAAGATTTAGTAAAACTAGAAAAAGAAATGAAGAAATGCGCTAAGGCTGATAAAAGAATTTATAGGGAAGAAATATCTAAAAAAGAAGCATTAGAAAAGTTTAAAGATGATCCATATAAAATAGATTTAATAAATAATATGGATGAAGAAAACACGGTTATTTCTTGCTATACCCAAGGGGATTTTACTGATCTTTGCCGCGGACCACACGTTGATACAACCAAGAAAATGAAATATTTTAAATTACTTAAGTTTTCTGGTGCATATTGGAAAGGCGATTCTAAAAACAAAATGCTTCAAAGAATATATGGGGTATGTTTTGAAACTGAAGAAGACTTAAATAATTATTTAAATGAACTAGAAGAAAGAAAACAAAGAGATCATAGAAAAATAGGGAAAGACCAAGAACTATTTATGAACCACGAACTAGTCGGGGCAGGAATGCCAATATGGCTTCCAAATGGTGCAATAATACGTAAGGAACTAGAAAATTATATTTATGAAAAAGAAAAAAAATTAGGCTATGAACACGTATACTCTCCATGCGTTGGGACAGTTGATTTATATAAGACATCAGGCCACTTTGATCACTATAAAGAAAATATGTTTCCTTCGATGAAGGTTGATGAAGAAGAATTTGTTTTAAGACCAATGAATTGCCCACACCATATGCTTGTTTATAAAAACAAGTTACATTCATATCGTGATTTACCAGTTAGAATAGGTGAGTTTGCAACTGATTTTAGATATGAAGCATCTGGTGCCGTTAAAGGACTAGAAAGAGTAAGATGTATGTGTCAAAACGATGCACACTTGTTTGTCACACCAGAACAAATTGCTGATGAATTTAAAAAGGTTGTTAATTTGATTTTAGAAGTTTATAAAGATTTTGGAATTAAAGAATATAAGTTTAGATTATCATTAAGGGATAAGGATGATAAGGAAAAATACTTTGATGATGATAAAATGTGGAATGAAGCGGAAGATAAATTAAGAAAAGTTTTAAACGAATTAGGCGTTGATTATTTTGAAGCGATTGGTGAAGCTGCGTTTTATGGACCGAAACTTGACGTAGAAGTAAAGCCAGCGATTGGACCGGAAGTTACTTTATCTACTTGTCAGTTGGATTTCTTACTTCCAAGACGCTTTGATTTATCTTACATAGATAAAAATGGTGAAAAAAAGACACCAGTTGTTCTTCATCGTGCAATTTTTGGTACGTTTGATAGGTTTACTGCGTTTTTAATAGAAGAAACTAAAGGAGCATTTCCAACTTGGCTTGCACCAGTTCAAGTTAATATAATTCCGGTTAATAATAATTACCATTTAGAATACGCAAATGAAATATATGACTTGTTAAAGAATAAAAACGTAAGAGTAAAGCTAGATGATAGAGATGAAAAACTATCTTATAAAATTAGAGAAGCACAAACTAAAAAAATACCTATTACATTAATATTGGGCGACAAAGAAAAAGATGAAAATATGGTAAGTTATAGAAGACATGGTTCTGATAAAACTTATTCAATAGAAAAAAATATGTTTGTAGAACTTTTACTTAATGAAATAAAAGATAAAAAAACAAAAGAAAGTTAACTTTTGTTTTTTTGTTGACATAAAATATTATAACTTTTATAATAGCTGATAAAAAGGAAGATTTATATGCATTATTTATCAAAAGATACTAAAAGCATTTGTCAAATAGATGATAAATGTTACGAAATATTTAAAAAAATTATTTTATTAGCAGATAAATTAAACGTTAATTCTGCCCTTAGCTTATGTAATTTATATAGTTATTTATTATATACTGGTAATTTATCTATAGATAAGAAGTTTGTTTTAACCGATAAACAGATATTAAGTAATGGGGCTTTAAACATTGCGTTAGGATATGGATGCTGTCGTAACATTAATGATGGTTTAAGAAGACTTCTTTGTTTAAGCGATGTTGAAAATCATAAACTAGTAACAAGTTTTAATGAAAACGCAATCTTAATAACATATGATCCAATTTTTAATAATCCTATTAAAGACGTTAATGATTTTAAACTTACTATTATGTATCTTTTAAAATCTTTAAAAAATTATGATAAAAGTTTAACTCATTCACTTAGTTTAGTAATAGATGGTGATGAATACTTTTGCTATGATGCAACTTGGGATCTTATTTTAAAATTAAACGAAACGGCAACGGCACTTAAGGTTGTAAATGGTAAGGGACTTATGAACATAATGTTTCCTAGGTGTAATTTTAAAGATTCATATTCAACTGATAAAACAAGAAAATATTTAAAGAGCATAAAAACTAAGAATAATTGTGATTTAAAAAAATATAAAAATACCTTTGATACCGATTTAATAAAATTTAAAGATAATTCATCTTTAATAAAAGATTTTCATGATGAAATAAAAGAAAATATTGAGTCTATTTGTAAAAGTTTAAAGAAGAATCACCTATAAAGCAAGGTGATTCTTCTTCCTTTAGAATTAATAAAACCTTCGTCTTTTAAGTTTTTAAGTTCCCTTGACATAGCACTTCTATCAACGGCCAAATAATCAGCAAAATCAGTTAAACTAAATGGTAAATATATTATGTTTGTTCCGTGCTTTTTAGAATATATATTAAAATATTCTAGTAATTTATTTCTTATTGTCTTTTTAGTAAGAATTTCAATACGGTCATTTTTATCATCAATTATGTTTGTTGTCATTTCTAGCAAATTTTTAATGAACTGATTATAATAAGAATAATTATTAGCTTCTTGTTGGATGATTCTATCATAATCTATTAATAAAACTTTCGTGTTTTCTTTAGCGATTATTTCACATTCATCACTAGATAAAGAAGATATACTAGAACCAAAAGCCGAGTTTTCTTCAAGTTCTTCAATGATGGTTCTGTTACCATTATAATCAGTTCTTATTATTTGGGCATATCCTTCTAATATTATTCCTATTATGTTGCCTTGAACCGCTGATAAAATGGTTGTATCCTTTTTATAATAAAGAATGCTTGTCTCTAGTAATTTTAGTAATTTTGCCTGTTCCTTTACACTTATATTATTAAAAAGCTTGTTCATTTTACACCTCTTAGTAAAATAATAACATTTTTTTCAAAATGTTGCAATTGCAACATACAACTTTTTTTAATTGTGCTATATTAAAATTGTAAAGTAGGAGAGGAGTACAACATGAAAATAATAAAAAGAGATGGACACATAGTTGATTATTGTCCAGAAAAAATTGAAAACGCAATAATGAAAGCTAACAAAGAAGTCGCAGAAGACGAAATGGCTTCTAAGGCACAAATTAAAAACATAATTAAATATATTGAAGGCTTAGGTAAGAAAAGAATGCTAGTTGAAGACATTCAGGATATCATAGAGACAAAGTTAATGTCCATTGGTAAGTATGCTTTAGCTAAAAAATATATAACTTATAGATACACAAGAGAGTTAGTAAGAAAAAGTAATACTACTGACCTTTCAATAAAAGAGTTAATTGATGGTGAAAACGATTACTGGAACACCGAAAACTCAAATAAGAACGCTAGAGTTGTAACTACCCAAAGAGATTACATCGCAGGTATTACATCAACTGATATAACAAGAAGGTTCTTACTTCCGGAAGACGTAGTAAAGGCACACGATGAAGGAATAATTCACTTTCATGATATGGATTATTTTGCACAAAACGCTCTTCATAACTGTGACTTAATAAACCTTGAAGATATGCTTCAAAACGGAACTAACATTAACGGAGTTATGATTGAAAAACCACATAGATTTTTAACTGCAATGACGATTGCAACCCAGCTTATTACGGCAGTTAATTCAAGTCAGTACGGTGGTGCAACGGTAACTCTTACTCATTTAGCACCTTTCGTAAGAGAAAGTTATAAACGTTTTTTGCAAAAATATAAAGATAGAAAATTTAGTAAGGCTGACTGTGAAAAATATGCTAAACAAGATTTGAAAAGGGAAATTACGGATGGAGTTCAAACCTTCCAATATCAAATTAACTCTATGACCACAACTAACGGTCAAGCACCATTCTTATCTGTTTGTATGTATCTAGGAGAAACAGAAGAATACAAAGAAGAACTTGCAATGATAATTGAAGAGGTTTTAAAACAACGTACGCAAGGTATGAAAAATGAAAAGGGTGTTTACATAACTCCTGCGTTTCCTAAACTTTTATACGTACTTGAAGAAGATAACGTTCATAAAGGTAGCAAATATTATTATTTAACGGAGCTTGCTGCTAAATGCACGGCTAAACGTATGGTTCCTGATTATATATCAGAAAAAATAATGAAAAAACTTAAGATTGATAAAAATGGTAACGGACAATGTTATCCATGCATGGGTTGTAGATCATTTTTAACTCCTTACGTTGATGAAAATGGAAACCCTAAATATTATGGTAGATTTAACCAAGGTGTTGTTACCATTAACTTAGTAGATGTTGCGTTATCATCAGATAAAGACATGGACTTATTCTGGAAGATAATGGATGAAAGGCTTGAATTATGCCATAGAGCTTTACAGGCAAGACATAAAAGATTATCTAAGGTAACCAGTGATGTTGCGCCTATCTTATGGCAACATGGTGCCCTTGCAAGATTAGGTAAGGGAGAATCCATTCACGATTTACTTCATAACGGATACTCAACCATATCACTTGGATATGCTGGATTATATGAATGCGTTAAGTTTATGACCGGGCACTCTCATACTGATAACGGAAAAGGTAAAGAATTTGGTTTAGACGTAATGAGAAAGCTTAACGAAGCTTGTAAAAAATGGAAAGCTGAAGAAAACATTGATTATAGTGTTTATGGTACTCCAATTGAATCTACCACTTATAAATTTGCTAAATGCTTAAGAGAACGCTTTGGTAAGATTAAAGGAATTACTGATAGAGATTACATAACTAATTCATACCACGTTCCAGTATTTGAAGAAATAGATGCATTTACAAAATTAAAACTTGAAAGTGAATTCCAAGAACTTTCTCCAGGTGGCGCAATAAGTTATATTGAAACTCCAAACTTAACCAATAATTTAGACGCCGTAATGGAAGTAATTAAATTCATTTATGATAACATTATGTATGCTGAATTAAACACTAAATCAGATTATTGCCAAGAATGTGGTTATGATGGTGAAATTCTCTTAGATGATGATTTAGAGTGGTATTGTCCTAACTGCGGTAACAGAGACCATGATAAATTAAACGTTGCAAGAAGAACTTGTGGTTACATTGGAACTAACTTTTGGAACAAAGGTAGAACTCAAGAAATAAAAGAAAGAGTAATTCACATCGATAATAAAGATGCTGATGAATGTTAATTATGAGATATAATAAAATAAGAAAAATGGACATCTCAAATGGACCAGGGGTTAGAGTATCAATTTTTATGCAAGGTTGCACATTTAACTGTAAGAATTGCTTTAACCCTGAAACCCATGATTTTAAAGGTGGTAAAGAATTTACTAATGAAACAATTAGTAAAGTATTAGAGTTATGTGAAAAAGATTATGTTGTTGGGCTATCCATTTTAGGTGGGGAACCAATGCATCCTTTAAACATAGAAGCAACCACTAAACTTGCTAAAGCATTTAAAGAAAAATTTCCAAACAAAACTATTTGGTGTTGGACGGGATTCTTATTTGATAAAGATTTAAAAGATAAAGAAGTATTAAAATACATTGATGTTTTAGTAGATGGACAATATAAAGATGAACTTCATGACTTTAGGTTAAAATGGTGTGGTTCATCTAATCAAAGGGTAATAGATGTTCCAAAATCACTAAAAGAAAATAAAGTTATATTAATAGATGAAAAAGAAATAGTAGGTGTATAAATGAAGACAAGAGGTTTTGAAATCGCAAAAGGTTTTGAGGATAAAAACATAAATTTACCAGTAAGAAAAACAAAGTTTTCTGCGGGATATGATATAGAAGCAGCCGAAGATACTGTAATTGAGCCATTTAAGCCAGGTATGAATCCAACTTTGGTTAAAACTGGATTAAAAGCTTATATGAATGATGATGAATACCTAATGCTTTGTAATAGAAGTTCTAATCCAAAGAAAAAAGGTCTTGTACTTTCTAATAGCGTAGGTATAATAGATGCCGATTACTACGGTAATCCTGATAATGATGGAGCTATTATGTTTTCGTTTTATAATGTGAAAAGCGAACCTGCGGTTATTAAAAAAGGTGAAGCAATAGGTCAAGCAATATTTATGAAATATTTAACAACGGATGATGATAGTGCAAGTGGAGTTCGTACTGGCGGATTTGGTTCTACTGATAAAAAGTAAAGAAACGTAAAAGTTTCTTTTTTTATTAAGTATAAAATTGACTAAAAACCATCATAATGATATTATGATGGTAGGTGATTTATATGAAGAA
This sequence comes from uncultured Bacilli bacterium, assembly GCA_947623685.1. GTDB lineage: Bacteria > Bacillota_I > Bacilli_A > RF39 > UBA660 > Aphodocola. Next base: position 12,662 of record CANQHF010000012.1, on the reverse strand, counting down.
AAAAAATGGTTTTACTTTAATTGAGTTACTTGCAGTAATAGTAATACTTGGGATAATCCTTGTTATTGCAACAACAAACGTATTAAAGAACATAAAAGATTCCAAAACCAAGGCTAAATATATTGCTGCAAAAGAAATTGTTAATATAGCAGAAGCTTATATAGCAGCAACAAATCAATGTAGAAATTCAAAAGGAATAATAAGTTGTATAGATGATGAGGGTAATTTAGAAGATTCTGCTTATGTTACAGTTTTGGACTTAAAAAATAATGACTATTTAGAAGATGATGTTACAAACCCAGCTACTGGAGAAAATAAATGGGAAAAGGATGAAATGGAAAATCATCGTATAATTATATTTAATGATACTCCTGCTCAATCAGGCTATGATTTACAAAAAATTTTAGCCCGGTCAGGATATCAATTTGATAATTATGCTTATGTTATTTATAAATAATATTTACAAAAAAACACTTAAAATTAACCTTTTAAGTGTTTTTATTATGCTTCTTTTTTTAGCTTTTTAGCTTCTCTAGTACTCATTATAACTGTTTTTCCGTCAACTAATACTTTTTGCATATTTACTTTTTGTACTTTTTTTGTTGCGTTTAAAGCATGTGAACGATTATTTCCGTGTAATCCTTTTCTAGTAGATACTTTTTTAGCCATATTTAATTCCTCCTTAAATACGTGTTTGCCTAATAACTTTACCATATAATTGTTAATTAGTCAAATTAAAATATGAAAAAAACCTTATTTGTAGTAAAATATTATTAGAAAGGAAAGTGTTGCTTATGAATTACGTACCACTATGGATAAAAACAGATTATTCGCTTCTTACTAGTTTAATAAAAATAGATGATTTAATAGCTAAACTTTCCGATTATGAAATAAAAGCTGCAGCAATATGTGATGATAATTTATTTGGTGTAATGGAGTTTTATGATAAATGTAAGAAAAATGGTATTAAACCAATTATTGGTTTGGAAGTTAATTTAGATTATACAGTTTTATTATATGCAAAAAATTATCATGGATATCAGAATTTATGTAACATAAGTACTTTAATTAGTGAAAAAAAACTTGATTTTAATATGTTAACTAAATATTTATCTGATTTAGTTGTGGTTTTACCTTTTATGTATAAAGATAAAAAGAAAGAGTTGGAGTTATATTCTTCTGATGTCTTTATTGGTTATTCATCTTCTTTGGAAAAAGACTTAATAGATGGTAATAAGGTCTTTATAAAAAAGACTTTAACTTTAAATAAAGAAGATGAAAAGTATTTAAAATACTTATATAAAATAAAAGAAGAAGAATATAACACTAAAGATGATGTGACACTTGATATGACGGTTAGTACCGAGGATAAAAAAACAAGTATTTATTTAAGTGAGTTATGTAATATAGTAATTCCGAAGCAAGATGACTTGTTACCGGTATATAATTTGGATCCATCGTTTGATGAGAAAAAGTATTTAACTGATTTATCTGTTGCAGGACTTAAAAAAAGGTTAAATAATAACGTTCCTAAAGAGTATGTTCAAAGATTAAAATACGAACTTGACGTAATAATAAAAATGGGATTTTGCAATTATTTTTTGGTTGTATGGGACTATGTTAAATATGCTAAAAAAAATGGAATAATGGTAAATACTAGGGGATCTAGTGCTTCTAGTTTAGTTTCTTATTGTTTAGGTATAACCGATATTGACCCAATTAAGTATGATTTATTATTTGAACGGTTTTTAAACCCGCAAAGGGTTACCATGCCTGATATAGACGTTGATTTTGATGCTTTTAAAAGGGATGAAGTTATAAATTATGTTATCGAAAAATATAGAAAAGATAATGTATCTGGAATAATAACTTTTTCTTGTTTACTTTCAAAACAAGTAATAAGAGACGTAGCAAGAATATTTGACGTTAGTAACTTTAAAATTGATAATTTGCTTAAGAATTTTGATGATAAAAAAGATTTAAAATATCAACTTAATAATATTAATGTTAAAAGAATATTAAATGATGATGAAAGTTTAAAAAAAATATATGATATCGCAATGCACCTAGAAGGTTTAAAAAGACATGCATCAGTTCATGCTGCTGGAATAATAATATCAAGTAAAAAATTAAGAAATTACGTTCCTTTATCACTTAATCAAGATGGTTCTTATTTATGTGGATACACAATGAATTACATAGAAAGTTTAGGGCTTTTAAAAATGGATTTTTTAGGTCTTAAAAACCTAAGTGTTGTGGATAGAATATTAAATTCAGTTGAAGATTTAAAATTTAATGATATTTCTTTAGATGATAAAAAAACGTTTGATTTATTTAAAGAAGGTGCTTTAAATGGTGTATTTCAATTTGAGTCAGCGGGTATGAAAAAATTTATATCAGATTTAAAACCGGAAAAAATAGATGATTTAATTGCGGCGGTAGCACTTTTTAGACCGGGTCCAATGCAAAACATCGATTCATATGTTAAAAGAAGGCATGGCAAAGAAAAAATTACTTACATTCATGATGATTTAAAACCTATTTTAAGTTCAACTTACGGAATAATAATTTATCAAGAACAAATAATGCAAATAGCAAGTAAGATGGCTGGTTTTTCGTATGCCCTTGCGGACGAATTAAGAAGGGCAATGAGTAAGAAAAAAGAAGATGTTTTACTATCGTATAAACAGATGTTTATAAAGGGAAGTATTGATAACGGTTATACTATAGAAGCTGCAAAAGAGGTGTATAATCTTATTTTAAAATTTGCTAATTATGGTTTTAATAAAGCACATTCTGTTTCTTATGCGATTTTAGGATATAAAATAGCATATTTAAAGGTGCACTATCCACTTTATTTTGAATGTGAAATCTTAAATAATAATATTGGAGTTGTAAGTAAAACAAAAGCCATTATAAGCGAATGTAAAAAATTAGGAGTTTTATTATCATCCCCAATGATAAACGTATCAACAGATAAGTATCAAATAAAAGATGGTAAACTTATATATCCTTTATCTTTAATTAAAGGTATTGGTACTTTAGTTGCAAGAGAAATCACCCTTGATAGAAATGAAAACGGAATATATACTTCTTATTTTGATTTTGTTAAAAGGCAATATAAACAAGGAAAGGATGTTTTAAGGGGATTAATTTTATCAGGTGCATTAGATTGTTTTAAAATTAATAAAAAAACTTTAATAGAAAATTTAGATGAGGTAATTAATTACGCCGATTTATGTTCTGATTTATCTAGTGATTTAGTTGCTAAACCAGAATTAAAAGAATATGATGAATATGATAATGATGAGCTTAGTAAACACGAGATGGAGATATTTGGCTTTTACATAAGCAATCATCCAACAAGTAAGTATGTAAATGATGATAGCATTACCACTAACAAGCTTGATAAATATTTTGATAAAACAATCGATATTGTATTATACATAGATAAAAAAAGAGAAATACAAACCAAGAGCAAAGAAAAGATGATGTTTTTAAGCGCAAGTGATTTATATGGTACGATTGATATTACCGTTTTTCCAAAAACATATAATAAATTGTTTAATATTAATTTACCTGGAATATATAAAGTAACTGGAAAGGTGGAAAAAAGATTTTCTAAATTACAAATTATTTTATATGATGCTACTAAGTTAAATTAATAATTGACATTTATATGTAAATAGGGTATATTTAAGTTATATTTTAAATCGATGATGAAGACTAGTAACAAAAATATTTATTTCAAAGAGAGTTATCGCCTGGTGTAAGATAATAATAAATTTTTGCGAATCTACTTCTAAGACGAATGAAAACATTCGCGGATAAAACCGTTATACTAATTAAGAATAAGCTGAGATGGCACCGTGGTTAATATCACTCCAGCAATAAGGCTTATTCTTTTTATTTAACAGGAGGATTTTAATGAGAAAAATAAAAATTGGCGCGATTTACAGGCATTTTAAGGGAGATTATGTTTATGTTATAGGAATATCAAAACATTCGGAAAGTCTTGAAGATTTAGTTATATACAATCATAATAATAAGTTATGGGTAAGACCAGTAGATATGTTTTTGTCCGAAGTAGACCATGAAAAATACCCGGATATAAAACAAAAGTATAGGTTTGAAGAAGTAAAAAATAAAAATGATAGAAGGGAAGAAAAATAATATGATAGACATTAAATTAATAAGAGAAAATAAAGAATTAGTAAAGGAAAATATTAGAAAAAAGTTTCAGGATAATAAACTTAAGTTGGTAGATGAAGTATATGAAATGGATATAAACTATCGTAAAATAAAAACTGAAGCTGACGAAGCTAGAAGTAAGTTAAACACGCTTAGTAAAGAAATTGGAAATTTAATGCGTGATAACCAAAATGAAAAGGCAAATAAAGTAAAAAACGAAGTATCAAGTGTAAAAAATAAGATTTTAGAATTACAAGATGAAGAAGAAAGATTACAAGCTGAAATTAAAAAAAGAATGATGATGATTCCTAACATTATAGCAGATGATGTTCCAATTGGTGAAGATGATTCTAAGAACGTAGAAGAAAAAAGATTTGGAGAACCTAAAGTACCAAACTTTGAAATTCCATATCACGCTGATATTATGGCATCTTTTAATGGTATAGATAAAGAAGCTGCTGGACGTGTTAGTGGTAATGGCTTTTACTATTTAATGGGTGATATTGCAAGACTTCATTCAGCGGTACTAGCTTATGCTAGAGATTTTATGATAGATAAAGGTTTTACTTATTGCATTCCACCATACATGATTCATTCTGATGCGGTAGATGGAGTTATGTCTTTTGAAGAAAAAGAAAATATGATGTACAAAATAGAAGGTGAAGATTTATATTTAATAGGAACATCAGAGCATTCTATGATAGCCAAATTTAAAGATCAATTGCTAAAGGAAAGTGATCTTCCAATAACCATGACATCATACTCACCATGCTTTAGAAAAGAAGTAGGTTCTCACGGAATAGAAGAAAGAGGAGTATATAGAATTCATCAGTTTGAAAAACAAGAGATGGTAGTTATTTGTAAAAAAGAAGATAGTGATGCTTGGTATGATAAAATGTGGAATTATTCGGTAGAGTTATTTAGAAGTTTAAACATACCAGTAAGAAAACTTGTTTGTTGTTCTGGTGATTTAGCAGATTTAAAATATCGTTCTTGTGATATTGAAGCGTGGAGCCCAAGACAACAAAAATATTTCGAGGTATGTTCATGTTCTAATTTAACTGATGCACAAGCAAGAAGACTTGCAATTAGATACAAAAAAGAAGATGGAACTAAAGAGTATGCTCATACTTTAAATAACACCGTTATCGCACCACCTAGAATGTTAATAGCATTTTTAGAAAATAATTTAATGGAAGATGGAAGCGTTTTAATACCTAAAGCGTTACAACCTTATATGGGTGGAAAAGAAAAATTAGAAAAGAAGTAGAATGATTAACTTTTTATTAGAAGTATTTGTACACACTTCTTTTTTTAGTTCATCAAAAAAAATGCAAATATAAAAAGTTTTTCTTATCCAACTTTTAATTTTCAAGGATATTTTTGCAGTTTAATTATTGATAAAAAGGTATATGCTAGAAATTAAAATATAAAAAATTAAACTAAATACTCACATAACCATTGACTAATGCGAGCATTTAGTTTAAAATTATATTAGGTGATGAAAATGCTATATACACATAAGGAACTATTAAACGAGTATAAATCAAATTACCAAATAGAAAAAGCTGTAAAACAGAAAAAAATATTTAAAATAGAAAAAGGTATATATTCTACAAGTAAAGATGTACATTATTTAGATATTATTACCAAAAAATATCCTAATGCAATAATTACGGGAGAATCTGCATATTATTATCATAATTTAACTGATGTAATACCAGATAAAATATATTTAGCGACAAAAAGAAATGCTGTTAGAATAAAAGATAAAAGAATAAAACAAGTTTTAGTTAGTGATAAATTATTTGATTTAGGAAAAGAACAATTAGTTTTTGAAGGAGTTTATATCAATATTTATGATAAAGAAAAAATGTTAATAGAGCTTATAAAAAATAAAAGTAATATTTCTTTTGATTATTATAAGGAAATTATTTTAAATTATAGAAATATTGTTGATGAATTGAAAAATTGGAAAATAGAACAATATTTAGAAAATTACAGTTTAGAAGATCATATTTTTGACATTATTAAAAAGGAGGTCTTTTAATGAATTTATATAATCTTATCCAAAAGTATGAAGAAATAGGATATGAAGAAATTGATGCTACAGCAAAAGTTGCTCAAGATATAATATTACTAGCAATTTCTAAAAGTAAATTTAATAAAAATATAACAATAAAGGGCGGAGTTGTTATGCATAACATTTCAAATGACTTGCGCCGTGCTACTCGTGATTTGGATTTGGATTTCATTAAATATTCATTAGAAGATGAATCGATAAAAAATTTTATAGATAAGCTAAATGATAATCTTGATTTTAATCCTAATCTATTCATTAATTCTTTGGATGACATAGCAGGTTGACCTTCCAATACATCTAACAAAACAGTCAATTATCTTGTATGTTTTTCTATATGTTATCTTGTATGCTATATTTTTACAATCATGCAAATTACGTCAATGGTAAACACCGTTATCGCACCACCTAGAATGTTAATAGCATTTTTAGAAAATAATTTAATGGAAGATTAACGCGTTTTAATACCTAAAGCGTTACAACCTTATATGGATGGAAAAGAAAAAAATAGATAAAGAAGTAGTTTACTTCTTTTTTTCATTTTAGTACAATATTTATTAAAAAGGAAAACACATATGAGACATTACGTAGATAAACAGATAAATGAATTTTTAGAAGAAAATGTAGAAGGTGTTATTGAGCTAATTAAAAAAGCTTATAACACAACGCAAGAATATTATCATGGTAAAGATGATTTTTTATATTTTAATATGTATAAAACATTTACTAGTGGATATTGTTTTTATTTTGCAAGAACTCTAAAAAGTATATATAAGAAAGCAAAATTTGTTGTTGCGGATAAAAATTACGCATCTATTTCACACATATATATTTATATTAATGGATTTGCTTATGATATAAAAGGAAAAAGATATCTTGATAAATATTTTATATTAACTAATAAAGAATTACAAAAAATAAATTTAAATCATATGCAAGTAAAAGATGATGTATATGGTTATTTTAAATGGTGCTTTTATAAATATTTAAATGATTATATAAATTATAATAAAGAATTTATAAATAAAAACATAAAAAGTATTTAATATAATTTAGTTTTTCTCATAATATTTACTATGAAGTGAAAGGAATTAAAAAATGAATAAAAAAGTAGTGATTTGTTTATCAATAATATTTGTTTGCATCTTAACTGCCACGCTAGTTAATCCCGTTGCCAAGAGGAGTAAAACATCAAGTATTAAGGCATCAGTTTTAAAGGTTTCTGGTAATTCTATTAAAGTTATGGATAAGGATAATATTATATACACTTTCGTTGGTAAATATGGCGATTTATATGAAGTTGGGGATAATATAAAAATAAATTATGATGGAAAGTTAAATAAAGCTACGGAAAAACAAAGCGTAAATGTTTTATCAACTAGTTTGTATGATGAAGATTTTTTATCGCAATTTGATGATGATGATATATTTAGTAACTTTTATAATTTAGCATATAATAAACTTAAAACATTATCATTAGATGAAAAAATAGGCCAAATATTTTTAGTTAGATTACCAGATAAAAATCAAATCGAGGATTTAAAAAAATATAAATTTGGTGGTTATGTACTATATGAAAAAGATTTTAAGGATAAAACAAAACAAGAAGTAATAAATATGATAGATAATTACCAGGCAGCATCAAAAATACCATTATTAATCGCGGTAGATGAAGAAGGCGGAAAAGTAATAAGAATAAGTAGTAACCCTAATTTGGTTAAATCTCCTTTTAAATCTCCATCGGAATTATATCAAGAAGGTGGTATGAATTTAATAAAACAAGATACGATAAATAAAACGGACATATTAGAAGATTTGGGAATAAACGTTAATTTAGCACCAGTAGTTGATGTTGCAACTGATCCAGAAAGCTATATATATGATAGAACCATAAAAGAAGACACTAAAATAACAAGTGAATATGCAAAAACCGTTATAAATGCATCTAAAGGTTCAAAAGTATCATACGTTTTAAAACATTTTCCAGGTTATGGAGATAACGCTGATACCCACGAGTCTAAAACCACTGATAATAGAACTTATTCTAAATTATTTGAAGATGATATTCCACCGTTTCGAGCAGGAATAAAAGCTAAGGCAGAAGCAGTGTTAGTAAGTCATAACATAGTGCCTGCATTAGACAAAGATAATCCAGCATCATTATCCGCAAGTGTTCATAACGTTTTAAGAAACGAATTGTCATTTACCGGAATAATAATGACTGATGATATAAATATGAAAGCTATAACTGATAAAGATGCCATAAGAAGGTCTATTTTAGCAGGTAACGATTTAATAATTGCAACTGATTATGAAAATGCCATAAATGATGTAAAAAAAGATATAGAAAATGGTAACCTAACGGAATCAATAATTGATAAAATGACATTTAAAGTATTAGCATGGAAATATTATAAAGGTTTAATGTATGATATGGAAAAATAGATGCTTAAAGCATCTTTTTTTATAATTTTTTTAAAACGATTTTTCAATTTGTTTTCCACAATTGTTTCAAAAACTTGACCGGGGGGGGGTTAGTGATATTATAAACATAGTAAATAAAAAAAGGTGGAAAAATGAATAGTAAAAGAACAAGAAAAAGATATAATAAAAACTCTAAAATATTAATAATCATGGTACTTATTGTTGGAGTAATAGGCTTATCAATAGGATTTTCAGCATTTTCTAAAAATCTAGATATTAATTCAACTGCAACAGTAACACCAGATCCATCTAATTTTAAAGTTTTGTTTTCAAGTTCAGAAACGGCTGTTGAAACTAATCCTATTACGCCGGGAGGTCATAATGGGACAGGAACTAATGCAATAATAGATAATAAAGATCCATTGCATCCAAAAATAACTGGAATGAAAGCAACATTTACAGGACCAGATCAATCTGCTGATTATAGTTTTTACGTAAGAAATGAAGGAAAATATACAGCATATTTAAAGAAAATTGAGTTTGGCAAAAAAACATGTACTGCAAAACCAGGCACATCACAAATTTTAGTTGATGAAGTATGTAAAAAGACGTCTCTTTTTATAACTGTAGGTGAGCAGGTAAACACCAAGGCTTTAGAAAATACGAGAGATAATATAACAAATCATCCTTTAGAAAAAAATTCTTCTGAAAGAATCTATTTATGGATAGGTTATTTACGTAATTTTGATAATCCTCCACTTGCCGACGGAGACTTTGATGTTGAGTTTGGAGACATAACTTTAACGTATAGTACAACTGATTCCTAAATAATAAATTAAGTAATAAAACATACAAAAGAAAGTATGTTTTTTTTAAAAGCGATTTTTCAATTTGTTTTCCACAGCTTTCTAAAAAACTTGACCGGGGGGGGGTTAGTGATATTATAAACATAGGAAATTAAAACAAGGTGGAAAAATGAATAGTAAAAGAACAAGAAAAAGATATAATAAAAACACTAAAATAATAATAATCATGGTACTTACTATTGGAGTAATAGGATTATCAATAGGATTTTCAGCATTTTCTAAAAATCTAAATATTAATTCAACTGCAACAGTAACACCAGATTCATCAGACTTTAAGGTATTGTTTTCAAGTTCAGACACGGTTGTTGAAACTAATCCTATTAGACCATTAGGTGTTGGGCATGGAACTAATGCAACAATAGATAATAATGATCCGTTGCATCCAAAAATAACAGGCATAAAAACAACACTTACAAATCCTAGTGAATATGATGAATGGCGATTTTATGTAACTAACCAAGGAAAATATACAGCATATTTAAAGAAAATTGAGTTTGGCAAAAAAACATGTACTGCAAAACAAGGTACATCACAAGATTTAGTTAATAAAGCTTGTGAAGGTATATTACTTCGAATATATTATAGTGGTGCGAAACCATATGGTGAATATATTACACAAGATAATATAACAGGTCATCCTTTAGAAAAAGAAACTTTTGAATCCTTTTCTATTGGTATTTATTATGATACTAACGCTTCTGTTGCCGACGGAGACTTTGACGTTACATTTGGCGACATAACTTTGACATATAGTACAACGGATTCGTAAATAATAAATTAAAGTAATAAAACATGCAAAAGAAAGCATATTTTTTTAAAACGATTTTTCAATTTGTTTTCGATAACTAACTAAAAAACTTGACTGGTATTGGGGGAATATTATCAATATAGAAGATAACAGGGTAGTATCAGTTATCTACATAAAAGAAAAATAAAGGAGTAAAAGTAAGTGTATCATCAACAATTGTATTTAAATCAAGTAGAAAAGGTAAAAAGATAATGGTAAGGGTATATTATGATACAAATACTATTTCGAAATTATCATCACACTATCAAGATTCATATGAAATTTTAAAATAATTAAAAATTATACAAAATTTGGCAAAATATTTAATCAGAAATCATCATAATGTTTATGGTGATTTTTTTATGGACATAATGAATGTAATTAATATAATTAATGAAACTTATGAAAGTTATTATGAAAAAAATAGAGATTATAGGTCGTTTCCTTCTGCTATAAAAACTTTTTCTAGTGGCTACTGTTTTGAGTATTTTATTCTTCTTAAAAGATTTTTCCCAAATGCTATTTTAATGATGCAAAATGATAAAATGCATTGTGCTGCTTTGATTGATGGTGATATTTATGATGTAAACGGAATAAGATATGATACGTTTAATTTTCATGTTGCAACTGGTTGTGATTATGAGTACATATATAAAATGTTTGCGATGTTTGATTTTAGTTTTAAAGATAAATTTAATAAAGTAGTAGTAAAAAACGTGTTAAATAATCAAAATAAATTTATAAAAACGTTAAACAAATAAGAATAAATATAGTATAATTTATATTGAGGTGTTACTTATGTTTGAAAATAAAAAAATATTTATTCTTGGTTTTGCAAGAAGTGGTTATGAAGCTGCTAAATTTTTATTAAAACGTGGTAATGAAGTATTAATAAATGATTCTAAAGATGAAAGTAAGTTGGATGTTAAAAAAATTGATGAGTTAAAGAAGATGGGTGCAAAATTCTTTTTAGGTTCTCATCCACTTGATTTATTAGATGATAGTTATGATTATTTAATCAAAAATCCTGGGGTTCCAATTAATCATGATTACGTAAAAAAAGCAGGTGAGCTTAACATAGAAGTAATAAATGAAGTTGAAATGGCTTATAGGCTTTTACCAAAGGATGTTACTTTGGTTTCGATAACTGGAACTAACGGAAAAACAACCACAACGACGCTTACTTATGAAATATTAAAAGCAGCTGGTGTTAGTTGCCATTTAGCAGGTAATATTGGTTATCCTTTATGTAGCTTTTTAGATAAGTTAAAAAAAGGTGACGTAATAGTTATGGAAACTTCTTGTCAGCAACTTAATAATTTAAAAGAGTTTAAACCACATATTGCGGTAATGACTAATTTATCACATGCTCACGTTGACTTTTTTGATAACAGCTACCAAAAATATAAAGATGTAAAAACAAAGATATTTAAAAATCAAACAAAAGAAGATATTGCAATTCTTAATTTAGATAACCAAGAAGTTTTAACGCAAACTAAAGCAATAAAATCAGAAAAACATTATTTTTCATGCTGTAATAAAAATGCTGATTGCTATTTAGAAAATGGTATTATTTATTATAAAAAAAATATGCTTTTAGATACTAAAGATATGATTATTGTTGGTGAACATAACGCTCAAAACGTAATGGCTGCTACTTTAGTTGCCAAGGAGTTTAACGTATCGAATGAGATAATTAAAAAGGTTGTGTGTAGTTTTAAAGGAGTAGAACATAGATTAGAGTTTTGCGGTGAAGTAAATAATGTAAGGTATTATAACGATACTGAAGCAACTAACGTTAAATGTACGCAAATAGCTTTATCTTCGTTTAATGCACCTACCATAATTATTTTAGGTGGGTTAGAAAGAAATCAAGATTTTAATGAACTTACGCCTTATATGAAAAACGTTAAAGCCATAATCGCAATTGGTCAGTGTAGAAAAAGAGTTGAAGAATATGGTAAAAGCCTAGGAATTAAAACGTATGTAAATGAATATTTAAAAGATGGTTTTAAAATAATTCCTACGATTGCAAAAAAAGGTGATGTTGTTTTATTATCTCCAGCCTCAGCATCATGGGATCAGTATAAAGAATGTGAAGTTAGGGGTAAGGAGTTTAAAGATTACGTATTAAAATTAAAGAATTAATAAGTGATTAAATAAGACAAGACATAATTTGTATTTATAATTTAAATATTAATATCATATATGTCCAATCCTAAAGCACAAATTAGTGCTGTTAATGTAAAGAGTTTTGGGGATTTTTGATAAAAAAGTTAAAATGTAGGATTAAAAATTTTATTGTTTAAATAGT
>CANQHF010000011.1 GCA_947623685.1 uncultured Bacilli bacterium | reverse complement strand
ATATAAAAAAATAAATAGAAAGGATATAATATGTTAGTCCTTTAAAAAAGAACTAATTATATTATACAAGGTGATATTATGGGTAAATTATCAAATATGATGTATATGATAGATTTATTAAATACAGGAAACATATATACAATAAAAGATTTGGCAAAAAAAATAGGTGTAACCGAGAGAATGATACGTTATTATAAAAATGAAATTTGTATTAATGGAATTGCAATTGAATCATTTAAAGGACCAAATGGTGGATACTTTATGATAGATAAAATTAAGAATTATACTAGTATTAATAAATATGATATTCAATTATTAGAAAATATATATAATTTACTATTAAATAGCGATTTTAAATATTTAGATAAACTTAAAGAATTTTTAGATAAATCGAAAAAAATGTATTCAATTTATGATGAAAAAAGTAAATATATTTCAAACATAAATTTAAATACACCTGGTGAAATTGAAAAGTTAATTGAAACTGCGATAAATAAAAATGATAAAATAGAAATTATTTATAATGATATAGATGGTGGAAAATCAAAAAGAATAATTCACCCACTTCATTTATTTAAATATAAAGATAGCTATTATGTTACAGCATTTTGTGAATTAAGAAATGATATAAGACACTTTGAATTGAAAAGAATTACTAATATAAAATAAAAAAGACCAAATATTTCAATTATGTATGATATAATGTGTTTGAGGGGGAATATAGTTATGACAACTGATTATACATTTATTGATTTTGATGGGGTAATATTAGATTCTGAAGAGAGAATGCTAGAACGAAAATATAATTTAGGACTTCATGATCACAAAAATGAAAATGAATTTGATACATACTTTGAATATACAAATTCACATCCAAAAGAATGGGAATATATTATAAAAGAAGCTAAGCCAATTAATAATTCCGTTGAAATAATAAAAGAACTCGAAAATTTAAAAAAAAAGATAGCAATTTTAACAAAAATTCATACACTTCAAGAAATGAAAGTAAAAACGGAAGTTTTGAGAGAAAATTTAAAAATTTTATGTCCAGTAATTTTCGTTCCGCCTGGTGTAAAAAAACATCAAGTAATAGTTCCAAATCATCAATTGCTAATTGATGATTCCAAAAAAAATATTACAAAATGGATTGAAAATGGTGGAAGAGGATTGATTTTTGATCCAACAATTGAAAGTGATACTAATAAAAAAGTTAGGAGTTTAGAGTTTTTGATAAAGAGGTAGATATTATGGAAAGAAACATTTTATTTGAGAATTATCTTAAATCATTAGAACAAAAATATAATGCAGTATGCTTTGACATAGATGGAACATTAACTACTAAAGACTCTAAAAACATTGATGATAGAGTAATAAATATGATTATTGAATTGCTAGCAAAAAAAATTCCAGTTGTATTTATAACAGGTCGCGGAGAAACTGGATTGGAAGATTTAAAGCGTGATATTTATTTAAGAATAAAAACTAGTGAAAATATTACTGATAGTGATATGAAAAGGATATATGTTTTGACAAATGATGGTGCAAGATTATTTTATAGTAATGCAATTTCGCAAGAAGAATTTTTAGGGGAAAATGTTTATATAACAACAGAAGAAGAATTGAATCAACTATTAATAATAAATAAAGTGATTAGTGAAATTAAAAATAAATTAAATAGTAGTGATTATTTTGATATAACTTACTCTAAAGACTTAAAAACAAATCAAATTTTAAACGTAAGAATGGTATTTAATACTCATACTGATGGAATAATTAATTCAATATTTGATAATATAGATAAATATATAATAAGCAATGGTTTAAATGGTATTCATTTAACAAGAGGCATATACAAAAATAATTCAGTTATTCAGATAGGAACTGCAACTAAAGATCGAGCAATTGAGAGAGCAGAAAAAATAATTGGTGTTCCTAAAAATTCTATGATTAGAATTGGAGATTGTGGAGATCCACGTGGTAATGATTATGCAATGCTAAACTGTGGTCAAGGTTATAGTGTTGATAAAACAAGTGGGTCTAGTAATTCTTGTTTTCCTATATTTGATGATGATGGAAATATATTAAAAGGTGTAGAGGCAACATTACAATTATTAAAAAGTGCTAAGATATTACCTACTGCATCGTTGGAAAAAGCAGATAAAGATACTTATAAATATAATCTTGCTAGAGTTGAAGGTAATATAGTAATGGGAAGACAAACACTTTTAAAAAAATATAATAATTTGATAAGTAGCAATTTTAACAATTGTAATGGAATTGATGATTTATTTGATAGAGAAAGTGGCAGTATAATTATTCCAATGTATGAGATGGAACTTTTACAAAATAGCTCTTTAAAAGATTTTTGGTTATCCACAGATAATGAAGCGTTAATGTATTCATTAAGAGACAATAATAATTATCTTCTTAGAGGCTCAAAGACTTATTACTATTTTATATCAAATAGATTAAGTATCAATAGAAAAGATATTACTTCAAAAAAAGATGTGATAAATTGGTATGAGAACAATGCAAAATTTTTAGATGACTCTATAAATGCGGTTTTATCTACTGAAAACTTAAATAATCAGATTAATAAAAAACTATTATTGGGTATTTTAGATAATTGTAGAAATATTTTATTGGTCTTAATTAATCATTATTTGGTTTCTAGCTATTTTGATAAAAATATTTTATTAGATATTTTTTTAAACAGTGAAAATAATAATAAATTGTATACCATTATTATGGAAATTGAAAGATTAATGAGCAGAATATGTTTTGAAAATCAATATATTGTTGATAAAGAAAGTATTCTTACAATAATAGGTAGCTCTAAAGAAGTATTGCTTAATAACTTGACACAAGAGTTAAATAAAAATAATGAAAATGATTATTCTAAAAATTATAGGGCATATAGAGAGATTGATAATTTTGCAGAAAACTATATTGCGGTATCTTTATATAAAGAAAAATGTGATAATAATAAATTCACAAATGCATGTGGTTTAAGTTATGGTGGTATAGAGCTTCCAATATTAGCTAAAATAATTGATCAAAATAGAATTGAAAGATTATTACTTCTAAAATTTAATAAGGAAGTATCTGGATATACAAATAAACAACTTTTGGATTTAAGAAAATTTAATATTAAAGATTTTGGTGGATTAATGAATTCTGAAATTTTTGAAAATTCAAATGTAGACTTGTTTGATGATAATGTTTTAACAGGAAAGACGTTACAACTTGCTATTAATTCATTATATGATTGTAATATTGGTGTTAATAACATTTGTATTGTTAGATATCCTAGCATTAATAGAATTGATCAAATGTTTTTAGATAATCCATCAGCTGTTGATTATAATTTATTCTTTAATTACATATATGGATTATGTTTTAGTAGCCCATATAGTTGGAAAGATAATAATTGGAAAAAAGAAAATGGAGAAATTGATTATATGGACTCTCTAGGAGTATTTGATTTGAATAGAAAAAAGATAGTAGAGTGTTTAATAAAAAATCACGATTATAATGAACAAAGTGAAGTTGGAGAATATAAAAGGAGTATTGCTAAATGAGAGTAGTAAGTATAGGTGATCTTGTAACAGATTATTATTATAAAAACGGAAAACTTCTTGGAATAAATGGCGGAATGACAGCTCACAACATTGTTGCTAACTTAGCAAAAATGAATATTAATACTGCAGTATTTGGAGTGTGCGCAGATGATATGCAAGGCAAAATAGCAATTAAAAGTCTTGAAAAATTAAATGTTGATGTAAAAAATATTGTAATTTTGAATAATGTAAGAACTAGATGTTTTCATGTATCATATTTTGATATTGATGGTAAATTATCATTTTCTTCAAAAAAAAGGTGCCCTTTCTGTAATAATAAAAAATGGTATGAAAACAGTTTGATTGATACAAATGGTATTATAAAGAATATTAATGATGATGATGTTTTAGTATTTGATAATTTAAATGATAAAAATCAGATAATAATTGATAATACAATTAATAAAAAAATTATTGATTTAGGACAATATTTTGAATTAGAAAATCTATCTGATAAAGAAATAATAGATAAGTTAAATAATAAATTTGAAATTATTAATTTTAATGAACGAGTATCAAATTATTTAATAAAGAGATTAAATTTAAATAATAATGTAGATTTATATAATATATTAAAGCCAAATTTTATGACTATTACCCGTGGTAAAAATGGTGCAATTTTTACCAGAGAAGGAATAGAGTACAATTTCAAATTAAAAATCAAAGGAAATATTGTAGATTCAACTGGTGCTGGTGATGCATTTATTTCTAGTATATTAAGAGATTGTATAAAAAATAATTTTATTTATGATCCAAATCTATTTAACAGATGGTATGAAAATTCGAATAAACTTACAGCTAAAGTTGTTTCTAAAATGGGAGCAAGAGGACATATTAATGCATTATTTAAGGTTAAACAAGCTGATGGTGAATGCACTTGTGATAATTTTATATATAATGAAAGAAAAAAAATTAAGCGTTGTAACATAAATATAAATAATCTTGAGACAAGAATTATTAATGCAATTAATACAACTGCAAGTAAAAAAATAGATGATATGGCTTTTAATGAAAATAATAATTGTTTATTTATTGGAACTGGTGGCTCATATGCTGGAGCATATTTTGCTGCAAAGATTACAAATTTAATGTATGGATGTAATACATACTCAATGTATCCAAGAGATGTTTTATATAGGAATAATAATAACATAGATAAAGTAGTATTATTTTCATACTCTGGCACAACGAATGATATTATCATGAGTGTCAAAGATTTAAATAAAAAAAATGTATATATTGTTACTAAAGGTGAATTACAGAACATTGTTTTAAAAACTGGAATTTTGAAGAAAAACATTTTAAGTTACCGTACTTCATCTAATAAAGGAAAAGAACGAGGATTTTTGTCATTCGAGGGGTCAGTCGCTCCAGCAGCAATATTTTTAAAATATTACTTTAAAAAAAATGATTACAATATTAATATTGACAGCTTTATTAAAGAATCAATTAATAATTGGAATAAGAAAATGGAAAACATAATAAACAAAAATTTTATAAAAAAAATAAAAGAGCATCAAGTATTAAATTTATTTCGTGGTGACTATACTGATAGCGCGTGTTATGATTTAGAAAGCAAGTTAATTGAATCTGGTATATTTAATTGTATAATTCACGAGAAAAAGAACTTTTCACATGGAAGATTTATCAATTATGAAAATTTGAATAATACGTGTTCAGTTTATTTTAAACAAAAATCAACAACAAAATATGAGCAAGAATTGTTAAAATATCTAGGAAATAATACTATTATAATAGAAAGTAATTATGATGGAATTCTAGCTGAATTTGATTTATTGATCGCTTCACAGTTTGTTATTTATTATATTGGGAAAGTAATGGATATAGATGTATCAAAACCTAAATATTCTGAAAGCGCAATGAAGATATATTTTTACAAAGGTGATTTATAATTAAATATTAACCTTTATCAAATAATACAATAACGCCTTAAAGATGAAGGGAATGAAACGGTGACAAATTGTCACCAGTTGAAACTTAAGGCTAATGACGGTAAATATCGTATGATCGATGTTGTTGATATAGAAGAAATGTTTAGGATAATTGAGTCAATACCTAGTAATAATGCATTAAATTACGAATACATTGAAGAAAAGAAACTAGAAAATTTTAGTAAGTAAAAATTATTAAACTTTGCATATACCGATAAATTAAATGATTAAAAAGTTATAATAAATGATTTATTAAAGATTTAAAGATACAAAATGAGTAAAATTACTTATTTTGTTTTATTTTATATTATAAAAATGTTATAATATGTAATGAAGAATTATCCATAATAGAAATAGGTGATTAGTTTGTTTATAAATGGTTTATATATCAATTATTTAGATTTTGGAAATAAAAAAGGTGATGCTTTAGTACTACTTCATGGATGGGGACAAAACATTCAGATGATGCAAGTTTTAGGAGAGCCATTTAAAAAAGATTATCGTATTATAGTAATTGATTTTCCAGGTTTTGGGAAAAGTTCTGAACCTAAAGAAGTAATGGATGTTGGTGATTATACAAGGATTGTAGAAGAACTTTTAAAAAAGTTAAAAGTTGAAAATCCAATCCTAATTGGTCATTCCTTTGGCGGAAGGGTATCAGTTAAGTTTGCATCAAGAAACAAAGTTAAAAAAGTAATTCTTTTATCTCCTGCGTTAAAAGGTCATGATAAAAAAGGATTAAAAACAAAGATTCTAAAGTTTATGAAAACGGTACCAGGAATTAAAAATTTAGAAGGTTGGGCTAAAGATCATATAGGCTCTCGTGATTATAAGGCAGCAAGTCCAATTATGAAGCAAGTATTAGTTAAGACGGTTAATGAAGATATGAGCAAGGACGCGAAAAAAATAAAAGTACCAACAATTTTAATTTATGGTGATATGGATAGCGAAGTACCAGAAGAAGATACTAAAGAATATGAAAGATTAATAGACGATTGCGGACTTATCTTGTACGAAGGATGTACTCATTATGCATATTTAGAAAGACTTAATCAAACGATAAACATAATATCAAATTTTATAAAGTAAGGAAGTGTTAATAATGTTTTATTTAAGTTTAATACCATTTATAGTTTTAATTATTTATGATTTCATAAAAGCTATTCATATGGCACAGCAAAATTTATATAATGATGATCATAGATTTTTAAAATGGACAATTAAGGACATAAAGGCTTTTAAAACACATTTTAAATGTGAATTAATAATTTTAGTTACTTATTTAATTATAGTTATATTTAATATACAAACTAATTTTATAACAAATATTTATTTCTTTGTTGTTAGTATAATTAGTTTATTAATTAAAATGAACGAAAATAAGGGTGTTGATACTAAAATAAAACTAAAGATAACTCCTAGGGTCAAAAGGTTAATGGTAACTAATTTAATAATGTTTTTATTAGTTTGCTTTTTACTTTATTTTGTAAAAGATGATAATGTTAAATACTTGGTTTTAATTGCATATGATTTTTTATTGAATTTTATTGTTATGATTTCTATAATAATAAATAAGCCGGTTGAAAAAATGGTTTATTTATCATATAAAAATAAAGCCGTTAAAAAGCTTAATTCAATGAGTAATCTTAAGGTTATAGGTATTACTGGAAGCTATGGAAAAACAAGTAGTAAAAATATATTAAGTGATATTTTAAACGTTAAGTATAATGCTCTTGCTAGTCCTAAAAACTTTAATACTCCATATGGTTTAATTATGACGGTTAATAATTATTTAGATAAGTTTGATGATATTTTAATTGCTGAAATGGGAGCTTATAAAGTAGGGGAAATAAAACAGTTATGTGATTTAGTAAAACCAAAATACGGTATTTTAACTAAAATAGGTACGGCGCATATTGAGATATTTGGTTCGCAAGAAAACATTAGAAAAGGTAAGTTTGAACTTATTGAAAACTTACCACATGATGGTATTGGTGTTTTAAACGCAGATGATCCTTTGCAAGTTAGCTACAAACTTAAAAATGATTGTAAGATAATATGGATAGGAATTGATAATAAAGATGCTGACATTTTAGCAAGTGATATAAAAACTTCTAATAAAGGTACTACTTTTAATGTTATGTTTAAAGGTGATGAAAAAAAATATCAGTTTACAACTAAATTATTAGGATATAATAATATATATAATATTTTAGCATCGCTTGCTTTAGCAAAAGAGTTTAATCTTACGATTGATCAAATGAAAAAAGCGGTGCTTGGTGTCAAAAGTGTTGAACATAGGTTAGAATTAAGACAAGCAGGTAACATTACTTATATTGATGATTCTTATAATTCAAATCCGGTTGGATCTAAGATGGCTTTAGATGTATTAAAGAAAATGCCTAAGCCTAGAATAGTTATGACCCCGGGGATGGTTGAGTTAGGAGATAAGTCATATGAATTAAATAAAAAGTTTGGAACTTATATGAAAGATTCAGCAGATATTGTAATACTAGTTGGAAAAAGAATTACTAAACCAATTAAGGATGGATTAGAAGAAGTTAAGTTTAATGATAAAAATATATATGTAGTTAATAGTACAAATGAAGCGTTTTCTTTGGTTAGAAGTTTAACTAACGGAAAACAGGCGTACTGTTTAATCGAAAATGATTTACCAGATATATATAATGAATAGGAGTTGATGTAAGATGAAAATAAGAGTTGGAGTTTTATATGGAGGAAAAACAACTGAACATGAAGTTAGTATAATAACCGCAGTTCAAGCAATGGGATATTTAGATCCTAATAAATATGAAGTTATTCCAATGTATTTAACAAAGGAAAACGAAATGTATACTGGAGAACCATTAAAGGAAATGGATGTTTATAAAGAACCAGAACTTTTAAAACGTTATTGTAAGAACGTTATTTGTTATAGTAAAGATGGTGTTTTGGTATTACAAAATAAAAATGGTTTACTTAAAAAAATAATTAAAGAAGTAGATATTGTAATACCTGCAACTCATGGTTATAACATGGAAGATGGTAACATCCAAGGCCTTTTAGAAACTTATGGAGTACCTTACACTGGAAGTGATATATATGGATGCACCGTTGGCCAAGATAAGGTTTTTCAAAAACAAATATTGCAAGCCGAAGGTGTTGCAGTTACAAAATACGTATGGTTTTATGATAATGAGTACTATGAAGATGAAACTAAAATATTAGCAGATGTAAAAAAATTAGGATTACCTGTAATTGTTAAACCAGCAAGACAAGGAAGTAGTATTGGAATTAAAATTGCAAAAGATGAAGAGTCACTTAAAGATGCAATTAATGATGCGATTAAATATGATGATAAGATTTTAGTAGAAGAAGTAGTAAATAATATGACAGAGTTAAATTGTAGTGTTTTAGGATCACATAGTTATATGCAAACTTCTAGTATAGAGCAAGTTATGGGAAAAGATGAGATTTTATCATTTAATGATAAGTATATTGGTAGTGGATCTAAAAAAGGTGCTGCAAAAAAAATGTCTGCATCTAAAGGGATGGTTTCTTCTGATCGTGTTATTCCAGCTGATATTCCACAAAAATTAGCAAATGAAATAGCTGAAACTTCTAAAAAAGTATTTAGAGTTTTAGGAGCATCAGGCGTTGTTAGAATAGATTATTTATATGATAAAAAAGCAAAAAAATATTATGTTAATGAGCTTAATACCATTCCTGGAAGTTTATCATTTTATCTATGGACTCCTTTAAATAAAAAATATGATGAATTATTAGATGATATGATTAACATAGCAATTAAACGTTTTAAAAATAAGTTAAAGAAAACAACTACGTTTGAATCAAATATTTTAGAAGGATTTGATGGTACTAAAGGAACGAAGGGTATGAAAAATAAATTAAGATAAAAGTCTTTAATTTGCATTAATAAAAGTGTCTATATTATAGGCACTTTTATTCATTAACTATGTTATCATTTGTTATATTATCATTTTCTTGTTCATCTTGTTTTTGTGTTTGTTCTTGGAATTCTTTTTCATTTTCCATGTTTTTTTCACTTTTTTTATTGTTTTCTTTTAATGCTTTGTTATTATTTTTCTTTTCTTTGTTTTTCATGTTAACTCCTTTCACATATATAATTAACAAAATTAATTAATATTATTCATTTAAGTTGACATTGATTTGCATAGTAATATAATATTATTAGAAGGGTGTTTTGTAGTAATGGAAGTAGTAAATTATAATGATGTATTTAGAAGATTTGTTTTTGAAAAATTAAAAGTAGCAAAAGAAAATAAAGATGAGATAGAAATAAATTCAATAGTTAATGATTTATATAGTAGTATTAGTAATAATAAATATTATATTAGTGTTATGTATTTAACTTCTTATATAATTAATTATTTTGCATATGAAATATATCCTAATGATGAGAATCTTATAAGTTCAACTGGCTTTTTATCTAGCGTTAAATCAATTGATGAGTTAATGTGCACTATGAATAAAGAGATATTTAGGATGTTATGTGATGATGTTTTTTTGTTTTCGGCATCTGATTATTATGTTAGAAAGAAAACCATTATGTGGTTTTTAAATAATTCATCAAATCTAATTAAAATAGCACCAGCTTTTATAAACGATATCATTAAGTATAGTAATAAATATACTCCTTTGGTAATAGTAGATGAATATAATAGAATTAAACAAGATGGAACAGATGAAAACGTAGCTAAAGAAGATACCATTTGTTTTGTAACTGATTTTTTAATAGAATTAGAAAAAAATGATATTGATAACTATAAGGAATTTATGCATAATATGCTTTCATCATATTATGCATATAATAAGTACTTATTATCAAAACATGAAAAGTTAGATGAATATGCATTAGATATTATGCAAATGATAGAAAATGATATAAATAATTTAATTTTATATACCGCTAATAATAGCGTTTTATTAGAACCAATTGTAAGAGATTATTTATCGTTTATGCTTCTTTCTGATTCTGAAAAAAGTGAAGTTAAAAAAACTTATAATAAACAAATGTATAAAAAATATGAAAACAGGAATGTTGTTTATAATTATAATTCCGTATTAAGAAAAAAATTATACGAGATTTTTGGAAATTTAGATGTAATATACGATGAAGACGTTGATTATTATTCTTCAAAACTTGGTTATGTTAAAAATGGTAATATTTTTGATGATGTAGTTAAAGTATTATATTTGGATAATATTAGCCTGTTATATTATGATTACTTTTCATGTCCAAACGATGAAGAATTAATAGGAGAATATGAATTTTTTAAAGAATTAAAAAGTTTGGATGAGTATAAACAGTATTTATTGGAAGATGATTTTAACTTATTATACGCTATTTCTAGTTCTATTTATTTTTACAATCACTCAATAATTGAGAAAAAAAGTATTATAAATACGTTGTACAAAGAAGGCGCATATGATAATTTTTTAATAAATAATTATTTAAGTGATGTTATTGAGTTTAGTAGAAAATACGATTTATCTGATGCAGTTAAAATATATTATGATTTGTTGTTAGAATATGATGATAAAAAATCGGCGATTAATGTTGCAACATCCCAACTAGAAGCTGATTTGCTAGATATTGAGTTGTATGATGAAAATGAGTTTTTTGATTTAATTTATGATATTTCTAAAAAGTTCTATGAATATAATAAATATCTTTATGATAATAATGTTAAATTAAATAAGGGTATCATAAAAATAATTAAAATGATGGAAAATAATTTGGATGATTTTCTTTTGCAAGTAAAAAATAATGATAAAATAAAAGAAAGATTAATATTCTCTTTTTATGAATATGTATCTTGTGACACTGAAAAAAAGCAAAACGTATCATCTTATTTTGAAAAGTTAGAGGCATCTGGAAAAGTTAAAGTGTTTAATAAAAAAAATAAAAATTCCAATTAAGGAATTTTTGTTTTTTTATATGGCGGAGTGAGAGGGATTTGAACCCTCGCGCCAGTTACCCAGCCTACACCCTTAGCAGGGGCGCCTCTTCAGCCTCTTGAGTATCACTCCGTCTGACAAAGTTAATTTTACACTATATTAATTAATAGGTCAAGTCTTAATCTTTATAACCAACGCAACGTTTAAATAGCGCTATATCTATTTTATTATATAAAATATCAAACGTTTTTGGAGAAAGTAATGTTTTAGAAAAATAAGGTAATACATAACTTAAAACGTATATTGCAATAATTAAGATAATTGCCGTTAAACTTCCAGGATTATTTTTTATTGTTTGCTTTACTCCATCAGTTAAGCACATTATAATAAATAACATAGCAAGAACTCCCAAAATTGGATATGCAAGGCTATATAATGATCTTATGAAATAACTTAAATAAAATGATACATAGGCAGTTATTATTAGTATGCATTTTATAATAAAGCAAAACAAACTTTCTAGTAATACACCTAAAAAAGCAAATGCTTTATTTATGTTTGATGCTTTGGAATATTTAAGCCAATCTTTTAAGTATTGCCATTTGGTTACTTTTTCGCTTTCGTATCCAGCTTCATCATAATCTTTAGAATTTTTTTTCATTTGTGTGTATCTATTATAATTTTCTTTTATTTTCTTATTTAGATAATCATCATAATCTTTTCTTTTTTCATCATCTAATAACACTTCTTTAGCTTCGTTTAGCCTAGAAGAAATATTTACCGCTTCATTTGATTTATTTATGTCTGGATGCCATTTTTTCATTTGTTTTTTATATGCATCTTTTATTTCTTCTTTAGTTGCATCGTTTTTAACTCCTAAAAGTTCATAATAATTAAAGTTTCCATTCATAAATATCACCACCATAATTATAACATTTTACTTTACATTTAACAAAATTCTATCTTTTTATTAAACGTAATAGTTGTATAATAAAATAAGAAAGGTAGGTTAAAATGAACGGTATTAAAATATTTCAATATGGATGCGGAAAAATGAGCGTTTACACTATGCGCTACGTAATTGAAAATGGTGGTCAAATAGTTGGGGCAGTTGATATAAACCCTGATATAATAGGAAAGGATGTTGGACAAATAATCGGTGGTGATAATTTAGGCGTAAGAGTAAGTGATGCTAAAGATGCACAAAAGTTACTAAGCGAATTAAAACCAGACTGCGTAATTGTTACAACAATGAGTTTACTTAAGGATGTATCTGATGCACTTATGATTTGTGCTAAATGCGGAGTTAATGCTATAACAACTTGTGAAGAAGCATTTTATCCGATGAATTCAAATCCTAATTTAACTAAAAAAATTGATGAAATTGCAAAAGAAAATAATTGTACAATAACAGGTAGTGGTTATCAAGATGCCTTTTGGGGTAATTTAATTACTACTTTAGTTGGTGCAAGTCACAACGTAACCAAGATAAAGGGTAGTTCTTCGTATAACGTTGAAGATTACGGAATTGCCCTTGCCAAAGCACATGGTGCTGGTTTGACAAAGGAAGAATTTGAAAATAAAATAGCATCAGCGGATGAAATAAGTACGGAAGAAAGAAATAAAATAATAGAAAGTGGAGATTATGCACCTTCTTATATGTGGAACGTAAATGGCTGGCTTTGTGATAAACTTGGATTAACCGTTACTAGTCAAACTCAAAAGTGTGTGCCACAGTTTAATGATTATGACATTGAATCTAGTACTTTGAATATGACCGTTAAAAAGGGAATGGCAACCGGTATGAGTGCGGTTGTTACAACTGAAACTAAAGAAGGTATAACACTTGAAACAGAGTGCATCGGAAAAGTATACAATAAAGATGAGTTTGATAGAAACGAGTGGACCATTTATGCAGAACCAGATACAACGCTTGTAATTGAAAAACCAGCAACGGTTGAACTTACTTGCGCGACCATAGTAAATAGAATTCCTGATGTTATAAATACAGAACCAGGTTTTATTCCAACATCACGAATGGGAGAGTTAAAACATATTAAATAAAAAGGTAACAAAAAGTTACTTTTTTTTAATTAATCATAAAGTACATTCTATAACATAAATTTTTCATATTATAAACTGGTGATGTTTATGTTAGCTTTTATTAAAGAACAAATATATGCGATAAAGAAAAATGACCCAGCCATAAAAAGCACGCTAGAAGTTTTTTTGTATCCTTCCTTTAAAGCTCAAATATATCATAAAATAGCTAAATTTTTTTATAATCATAAAATGTATTTTATTGCAAAGTTAATAACTGAGTTTTCTAAAAGAAGAACGGGTATTGAAATACATCCAGGAGCAACAATTGGCAAAGGTTTATTTATCGATCATGGCACCGGTGTTGTAATAGGTGAAACCGCCATAATAGGAGATAACGTTATAATGTTTCACGGGGTAACTTTAGGAGCAACGGGAAAAGAAAAAACTAAAAAAAGACATCCTACAATAAAAGATGGTGTGTTTATAGGAAGCGGTGCTAAAATACTTGGAAACATAACGATAGAAGAAAACGCTAAAATAGGTGCTAACGCGGTTGTGTTAAAAGATGTAAAAAAAGGTCAAACCGTGGTTGGAATACCTGGATATGTAGTAAAGGAAAAAAGTAATAAATAATAAACAATTGTCTTATTATGAAGATTTTTATACTTTATTTTTTAAGAGTTATTTTTATAAAAAGATAACTCTTAAAATTAAAATTAAATTTAAATTTGAAATATATAAGGCATACTTGCTTTTTTTTATAAAATGATTATAATAAAAGCATTTAAAAAGATTTTATAGGGAGGAATTTAGATGAAGAGAATACTTACGTTCATACCACTTGGAGTTGGTATTAGTTCTGCACTTATATACATATTTAATGTAATACAATTTAGGGTAATAAATAATTCAGCAACTTTACTTCAGATTCTTTCTACTTTAAAAATATATTTATTTATATCAATTATTGGTTTTGTAGTTTATTTTCTAATAAGATTTTTATCTATTTTGGAAAGTAAGAAAGTTACCGAACAAAAACAAGTTACCAGCATTCCAGTACAAAGTGATGCGTGTGAACCACTTGAAATAGTAAAAAATGAAAATGTTGTTAGTGATTATAACGCTTTAGATGATAATAAAATTCCTTTTTATGATACTATGAATATTAATATTCCAAAAGAAAATTTACAAAATAACGTTATAAATGAGACTAAAGCTGAAGATAAGATGTTGAAAAAGGGTAAGTACTGCTTTAACTGCGGAAATGAAGTTGATTCGTATTCAAGATTTTGTTCTTACTGCGGAACAAAATTAATTAGTGATAAAAAACGTATTAATCCTATCTTAAGAAACATAATAAATGTAATTGAAATAGTTATTTTACTTCTTATTATTTATTTTTCATTAACGATGTTATTTGATTATAAAGAAAGTAAGGATCCTAACTTTAATTCTCCATTCAAAATAAGTATGACAAAGTAGTTTGCTTTGTCTTCTTTTATATACAATAAAGTATGAAAAATGTTATAATCTAAAGTAGGAAGGTAAGTTATATGAATATAGAAAAAGAATATATAAGATTAATAGATAGACTATATAAAGACTTATATAAGGATAAGCAGGTGCTTCATCATGCAAAAGGAAATGAATATGATAAGTTTAATAATATTAAAAAGTATTTAGGAAAGTTAGAAGATACTCATAATAAAATAAAAGAAAAATCAAAACATATAGAATACTTAAAAAAATGTTATTATGAAAAGTACGTTATAAAAAAAAGAAAACATACCAAAAAGTTATTATGAAAAACAAAAAGAAATGGCTCTTGAAAGAGGCTTTGGGCATATAGAAATAACAAATGAAATGAAAAAAGAACTAGAAAAAGAAGTAATAGAAAACCAAAAGAAAAGTATTGATAATTGGTTGGATTATTTTTTAAGTGACGATGCGAAAGTATATCCATTTTGGACAAAATACTGGGCTTTTCAAGGAATGCTAAAAATAGGAAAATACGATAAAGAAAAACAAGTATTTTATAAAAGAAGTGAACATACTGTAAGTCCATTTTGTGATTTAAATAGAGAAGCATTATCTAAATCAATAGATATGATAATAAAAGCAATGAACAAAGAAGAAATAGACGATAAAGATTTAGAAGCATTGGTAAAAACAGGCTCATTTCCTAAAATATATACATACATATTAATAAAGGTACTAAGTAATAATAAAAATATAATAAAAAGAAACATAGGTAAATGGGTAAAGTATGAAAAGAGAAGTAATCATATGCCCTTGGTAAATTCATTACAAGGGTATAATACTGGATGGTGTACGGCAGGAGAAAATACCGCAAAAAAACAATTATCCAATGGAGATTTTTATGTATATTATACTTTAGATGAAAAAGATGAGTATAAAGTGCCAAGAATTGCGATAAGAATGGAAGGAAATAAAATAGGTGAAATAAGGGGAATTGCCGAGAATCAAAATATTGAATCTGAAATGGAAGAGGTAGTAGAAGAAAAGATTAAAGATTTTCCGGATAAAGAAGAATATTATAAAAAAGTTAATGACATGAGAAAGTTAACCAAAATATATAAAAAGAATAAAAATAAAGAAGAATTAACAAAAGAGGAATTAACGTTTTTATATGAGATAAATAACAAAATAAAAGGGTTTGGATATGATGAAGACCCAAGAATTGAAGAAATTAAAAACGAAAGAAATAATAAAAGAAAAGATTTGGCAAACGTTTTTAATTGTGAAGAAAGACAAATAGCATTAAACCAAGATGAAATAAATGAAGATACTATTTATTATGACGGTGATTTAGATTTAAGATACTTAACCAGTGCTGAAGGATTAGTATTACCACAAAGTGTAGGTGGTGATTTATATTTAAGCAGCTTAACCAGTGCCAAAGGATTAGTATTACCACAAAGTATAGGAGACACTTTATATTTAAGCAGCTTAACTAATGCCGAAGGATTAGAATTTCCACAAAGAATTGGTGGTGGTTTATATTTAAACAACTTAACTAATGCCAAAGGATTAGTATTACCACAAAGTGTAGGTGGATGTTTAGATTTAAGCGGCTTAACAAGCGCCAAAGGATTGGTATTACCACAAAGTGTAAGAGGCTGTTTATATTTAAGCAGCTTAACTAATGCCGAAGGATTAGTATTACCACAAAGTATAGGTGGATATTTAGATTTAAGCGGCTTAACAAGCACCGAAGGATTAGAGTTACCACAAAGTATAGGAGGCTCTTTATATTTAGACAGCTTAACCAGTGCTGAAGGATTAAAGTTACCACAGAATATAGGTAAGGATTTAAATTTAAGTGGCTTAACAAGTGCAGAAGGGTTAGTATTACCACAAAGCATAGGTGGGGATTTAGATTTAGGCAGCTTAACTAGTGCAGAAGGATTAATTATTCCAGAACCATTAACATATACGATATATATGAATGGATTTGAAATAACTCCAGAAAACGTTGAGCAATACCGAAATAACACGGAAATAAAAACAAGTAAAATTTAAAAAGTTATTAAAGAAATAGATGATAAAATGTCACTCTCCTTTAAAGATATTTAGTTATAGAAATAGGCTTCAATTTTATAGTTAACTAGTATTAAAATCTTTAAAGGTTGCTTAAAGCTACGTCTTTAAGACGTAGTTTTTATTTAAAGCAAGTTAAGTTTTTATACCTAAAATTAAACGTATCAATGCCAGTTTTTAAATTGTTAATCATTTTTAATTTATTTTTCTTAATTATTCTTTTTTTATCATAAGCAGTAAATAAATTTATGTCTTCTTTTTTAAAGCTGTTGTTAAATATTTCTATGCTGTTACCATGAATTATAAATTTAACGCCATTTTCAATTGCGTTAATAATTCTTTTTTTATTTTTTCTAATTTTATTTTTTATTAAATCAACTTTATTTTCTTCATAATTACCAAAATAATAAGTATCATTTTTTGAAAAATATATCTTATCATTTATGTTAATGTTACCTGCAAATGGTTTTATTATAAAATTATCATTTAAAAACTCTTTTTCGATTATTTTAATCAATTTTATCACCTTTATTATATTTATGTGATTAATTTTGCATTTTTAAACAATTATTTTTACAAATGTATTTTAATATGTTATTATAGTTGTGTTAAAGGGATGAGTTTAATATGAATTTAAGTAATATGTCTAAACAAGAATTAGAACTATTAAAAACTGAAATTGATAGTGAATTGCAAAATAAAAGTAAAGAAGATAGATACTCTGATGGATTTGATCCCAATAGAATTATTTCGCCAGAAGAGTGTCCGGATGTTATGACAAGGCTAATTCATAATAGAAAAGCACTACCACAAGATGCAAATGCAATGGATGCTATGATTGCCGTAAGGAAAGTAAGATTAGAGAAAATAGCTAAACAAGACAGAGAATGCTTAAGAAGAATGATGGGTAAAAGATATTAATAATAAATTAAGGAGGAGATTATTATGGGAAGATTTCCTAATATAGCTGCTAGTAAAGCAAAAACTGGGGCTGCTAAAGCCAAAGTATATTCGAGTTATGCAAAAGAAATATATAGTGTTGCAAAGCAAGGTGGAACGGATCCTAATGGCAATTTAGCGTTAAGACATTTAATTGAAAAAGCTAAAAAAGAACAAGTTCCAGCGGACGTTATTAAAAGGGCAATTGACAAGGTAAACAGTGGGGTAGATGAAAGTTATACAAGTGTAAGATATGAAGGATTTGCCCAGGGTGGTGCAACCGTTATGGTGGATTGCTTAACCGATAATGTTAATCGTACGGTAAGTTTAGTTAGAAATGCTTTTACGAAGTCGAAGGGAAAAATGGGCGTTTCAGGATGTGTTTCTCATATGTATGAACATTTATCCGTTGTAATTGTTAAGGATATGACTGAAGATGAAGCAATAGAAGCACTTTTAATGGGTGAAGTTGATGTTAAAGAAATAGAAACTGATGATAAAAACGTAAATATATATGGTGATCCAGCTGATTTATATAAGATAAAAGATGCAATAACGGCTTTTAAGCCTAATAGTGAATTTTTAGTTGATGAAGTAACGATGCTTCCTAATGAGATGGTAACTTTAACCGGGGAAGATAAGGAAAACTTTGATAAATTAATTAATATGCTAGATGAAATAGAAGACGTTCAAAAAGTATATCATAACGTTAATTTATAGAATTAATGAAATAATATAAATAAAAAAATAAATAAAAAAAATTTATTAATCACTATTTGGTGATATGTTATTATCTTATGGTAATCATAAAACTAGATTAAATCTAGTTTTTTTGTTATAATTTAATAGGTGATAGATATGGAGTTACTAGATAGGTTTAATATTAAAACTAATAATATGAAAATTTATGATACAGCTTTTTCACATTCATCATATTGTAATG
Organism: uncultured Bacilli bacterium; assembly: GCA_947623685.1. Taxonomy (GTDB): domain Bacteria; phylum Bacillota_I; class Bacilli_A; order RF39; family UBA660; genus Aphodocola. The sequence continues at coordinate 19,705 of CANQHF010000011.1, read as the reverse complement.
AGCATAACTTGACCGAAGATTATCAAAGGTTAGAGTTTTTAGGTGATAAGGTTTTAGATTTAATAATGAGTGATTATCTTTATAATACAACCAATTATGAAGAAGGAAAAATGACTAAAATAAGATCAATGTATGTATGTGAAAACGCTTTATATGAGTATTCTTTATTACTTGATTTCCCACGTTATGTTAAGGTTGGAAAAGGAGAAGAGTCATCTGGCGGAAGGTATAGAAAAGCAACGCTTGCTGATATGTTTGAATCTTTTTTAGGAGCGGTGTATTTAGATCAAGGTTATAAAAAAGCAAAAGAAATAGTTTATGAAGTTGTAATTCCTTTTATTAAGGAAAAGGAAGAGATTTTTTTTACGGATTATAAATCTAATTTACAAGAAATGGTTCAAACGACTAAAAAATCAGTTACGTATGAACTAGTTAAGGAAGAAGGTCCCGCCCATGATAGAACTTTTACCGTTAACGTTATTGTTGAAGGAATTGTTTTAGGAACCGGAACGGCTAAATCAAAAAAGCAAGCGGAGCAAATTGCTGCTAAAAGCGCTTTAAAAAAGTGTGCTAAATTATAGCAAGGAGTGTATAAGAATGTATTTAAAGGAAATTAGAATAGTAGGATTTAAGTCTTTTGCAGAAAAAATGGTAATTGATTTAACATCTGGTATATCTGGAGTTGTAGGACCTAATGGTAGTGGCAAAAGTAACATCGTTGATGCTGTTAGATGGGTATTAGGAGAGCAATCAGTAAAACAACTTCGTGGGGATAATTTAATGAGTGATGTTATTTTTTCTGGAAGTAAATCAAGAAAAGCATCATCAATGGCAAGTGTAACTTTAGTTTTTGATAACACTGATAAATATCTTCCAATTGATTATACAGAAGTATCAATTAAAAGATGCATATATAAAACTGGAGAAAATGAATATTATTTAAATAATGAAAAAGTAAGGCTTAAAGATATCCAAGATTTACTTGTTGATACTGGTGTTAACAAAGAGTCTTTTAACATAATTTCTCAAGGGGACATAGCATCTATTTTATCTAACAAACCAGAAGAAAGAAGAATAATATTTGAGGCTGCGGCTGGCACTTTAAAATACCGTAAAAGAAAGGACGAAGCCTTAAGAAAGTTAGATCGCACCCACGATAATATGAATCGTATTAATGATATTATCTTAGAACTTGAAACTAATTTAGAGCCTTTAAAACAGCAAAGTTCTGATGCAAAAAAATATTTGGAAAACAAAAAGAAGTTAGATGAAATAGAAGTGTCTTTAATTGTTAGCGAAGTTAATCAAATAAACGGGGAATATCAATTATGTAAGAAAAACGCATCAGTTTTAAAAGATGAAATATCTAAATTAGAAGCAACAACTAACGTTGATTCATCCAAACTAGAAGCATTAAAATTAGAAAAGACAAAAAAGGATGAAGAGTTATATAATCTTCAAGGAAAGCTTGCAAAAGTAAGCGCTGATGCCCAAGGTCTTCTTGGTAAAAAAGATCTTGTTGTTGAAAGACAAAAGTATAATTTAAAATCATCTAAAGTACAAGAAAACATAATGAATTTAAAAGAAAGTATTTTAAGAAAAGAAAATGAGATATTTGGCTATAAGAACAGTATAAATATAATAAATAAAAAACTTACTTTAGCAAATGAAAAATTAAGTGATGTACAAAAAACATATGATTCTATTATGGCAAATAGAAAAGAAAAAGAAGAAGAGTTAATTAAGCAAAATAGATTAGAAAACGAAACAAGATATAAAATAGAAATGCTTAAAAATTCAATTGAAAACAATTCATTTTTACCTATGGCGGTTAAAAGCGTTTTGGATAATCCAAAATTAGCAGGACTTCATGGTGTCATTGGAAATTTAATTGAGACCGATAAAGAATATTCTGTAGCTATATCGACGGCTTTAGGAGCAGCAAGTAATTACATTGTTGTGGATGATGAGTTTACCGCTAAGCAAGCCATTAATTTTCTTAAGGTTAATAAATTTGGAAGGGCTACTTTTTTCCCACTTAATATAATTAAGCCAAAAGAAATAGATAATAACACTTATAGAATTTTAAGAGAATCACCTGATTTTATAGGAATTGCATCATCACTTGTTAGGTATGAATCAACATATGATAGTATAATTAAAAATCAATTAGGAACAACGATAATAGTAGATGATTTAGATAAGGCAAATGAAATAGCCAGAAAGATAAATTATAAATATAAAATTGTTACTAAAGATGGTGAACTTTTACACGTTGGTGGATCATTAACTGGTGGTACCATTAAAAATTCATCTAGCATAATAACTCAAAAACATGAGTTAGAAGATAATAATAAATTATTAAATAATTTGATTGAAACAAGGGCATCTTTGGAAATGGAAATTAACGAAATTGATGATAAGTATAAAAATGTTTTTGAACAAAAGGATAAGTTATCAAAGGAAAAAGTAAATTTAGAAATTTCTTTAGAGTATGAAAATAAAAGAAAAGATGCTTTAGATGCGGAATTAATAAAGATAAAAGAAGAGATAAATGATCTTAATAATTTAGAAAGTAACACTTTAAGTAGTGAAGAAGAAAGAATAATACAAGAGTATTATGAAAAAGAAAAGCAAAAAAATGATTTGGAATTAAAGACTAAGGTTTTAAAAGAAGAATCCTTATCTTTAGGTGATGAAATCGAAAAAATAGAACATGATTCTAAAGTTAGTAATCAGGAGTTTTATAAAAAAAGTGAGATGTTAAAGGAATTAGAAATTAAGATAAGTAGATTTGATGTTATGCTAGATAATTTACTTAATACTTTAACTGAGGATTATCAAATGACTTTTGAAAAAGCAAAGGCTAATTATTTTCTTGAAATGGATAAGGATGAAGCAAGAAAGATAGTTGATAAATGTAAGGCTTTGATAAAACGTTTAGGGGATGTGAACTTAGGCGCAATAGAAGAATATGAAAGGGTATCTAAAAGATACGAATTTTTACAAAAACAAAGGGAAGATTTATTAAAAGCAGAAGATACCATATTAGAAATTATTAAGGAACTAGATGGTATTATGAAAGAAAAGTTTGTAAGTACCTTTGATAATATTCAAGTAAAGTTTAAGGATGTGTTTAAAAAGCTTTTTTCTGGTGGAAGTGCTGAACTTAAATTAACTAATCCCGATGATATTTTATCAACTGGAATAGAAATAAAGGCATTGCCTCCAGGAAAGAAATTACAACATATAACACTTTTATCTGGTGGTGAAAAAACCTTAACCGCAATTGCCCTTTTGTTTGCAATATTAGAAACAAGACCGGTTCCTTTTTGCATATTAGATGAAGTAGAAGCAGCACTAGATGAAGTGAACGTTGATAATTTTGGAAAGTTTTTAAATGAATTTAAAAACAAAACTCAATTTATCGTAATAACCCATAAGAAAAAGACGATGGAATACGCTGATGTTTTATATGGAATAACGATGCAAGAATCAGGCGTATCTAAATTAGTTAGTGTAAAATTAGAAGATATTAAAGAAGAAAAGCCAGTTTAAAATTGACTGTTAAAAATTAAATTGTTATACTTATTTTGTAAGGATGTGATATAATATGCCAAAATTTTGTTCTGAATGTGGAAAAGAATTAGAAGAAAATAGTGTGGTTTGTAAAAACTGCGGAAAAAAAGTAGAAAGTGAAATAAAAGTTTCCGTTGAACCTTCGGCATTGCAACCTAAAAAGAATAATGGATTTGCCATCGCAGGTTTCGTGCTATCATTAGTTTCGTTATTATGTTGTGGAAGTACTTCTTTTTTAGGACTAATTTTTTCTATAATAGGATTAGTTAACGCTAATAAATCTGAAGGTGAAGGTAAGGGACTTGCCATTGCTGGTATTATAATAAGTGCAATAATTTTGTTAGTATTTATATTATTATATTCATTAGGAATTATTGCTTCATTTTCAGAATATATTGCTAATGACCAACCCGTTGGAACTTATTATTAAAACTATGATTAGATCATAGTTTTTTAGATTATATGAAAAAAAGAATATTTAATGTTATACTTTTTACTTTACTTTTACTTTTGATCTTGTTTTTAAGTATAAAATTTTTAGATTTTATTGGTTATAAATGCTTTTATAGAAAATATTTTAATATATATTGTGCTGGTTGTGGGGCAACTAGGATGTTTAAATCTATTTTTAAATTCAAGTTTTATAAAGCGTTTAGATATAATCCTTTAGTATTTATGTTACTTATAGTTTTTATAATATATTTTATATATGCTATATTTATTTATGTTAAAGAAAATAAATTATTATTTCCATCTTTTAAAGTTATTATATTTATAATAATATTATTATTTATATATATGATTTTAAGAAACATCAGTTACTTTAGTTTTTTATTATATATTTAAAACTAAAAATATGATATGTTTAAACGGTTAGTAATATAATGATATAAATATAATATCGGGTGATGGTAAATAATTAAACATAAAAAAAGAACCATTAAATTAAATGGCTCTGTATAAATCCATATCTTTATATGGATTTTTTTTGTCTATTCGGTCAATAAATAATATTCCGTTTAGGTGATCTATTTCATGCTGAACACAAACTGCTAAATCTTCTCTTAATCTCATATTGAATTTTTTTCCTTCCATATCGTATGCTTCAACTGTTATTCTTGCATATCTTGGAACTATTCCTTTTACATTTCTATTAACACTTAAGCAACCTTCACCTTGTTCAACGTATATTTTTTCTTCACTATTACTGATGATTTTAGGATTAGCAAAAAAATAGTTTTTAAATGATCCATCTTCTTGTTCTTCTACTATAACGAACCATCTTTGATCTATTCCTATTTGAATTGCACTCATTCCCCAGCCAGCTCTTAAATTATATTTTTTTGCATATTTTTCAATTTGACTATATTTTAAATATTGCATTGTATCTTCAATTGTTTTTTTATTATCTTTAGAAATAGGAAATACAACATCTTTGCTTATCTTTCTTAGTCTTTTATCCTTTTCATCTAATATTTTAAAATTTTTAAACATAAAACATCACCATCGCTTAAACTATTTGATATTCTACCACAAAAAAAAAGGAAAGTAAAACTTCCCTAGTTATTTCCAAACCATCTTGCTCCTATAACTATAACTAACAAGATGAATAGTACTAATATTATAGCGGCACCATAACCATTTTGATTATTATTTCCGTATCCGTATGCTGGATAAGCATATCCGCCGCAGCATGGAGAGTTATATCCATAGCCACCTTGGTAACCATAATAATACATATTAATATCCCTCCTTTAAGATTATCTACTATAGTTTACTCTAAATGTAAAATATGTGTTATATAAAATACCTATATATAAAAAACTAAAAAAATATGATATTATATTTATAAGTAGGAGATAGATATGAGAAAGGTAATAAATAAAGTTGATAAACCACTTCTTGTTTTAACTTTAATATCACTTATTTTTGGTGTTATGATGGTTGGAAGTGCATCAAGTTTAAAGGCTTATATGAAGTTTTCAGATAATTATTATTACTTTAAAAGACAAATATTATTTATTATAATTGGTTTAACCGCGGCTTTTATTTTAATAAAAACACCACTTAAAAGATGGAAATCCTTAATATATTTAGCTGCTTTGGGAGTGTTAGGGGCACTTTTGTATGTTTTGTTTAGTGGTAAAGTAAGTAATGGTATTACGGGTTGGTTATTTATAGGTGGCTTTGGAATTCAACCTAGTGAATTTGCTAAAACCGTTTTAATAATTTACTTTGCTTTTGTTTTTGAAAGGCTAATTAAAATAAAAAATTTAAGTAACGTAAGTAAGGTGCTGCCATTCGTGTTGCCAGTTATATATATGGCTTTGATCTTTAAACAGCCAGATTTTGGTACGATGATGATTTTAGCGGGTATTACGGCTGTTATATTTTTAATTGTTCCGTATGATAAAAAAACAAAGTTTATTATGATATTGTTTACGATTATTTCAATTCTTGTTTTAGCACTTGCCATGGTAATATCTGGTAAGGGATTTAGTGATGCTCAAAAAAGTAGATTTAATTATAAAGATCCTTGTACAAGATATAGACAGGAAACTGGTTATCAAGTATGTAATGGATACATAGCCATAAATAGTGGCGGTATTTTAGGTAGTGGATATGGTAATAGCAAACAAAAATATTTATATTTGCCAGAAGCTCATACTGATTTTATTTTTGCAATTATAATTGAAGAAATGGGATTAATTACTGGTATTATTATAATTTTAATTTATTTTATAATAATATGGAGAATATTAATGATAGGTAAAAAATCATATAATTTACAAGGTACTATTATTTGTTATGGGGTTGCAACATATATATCATTACACGTATTAGTTAATTTAGGTGGGGTATTAGGATTGATACCTTTAACTGGTGTTCCGCTTCCTTTTTACTCATATGGTGGTTCATTTATGATAAATTTACTTATATGTTTAGGCCTTGTCCAAAGAGTGTGTGTTGAAAATAGGATATTTGAACAAACTCATATGATTAGATAAAAATATGCAAAAAAATGCATATTTTTTAATTTTTAAAGGGGAAAATTAAAAGTTATGGAGAAATATAAGTATGAGAGGTGATTAATTTGGATGTGTTAAAAGAAAAGGTTAATATAAAAGACTTGATATATGAAGTAAGAGAAAAACAAGTGATGTTAGATAGTGATTTAGCTATTTTATATGGATGTAAAAATGGTACAAAAACGATTAATTTAGCAGTAAAAAGAAATATGGAAAGATTTCCGAGTAATTTTTATTTTCAGTTAACTCATGATGAATATGAAGTAATAAAAGAAAAGTATAGTTTAAGGTTTCAAATTGAAACCTTAAATGAAAACAAAACCGGCAAACATAAAAAATATTTACCATATGCATTTACAGAGCAAGGAGTTGCAATGTTATCAAGCGTATTAAGAACAAAAGATGCCGCAAGAGTAAGTGTAAACATAATGAATGCATTTGTATCAATGAGAAAGTTTATAAATGAAAATAAAGATATATTTAAAAGAATAATAGCAATAGAAAATAAAACAGATTATATAAAAAGTACGTTAATAGAGCATGATATAAAAATAGAAGAATTATTTGATAAATTTGATAAAAAAGAAGAATTAAAAAGTAAGTTATTTTATAATGGAGAAATATATGATGCTTATAGTTTACTTGTAGATATAATAAGTAAAGCAGATAAAGAAATTATAATAATAGATAATTACGTAGATAAAAAAACATTAGATATATTAACTAAAAAAAACATAAATGTAATAGTATATATAATAACAAGTAAGAAAAGTAATATAACAAAATTAGACATAGAAAAATTTAATAGCCAGTATCCAAAACTAGAAATAAGATATACTAATGTCTTTCATGATAGGTTCATAATAATAGATAAAAATAAGTTATATCATATAGGTGCATCATTAAAAGACTTAGGATTAAAAGTATTTGGCATAAGCAAAATAGAAGATGACATTATAATAAAAGAATTAATTTCAAAGTTGTGTATATAAAAAGGTAAAGTTAAGAACTTTACCTTTTACATTTATTATTACAATTACAATTGTTACAACTATTAAAAATTATATTAAAAATAGAAATTAATATAAAAATAGGTATAGAAATTATAAATAAAATAATAAATACTGGTAAAAATATTATGAAAAATATTAAAAATATAAACCACATAATTTATCTCTCCTAATAAATTAGATGAAATATTAAATTTTTTGATAATAATATAAACACATTATTTACATGAATAAATTAAGCATATATTTGATATTTATTAAATATATGATATACTTTATTTAGTCGTTTGGAGGTAATAATATGAATTATGAAGTACCTAATCACGTTGCTATAATAATGGATGGTAATGGAAGATGGGCACAAAAAAGAGGTTTAAAACGTACTAAAGGTCACCAAAAGGGTGCGGATACGTTAAAAAAAATATCAGAGTATATTTATGATAAGAAAATAAAAGTATTAAGTGTTTTTGCTTTTTCAACCGAAAACTGGAAAAGAGATAAAGAAGAAGTTGATTTTTTAATGGATCTTTTTATTACTGCGTTTAAAAAGAATTTTGATGCAGTAAAACAAAAGGGAGTAAAAGTAGTTTTTTCTGGTTTAAAAACGAAGTTAAATGATAAAGTACTTGATGCAATGAAAACAATGACAGAAGAAACGAAAGACAATAAGAATGGTATTTTTAATATTTGTTTAAATTATGGTGGACAAGATGAAATCGTTGAAGCAACAAAAAAAATAGCTAATCTTGTAGAAAGTAAAAAATTAAAGGCTGAAGATATAACTAAAGAAGAGTTTAACAAGTGTATGTTTAATGATTTACCACCCATTGATTTATTAATTAGAACGAGTGGTGAGTTTAGAATTAGTAATTTTATGTTATGGCAAATGGCATATGCTGAACTTTATTTTACTGATGTTTTATGGCCTGATTTTGATGAAAAAGAACTAGATAAAGCAATTGAATCTTTTAATAAAAGAGATAGAAGATTTGGAGCGGTGAAGAAATAAAAATATTTCTTCATTTTTTTATTTTTTAGAGGAAATTTCAAAAAAACGGAGAAATATTATATTGAAGGAGAAAATACTATGGATTACTATAACGAAATAAAAAACCTAATAGAAACAAAAGAAATTAATACTAAAGTAAGAAGTATAAAGGAAAATAATGATACTTTAAAAACTTATTATGAAATAGGAAAACTACTTATAAAAGCTCAAGGCGGAGAAAAAAGGGCTAAGTACGGAGATGGTTTAATAAAAAAATGGTCTAAAAGACTGGTTTTGGAATATGGAAAGGGATATGATTATACAAATCTTTCTAGAATGAGAAAATTATATATCACGTTTGAAAAAATTGGGACACCGTCCCAACAATTATCATGGAGTCATTACTATAAACTTTTATCTATTAAAAATACAAACGAAATGAATTATTATATTAATTTATCAATTAATCAAAACTTATCTGTAAGAAAGTTAAGGGATGCTATTAAAACAAAATCATTTGAAAGATCTACTATTAAAGATAAGAACAATATAAAACTAATTACTGAAAATGATAGTAAAAAAACAACTTTATCCGATATGCTTAAAAACCCTATAATTATTAATGCCAATAATACTAATAATATAAATGAAAAAGCACTTAAAAAATACATATTAAAAGAACTAGAACATTTCTTTTTAGAGTTAGGTTTTGGTTTTGCGTTTATTGCAAGTGAATACAAAATAAAAATTGGGAGTAATAACTATTTTATAGATCTTCTTTTATATAACGTTAAGCTTAATTGTTACGTTGTAATTGAATTAAAAAAAAGAAATCTATTGCCTAAAGATATTGGACAAATAGAATTTTATATGAATTATATTGATAAATGTGTAAAAGAAAGTTTTAATAATAAAACAGAAGGTATTATTATATGCAAAGAAAATAATAAGTTAATATGCAAATACATATCTAATAAAGATATTAATATTATTAACTATTTATTAAAAGAAGAAGTTATTAATTAACTTTCTTCTTTTTATTTAGCCTTCTAAATAATAATACACTTCATCTACTGTTAAACTTTCACAATTACTTATTTTTTGACTTATTTTATCAATTTCCGTAATATCTCCAACAATATAAAAATAAAGACAAAAGCGCCTTTATTTTATGTACCCATTAGTTTTAAATCTTTCTATCGTTTGTTCTTTAGAAGTTTCCCCAACGATTCTATTTAACGTTGTTTCTTCTTGCCCATCTGTTATAAATGCTATTGTAGGTGTACCAGTTATACTAATATATGATTTAAATTCGTTATATTCATCATCACTTAATTTACTATTATCTAAATGATATATAGTAATGTTATACTCATCAATAACGCTTTCTAAAATAGGTCTATATGCTTCACAATGAATGCAATCTTTATTACCTACGTATAAAGCAAACGTTTCTTTATTTGCCATTTTTTCCTTGAAATCATTTAAACTTATTTCAACCATATTATTTTTCTTGCCAGCACAACCTGTTAAAATTAATGTTATAACAAATATGATAACAAAACTTTTTATTAATTTTTTCACTTTAAATCACCTACGTTAATTTTATCACTTATTTATAATTTATACAATTAAAAATTATACATTTTTATTTTTTATTAAACATAGAAATTTAAAAAGTAAACATTAATGTTTACTTTTTGCCTTAAAATAATGTATAATTTATATAGCGAAGAGGTGCATTATGAAGAAAATAATAGAATTTATTAAAGAAAAATCTTATTACTTTTTAGCAATAACATTAATTATTTTCATAATATTAATAATATTAGGCTCTTGTTCTAATAAATCTGGTAATAGTTATGAAAAAATTGAAGAAAACATGGTTAATGCCGCTAAAAAATATTATGAAACAAGAAAAAATAAGTTGCCTAAACAAGATAATGGAGTAGTAAAAGTAAACATAGGGACATTAGTTGATGAAGAGCTTTTAGCTGAAGTGTATGATCCAAAAAATAAAAATAGTACTTGCTCTGGTTATGTTGAAGTAACTAAAGTAGGTAATGAGTATTCATATGTTCCATTTTTAACATGTAAAGGAAATTATGAGCCAAAATATTTAACTGACATTATAAAAAACGTTAAAACGGATGAATATGGAAATGGTGTTTATACTATTAATAATGAATTAGTATATAAAGGTGATGATGTTAAAAATTACTTATCATTTAATAATCAGTTATGGAGAATAGTTAAAATGGATGGTGAAGGAGATATTAAACTTGTTTTGGCAACAAAAACCGAAGAATCATATCCTTGGGATGAAGCTTATAACTCTGAAGCTGAATATAATGCAGGTATAACAACAAGCTATTTACATACAGCTATTAGAAAAACGTTAAATGATTATTATGAAAAAAACTTTACAACGGAAAGTAAAGCAAAAATAGTTCCTAAAAACTTATGTGTTGGTAAATATAATGAAAATGATGCGTTTGATGTGAATAAAGAATGTGCAATCATAAAAGAAAATGAAAAGATTGGATTACTTACTGCTACTGACTATCAAAACGCAAGTTTAGATATGAAATGTACTAATTTAAATAGTAAAGAGTGTGCTAATTATAATTATTTAGCAGAAAATGATAATATTTCTACATGGATTATTAATATTTATGAAGGAAATACTTATGGTGTATTTTATTTAGATAAAACCATTTCTAGGTCAGATTCAAGTAATTATCTTTTTATAAATCCGGTTATATACATAACAAGTAATTCTATTATATCCAAAGGTAGTGGAACAATAAATAATCCATTCATTGTAAAATAAACCGTAAAATATGTATATATAATTGACAAAATAAATAAAATAGTTTAATATTTAGTTATAGAAATTAAGGAGGAAGAAAATGGTAAATTTTTTAAATAATTCATTGTATTTTTTAGCAGGTACCCCTAATGTTGCTGAACAATGTACAGCTGGATCTGACCTTGTAAAGGTTATTGCAATAGTAAGATTAGTAATAAATGCTATATGTATAGTTGTGCCAATCGTATTAATTTTACTTGGAGCTATTGATTTGTTTAGAGCGGTTATCGCAAGTAAAGAAGAAGATATTAAGAAAAACCAACAAAGACTTATCAAAAGAGTTATCGCTGGTATTATTGTATTTTTAGTTCCTACTATTATAACAGTTCTTTTGAACTTAATTGGCGTTAGTAATGGATGGAAAAAATGCTGGGATAATGCTAAAAATCAAAATTTCTCAACATTATTTAATAATTAACAAGAAAAAGATGACGTTGAGTCATTTTTTTTTGTTAAAAAGCTTTAAATTTTATTTTAAAAATGTTATTATGTATATATAATGATAGAGTATGTGTAAATTTAAGAGGTAAATATGAAAAAAAATAGATTTTTAATTATAATATTAACCATTGTAATAAGCTTTTGCTTTGGAATAGGAAGGGTAGAAGCAGAAAAAACATATCCTTATTGTGATATAAATCAATATGGATCTGTTTCAATATCTAATGCAGGTAAATCGACTCAAGATGCTGATTTCGTAACTACAGCATATAAAACTGATCCAATTACGAACCAACAGATTGCAACTGGTACTACTACACTTCATGATTCCGAAATGACAGTAGAAATGTCTTTGGATGAGAAGGCTTTAGAATCCCAAAAAAATAACAATAAAGGTAAATGGTGGTTTGATGGGGCTGCAACTATTACATACACGATTGATGCGGGCCCAGGCGGTCATTTAACCGAAATAACATATTCTCTTTATCATGAGCCAAAGAATTCTTCTTCTAAAAAGGTATGCGAGTCACAATTGACTATACCTAAAAATTCCGATGAAGTTGTTAAGGTCACTTTTAAAATTAACAAAGGACACTTACATAAAATTAATATGTATGCGATGTATTCTGCGGGAGTTAATAATGGTTATGTGGCTGGTGGAGGAAGTCTTGGGCTTGAGCAGTCTGTAAAAAAAGGTCTTAGCAAGGAAAAAAATGAAAAAATGCCGGTTAATACATCTAGAAAAAATGATCCTCCAAGAGAACATGCAGCTGGACCTTGTGTGAATCCAGATGGAACTGGATGTAATGATGCTGAAAAAGTGGTTTCTAGTAAAAAAGCAGAAGAAGAGGATAAATTGCTTCCAGGAACAAAAAAAGCAAGTGGTACAAAAACCGTTTCAGAAGGAATAAATGGGGAGACAAGCCTTGCTTGTAATACTATAGGTGGAGTATTTGATGAATATTGGCCTTACGTGATGATATTTGTACCAATATTATTAATAGTTATGATTAGCATAGACTTTTTTAAAGCAATGATATCAGGTGATGCTGATGCAATAAAGAAATCTAGTACAAATACTATTAAAAGAACTATTCCAGCAATAATTTTACTTGCATTACCAGCATTGTTAAGATTTATATTCGAATGGTTTGGAATAGATTTTTGCATATAAGGAGATGAGTGTATGAGCATATTACTAGATTTTGTTGGAGGTATAAGAGAAATTTTTATAACACTTGATGGAGTTGCTTATAGTCTTCTTGATAATGCATATAATATCGTAATTGAATTAGCATCTGCTAGGATTTTAGAGCATGATCAAATAAAAAATATAGTCCAAAGTTTATATATAATTTTTAGTGTGGTTGCTTTTTTTAGATTAGCAATGGTATTAGTAAATTCAATAATTGATCCTGAAAAGCTAACGGAAAAAGGAAAAGGACTTAGTAACATATTTTTTAGAGTTGTTGGTATGATTGGAATTCTTGCCGTAACTCCATTTATTTTTGAAAAAGCATATGAACTTCAAGGTAAAATTATTGGAGAAAATAATAACGGAAAAAACGTTATATTTTCTTTAATATTAGGAGACAAAGCTAATATAGGTGGGTATAAAGATGGAGAATATAATGCTGGTAAAGCATTGCAAAACATAGTTTTATCTTCTTTAATTACTATTGATAATGAGTATTTAGTAAATAATGGTGCTGTCTGTAAGATGGATGAACTAGGTAATGTAACAGATAAAAATGGTAATGCTGTTTCGGATGTTGAAGGAAATTGCGGGTTTATACCATTAACTTGTGTAAAGGATTCTAGCGATTCTAAAACATGCACAATGCAAGGTGGATATATATATGCGGATGATAAAGATGGCAAAGAAGGTGAATGTGATTGGCCGAATTGTCATAAAGCAGTTGATAATTATAACGATATGTATGTTAATGAAAAAATGAGCCCGAATGGATTACATGGGCTTATAGGAACAAGTAAGAAAATAGATGGCGTAGAAGTCCATGTATATAATTATATGCTTATAGTAACGACTGTTGCAGGTGTTGCTATTACATGGATTATATTATCATTTGCAATAGATTTTGCTGTTAGGATGTTTGAATTAGTAGTATTAGAAATATTATCTCCATTATTTATTGCAACTTTTGTAGATCCAAAATCTACTCAATCTGGTCCATTTAAAAATTGGTTAACAGCAGTTGGAAAAAGTTATGCATCTTTGTTTATTAAAATAGCCGTTTTAGCATTAATGATTATGCTTATTATGGTTATAAATCAATCTAATATATTTAGTAATATGAATGGGCAAATAGGTGGTTTTGCCAAAGTAATTGCAATATTTGGTTTACTTATTTTTGCTAAAAAAGCACCTAAATGGATTATGGATATCATTGGAATTAAAGGTGATGAAGGATTAGGGGGACTTTCTATTGGTAAGAAACTTGCTAGTGCTGCTTTGGTTGGTGGACTTGCTACTAAAGCCGGTGAAGGATTAAAAAAACAAAGGGATAAACTTGTAGATCATGGTAAGAAAAGATTAGGTAATGCTGCTAATAAAGCATATGCTAGTTATGCTACAAGAAGGGAAGCAAATAAAGCCGCAAGGAATGAATGGAGAAATAATCATCCTAATGCGGGAAAAGTATTACATTTATCAGATCGCAAGAAAGCAAGAGCTGATTATGAAGCAAAAAACGGGGCTATTAAAGATAAAACTAAAGCAGCTAGGGCTCAAGTGCAAGCAGATTTCGTGGCAAATAATGATTTAAGAGCGTTTGCAAATCTTAAAGATAAATATGCCGAAAATGCTCAAAGAATAAATCCAAGCTATAAAACTGGAAGAGAGCAAAAACTTAATGCATTAAATCAAAAAGTAAGTGATCTTAATGAAGCTGCAAAAATTGATTCAAGTTCTTTAGGAAGGGCAAGAAAAAATGCAAGTGATATACAAAAGGCAATTACTATATATGGAGAAGATTATGTTCGACAACATATAAAATCAGATGGATCGCTTGATAAAGTTGCCTGTCCACTTAATGAACAACAAATAAACAATGCCTATTCTGGTGTGTTAAATCATGCTCCGAATGATGTAAGGGAAATTGCAATAGCTCAATTGAAATTAAAAAATGCCGAAATTACTGAAAAAAGCATAAAATCCCAGATGGATGGATGGAATTCATATGAAAAAGCTTTATATAATTCAGCAGCATTTGAAAATAACGTGTTAAATCAGTCTAATTATATTAGTGCAGAACAAGGTAAAACTAAAGCAGATCAAGAATTAGCAGAACTTTACTCACAATTACAAGCATATAAAAATAATTATGTTGCTGAGATTGATGAAGAAACTCACGAAGTAATTCCAAAAGAAAGGGATCCAAAATATACTGCTGCAATTCAAAATTTTGAAGATTTAATAAAATCAAAGAAAGAGACCTCTGGATATTACGAAGGAAGAATTAAAGTTGCTAAAGAGAACTTTGTAAATGCATTTTTAAATGAGCATGGAAAACCTATTTTGGAAATTGGAACAGATGGTAAATTTTATAGTAAAGATCCAATTCCAGAAGATGTTATTAAGAATAATGATTCTGTAGTAGAAATTAATGGTGAATATATGACTAAATTTGGTAAATTTGAGAAGAAAGATGATGGTTTCCACTTTAAAGAGCAAGATATGTCTCAAGAAATGGAATTAATTAATACTGAACAAGAAGGAAAACGTAATGGTAAAATTAAAAATTCACTTGAAGCTGCAAAACCAGCTGAATTAAAACAAGCTGAAAAAGAAGATTAAAAATAGAAAGGGGATAAATTATGAATCAATATTTAATAGCGGCGAATACCAAAAGAGGTCAGTTAATATTTAATATATTTAGGCCAATTGATTTATACATAGCGCTTGGTGGTACTTTAGTGACATTTTTAATGTTTTTAATCATTAAGCCTGGAACACTTTTTTTGGCGATATTAACACTTCTTCCAGTTTTGGTATGTGCCTTTTTGGTAATACCAATACCTAATTATCACAATATGTTATGTGTGCTTCAAAATATTTATAGGTTTTACTTTGTTGAAAGACAACAGTTTAAGTGGAGAGGATGGTGTTGCAAAGATGAATTCAAAGACTAGTGGTGTTACAACTGAAAGTTTTGTTCCTGTTAAAGCTATTATTAATAATATGATTGAGCTTGATAATGGTGAAAAAGTAGCAGGAGTTAAAATATCACCTAAAAATATATTTATAATGGATGAAAATGATCAATTTAATGTTATTGATAGACTAAAGGATTTTTATAATACGATTGATTTTGAATTTTGGTTAGTTATTGCTGATCGCCCAGTTGATATATCTGTTTATATAGCACAATTGCAAATGCAATATAATAATGCTAAAGATCCTGTTATTAGGAAGTTAATTAATGAGGATTTGAAAAAAGCAAATGATTTTAATGAGGATGTAACTGACGTTGAATTTTACTTTTTATTTAAAGATAAGTCCCCTGATATGGTTCAAAAAAAGCTTCGTTTAATGATTAACGGTTTAGCAAATGCAGGTCTTGCATCAGGACAAGCTACCAATGATGATTTAAGAAGTATATTAGATAACTTCTTAAATGGTGGGACTACTACTGAGTTTGGGACGGTGATGGCATAATGGCAAATATTAATATAAAAAAGGAGTTAGCTCCTAAAGGATTAGAATTTCATCCAGCCGACTTTGTTATTAGTGATAAGTGGTGTACTATTTTAACAGTTGTTTCATATCCTAGGTGGATAAGTCCCGGCTTTTTATCTGATTTATCTACTATGGGCGGTGTTAAGGTTGTTGCTAAACACATTCCTTTACCATTTAGTATAATGTCAAAGATGCTAAATAAACAATTAGCAGAGTTAAAGGAAGCATATGAAAAAGAAAGGGATAAAACATCACAAGAACAATTAAGACAAGACTTTGATTCTTTAAATGATTTTATTCAAATGATTGTAACTAATCAATCTAAAATATTTGATTTTCAAATGCATGTTGTTATAACGGCAAATACCAAAGAAGAATTAGATACAAGAAAAGTACAAGTTAAAAATTATTTAGAATCAATGGAATTAAGAGCAATACCTTTAAGATTTGAGCAGAAAAAGGTTTTAAAATCAATTATTCCAATCTTTCCAAAACAGGATATTGAAGAACAAATAGGTACTCCAATAACATCTCCTACGATTGCAGCAATGTATCCGTTTATTTTTGATAGTTTAAAAGATCCAGGGCCTTCATGCCTTCTTGGAACTGACTTTTCTGGTGGAGTTGTATTATTTAACCAGTTCTTATATCAAATAAGAAAAGAATATAATAGAAATAATGCTAATATGATTATTCTAGGTACTTCTGGTTCTGGTAAATCAACTGCTGCTAAATTACTTTTAAGAACATATATAAGAAATGAATATAAAGTAGTTGCAATAGATCCAGAAGGAGAACTAGAAGAAATGGCATCTCGTATGCGTGGTGATTTTATAGATCTTGGAAAAGGCGGAGAATTTGGAATGATAAATCCGCTAGAGGTTATTATAGAAGCTGATGAAGATGAATTAAAAGATGGATTAGGTTATACGGTATTAACTAAAACATTACAGTTTTTAAAAGCTTTTATGAAGTATTATGATCCTACTATTACTGAAGATGTATTAACTATGTTTAGTGAGATGGCACAACTTACATATCAACGTTTCGGAATTTCTTTTACGACTGATTTTTCTCATTTAACTTCAGAACAATATCCAACGTTTTCTGATCTTTATGAAACTTTAATTAGAAGAATAGAAGCATATGGTGATCAAGCAACTCATGAAAAAGATGTATTAGAAAGACTAGAGTTAAAGATAAGACCTTTAATAAAAGAGTTAAAATTTTATTTTGATGGACATACTACAATTCATCCACAGTCTAAATTTATTGTATTTAACATAAGGGATTTGATGAATGCTGATGAAAACATTAGAAACGCATTATTCTTTAATATTTTAAAATATGCATGGAGTCATTGTTTAGATAGAACCATAAACACGGTTATGATGGTAGATGAAGCTCATATGCTTTTATCAAGTAAAAATAATATTGGAGCGGATTTCCTTGCAAATATACAAAGACGTGCTCGTAAATATAATAGTGGTACGATAGTAATAACTCAGCAACCATCTGATTTTGCGGATCCTTCTGTAATTACCCAAGGAAAAGCAATCTTTGATAATGCTTCATATTATCTTGTTATGGGATTAAAAAAACAAGCGGTTGAAGACTTAAGTATGCTTATAGATTTAAATGAGCAAGAAAAAGAAAGTATTAAAAAATATAATCAAGGTGAAGCTTTGTTTGTATGTGGTAGCAGAAGAATGAGAGTGGATGTTGTAGTAACTGAAGCAGAGTTAGATTCTTTTGGCGAAGCCGGTGGATTATAAAATTTAAATTAAAAAAATCAGAAATTAAAATTTCTGATTTTTTTTAATTTTTAAGGGGAAAATTAAAAGTTATGGAGAAATATAAGTATGAGAGGTGATTAATTTGGATGCGTTAAAAGAAAAAGTTAATATAAAAGATTTAATATATGAAGTAAGAGAAAAACAAGTGATGTTAGATAGTGATTTAGCTGTTTTATATGGGTGTAAGAATGGGACTAAAGAGATTAATCAGGCGGTAAAAAATAATCCAGATAAATTTCCGGAAAGATATTGTTTTAGATTAGATGAATTTGAACTTGATATTTTTCGGTCAAAACTTTTGACCAAAAAAAATATAACTGAAAAAAGGGGCGGTAAATATCATAATCCTACCGTATTTACAGAACAAGGAATATATATGCTTGCAACGATATTAAAAACAAAACAGGCTACTTCTGCCACGATAAAGATAATGGATACGTTTGTATCAATGAGAAAGTTTATAAATGAAAATAAGGATATATTTAAAAGAATAATAGCAATAGAAAATAAAACAGATTATATAAAAAGTACGTTAATAGAGCATGATATAAAAATAGAAGAATTATTTGATAAATTTGATAAAAAAGAAGAATTAAAAAGTAAGTTATTTTATAATGGAGAAATATATGATGCTTATAGTTTACTTGTAGATATAATAAGTAAAGCAGATAAAGAAATTATAATAATAGATAATTACGTAGATAAAAAAACATTAGATATATTAACTAAAAAAAACATAAATGTAATAGTATACATAATAACAAGTAAGAAAAGTAATATAACAAAATTAGACGTAGAAAAGTTTAATAGCCAGTATCCAAAACTAGAAATAAGATATACTAATATCTTCCATGATAGGTTCATAATAATAGATAAAAATAAGTTATATCACATAGGTGCATCATTAAAAGATTTAGGGTTAAAAGTATTTGGCATAAGTAAAATAGATGATAAAGAATATTTAAAAGTATTAAAAGAAAGGGTAGATAAATGTTAGAACTAAAAGAAAAAGTTAATATAAAAGATTTGATATATGAAGTAAGAGAAAAACAAGTGATGTTAGATAGTGATTTAGCAAAATTATATAATACTCAAACAAAAAGAATAAACGAAACTGTTAAAAGAAATGTTAATAGATTTCCTCCAGATTTTTGTTTTAAATTAACTAAACAAGAATATTATATAATTTTGAAGTCGCAAAATGCGACTTCAAGTTTAAATAACCTTTTAGGGTGTTTGACGAAGTCAAACAAAAATCCACGCGCTATGCACGTGGGAGTTAAAAACCTTT
>CANQHF010000010.1 GCA_947623685.1 uncultured Bacilli bacterium | reverse complement strand
GTATCAGATTGTGTTACAAAAGAAATTGCAGCAACACTAACTGGTAAAAGTAAGTTTAAAACTTGGACGGCAAGATCTAAAAAGTGTAAATGCGTAAGTATGGTTGACATTGGAGAATATAACACGTGTCCTCACTTATGTAGGTATTGCTATGCAAATTATGATGAAAATAAAGTTAAAATGAATTCATCAAAACACGATGAAAATCAATCGGTATTAATTGGTGAAATAACTAATAATGATGAAATAAAAATAAGAAAAGAATAAATATTTTAGTAAAATAATGTATATATTTAATGAGTTATCGTAATTTTAAAATTACATAATGATATAATAAATAACGGAGATGATAAATATGAACGTAACAATATTAGGGGCGGGAGCATATGCTTTAGCGCTTGCTTTAAGATTTAATAAAAACAATAATAAAATAACAATATGGTCCGCGGTTAAAGAAGAAATAGATATTTTGAAAAAAACGAAAATGAACGAAAAAGCGTTGCCAAAAACTAAAATGCCAACTGATTTTACTTATACAACTGATTCAAAAAAAGCGGTATCAGAAAGTGATATCGTTGTTATAGCGGTAGCGACAAAATATATACCAAGTGTTTGTGATGAAATAAAGCCATATATAAAGCAAAAACACATTGTAATTGCATCTAAGGGAATAGAACAATCAACGTGTGATTTTGCAAGTAACATAGTAAAGGAAAAATTAAAAACAAACAAATTATGTACTATATCAGGACCTTCTTTTGCCAAGGATATGGCTAAAGATGAATTAATTGGTTTATCGCTTGCTACCACTAATAATAAAACTAAAAAAATAGTTGTTGAAGCTTTATCAAACGATACTTTAAAAATAAGGGTAACTAATGACTTCATCGGAGTTGAACTTTGCGGGACACTAAAAAACGTAATTGCTTTAACCGCTGGTATGCTAGATGGTATGAGAGTATCTGAATCAACTAAAGCAATGTTTTTAACAGAAAGTTTAAACGATGCAAGAAAGCTAATTAGAAAATTAGGTGGTAATGAAAAAACGATTCTTTCATATGCCGGATTTGGAGATGTTATCTTAACTTGCACATCAAAATCGTCTCGTAATTATTCATATGGAAAATTACTTGGTTTAAAAAGTACAAAAGATAAGTTAGATGAATATTTAAAAAATAATACCGTAGAAGGAGTTTATACGTTAAAATCGATATATAATCTAATTAAAAACAAGAAAATTGATATGCCATTTATAGATTTCGTTTATGACGTTGTTTTTGGGTACCGAAAATCAAGTGAAATATTAATGTTCTTAAAGGATAAAGAATGAAAAAGAAACACAAATTTAAGTGTTTTTTTTTATTTTTGTAAGCTTGTGTCGAAAGTCTTTTTTTTATTATTTAATAGTGATTAAATGATAATTACTAGGAGGAATAAAGTTGCTAAAAGTATTAATGGAATTTAGAAAAGGTGTTTTGTTCGTAAGGCTTTATGGTAAATTAAATGAAACAACAATTAAAACCTTTAAGGAAGAAGTTAAGGAGGTGATACTTCAGCTTGGAATAAAATACGTGGTTTTAAACACTTATAATTTAGATGAAATAACAAGTGATGGTGTAAAAGAAATTAAAATGCTTAAAAAAATAATGAAAAAGCAGGAAGGAGAGTTTTTTTTATACGCTGGCGAAACCAAAGAATTAAAATCACTTGTTAATTTAGAAAACGAACTAAATGTTTTTGAAAGGGTTGTGATATAGTTTGCAAAACATAACTTACGAACTAGACGAAATAATTAAACAAAACAGTAACTTGGTGTATGGCATTTGTTCAAAATATCACGGATATTGTGATAAAGAAGATTTATATCAAGTTGGTATGATTGGATTAATAAATGCTTATAAAAAATTTGATCCAACAAGAGACGTGAAATTTTCAACTTATGCATTTTCGTATGTTTTAGGGGAAGTAAATAAATACGTAAGGGAAAATAAAAGCGTTAAAATAAGTAAGGATTTAGCAAGACTTGGCAGGAAAATAAATGAATATATGGATAAACATTTTTCTGTTAGAGGTTATTATCCATCGCTAAATGATATTGCAAATATGCTTGGTGTTCCTATAGAAAAAATAATAAGTGCACTAGATGCGTGTAAAGGTGCTAAAAGCTTGGATGAAGAAATAAAACAAGAAGGGAAAACCATTACCTTGCTTGATGTTTTTTCAAAAGAAGAAAAAATAAGTAGTGAACAAATGCTAGATTTAAAAGAAGCTTTTAAATGTTTAAGTGATGATGAAAAACAATTACTGATAAATAGATATTTTAAAGACTTAACACAAAGTGAAGTAGCTGAAATAATGGGAGTTAATCAAGTATATGTTTCAAGACTTGAAAAAAAAGTATTATCTAAAATGAAGACGAAAATGTCTTTAGTACCATAAAAAATTAATTTGAAGTTGAAAAATAAAAGTGTACACAAAAAATGTATGCTTTTTTTTAAATTAATTAAAAAGTTTGGTATAAATTACCAAACTTTTTTCATATTAATATTGGTGATTAAAATGGATAAAGAAAGTTATAAACAAATGACTAGTAAAATAGTTCCACAAGAAAATAAATTAAAGAATGGAATAATTGCGTTTGTTGTAGGAGGTTTAGTCGGATTACTCGGACAAATAATTGTCTTTGTTTTAGAAAATAATTTTAATGTGCCCCACAAAGATGCAACATCAATAATGATTGTGATATTAATATTTATTGCATCGCTTTGTACGGCTCTTGGTTTTTTTGATAATTTAGTTTCTAAAGCAAAAGCAGGACTTATTGTTCCGATAACTGGTTTTGCTCATGCGATGACATCTAGTATGATTGATTATAAAAAGGAAGGACTAGTAACTGGAATTGGTGCTAATGCTTTTAAGTTAACAGGTAGTGTAATATTATATGGAGTAGTATCTGCTTATGTATTTGGAATTATAAGATACTTATTTTTTGGAGGGTAGAATATGACGATTAATTTTAACAACGTATATTTAAAAGCTACTTCAACCGTTGCGGGTAAAGATGAAAAAGAAGGGAATTTTGGTAAGCTTTATGATAAAACGTATGATGATTATTATGCTGGAGAAAAAACGTTTGAACAATCTGAAGTTAAGATGATAAATGATGCGGTTAATATTGTTTTTAATAAGGCTAAAATTAAGTTAGAAAACATAGATGTTGTAATTGGAGCAGATTTACTTAATCAAATTACCCCAAACGCATATGCATCAGTTAAGTTTAATAGACCATTTTTAGGAGTATATAATGCTTGTGCATCAATGTGTGAAGAAATTATAATTGGATCAAGTTTATTACAAAACAAAGAAATTTCAAACGTACTTTGTAATGTATCATCACATAATATGACTGCGGAAAGACAGTATAGAAACCCAGTAGAATATGGTTGTCCTAAACCAAAAAGATCAACTTTTACCGTAACTGGTTCTGCTTCTTGCATTTTAACAAATGAAAAACAAAAAATTAAAGTTACATCCGCAACGATTGGAACAACAACTGATATGGGAGTAACTGATATATATGATATGGGATCGGTTATGGCACCTTCTGCAGCAAGAACGATTTATGAGCATTTAAAAGATACTAACACGACGGTAGATGATTACGATTTAATATTAACTGGTGATTTGGGAGTTTATGGAAAGGAAATATTAAATGTATATATGCTAGAAGCATATGACATTGATTTAAAAGATAAGCATGAAGATTCAGCTTGCATTATATACCAAAGAAAAAAACAACCACAGGTAAAAGCAGGTGGTAGTGGCCCAGCATGTCTTGCTTTGGTTACTTATACGGATATTATAAATAAAATGATGCAAGGAAAATTAAAAAAAGTATTATTAGTTGCAACAGGAGCGTTAATGAGTCCTACGATGAATAATCAAAAACTTTCTTTACCATCGATTTCTCATGCGGTTTGCTTGGAGGTGGTAAAATGATATTTTTATACTCGTTTTTATTCTGTGGATTTGTTTGTTTAATCGGACAATTAATTCTTGATAATACCAAACTTACCCCTGGTCATGTCACTAGCATTTTTGTTGTTACAGGTGCATTTTTAGACTCATTTGGATTATATGATAAATTTATTAAATGGTTTGGCGCAGGTACTTTGGTACCAATTACAAGTTTTGGTCATTCTTTAATTCATGGAGCATTAGATAAAGCAAACGAAACAGGTTTGTTAGGACTTTTAGGGGGAATGTTTAGTTTAACATCAACGGGAATTGTTGCAGCAATCGTATTTGGATTTATTTTAACCCTTATTTTTAAACCAAAAGACTAGTTTTTTGGTTTTTTTTATGATATGATTTTTTTAAAGAAGGAATTAATATAATATGAATACAATAAATAAGGAATTTAAGTTACCACAATTTGATAGTAAAATTAAATTTTATTTTTCACTTTTTTTTACATCAATTAAAAATTATAACGTATTAGTAAAAACGTTTGGCGATGATATTGATATATTTAAACAAACAAGTGTTTTTTTAAATGATTATGAAATAGATGATTTAAAAATAGCTTTTAGCGTTATAAATCAAAATAACGATATGATAAATTTAAAAGATAATGTTATTTTAAGATTATTTAATAAAGATGAAATAATTAATTATTATAATGATTACGTTCGATATAATCCTTATTTTTCACCAGATGATGAAGATGATATTAATAGTTTTAATATCTATATGTTAAATCAAAAAGTAAAGGAAAAAAAGAGCTTGGAATTTGGAAGTTTATATGATCTTTTAGATACGTTTGAAGATGAAGAAATCATAAACGCTGTTAAAAACCTTGATTACTCATATAAAAAAACATTTATTTTATATTTCGGGATGAAGGGTGATAAAATATTTGAAATAAATCAAGATGACCCATTAATAAACGAAATATTAATAAAATTATACAGCTATATGCTTCTTAAAAGAGAAGATAATGATGTTCCATACATCATAAAAAACGAATTAAATAAAGATAGTTTAGAGTTTACTTTTTTTGATTATATAAGATTAATGTGTAATGATAATTCAATAACTAACGCTTTTATTTTCGAGATGCTATCTAAAATGGATTATAATTCACAAAGGTATATAAAAGAAGTTTTTGGAGAAAAATTAGATAAAAAAACAAGACCAAAAAAAGAAAAAGATTTTAAAAGGGCAATTGATAACTTAACGTTAATTATCAAAATAAATAAAGAATATCGAAATAAAAAAACCAAAGCAGCAAATGAAGAAAACAAAACAAAAGATCCTAATAAAAGTAAGGAAAAAAAGGAAACTAAAAATAAAAAGGAAGCAAAAGAAAAACCTAAAGAAGAATCAAAAAAGCAAAAAATAAATAAAGAAAATAAAAAGCTGGAACAAAAAAAAGTTAAAACAGAAAATAATAAAACAAATAAAAAGGAAGCAAAAGAAAAACCAAAACAAAAAGATACCAATGATTTAAGGTCTTTACTTAAAAAAGGTATTTTAAAAAATGAGAAAGTTTTAACTACTACTGAAAAATTAATTGTGAGTTTATATTTAGCACCTAAAACGATTGATCAAATAGCAGATATAATGGGATATACTAAAGAAAATGTTACGAATACGTTAAAAAAATCAATCGATAAAATGAACATAAGTTTAACTAAAAATACTGAAAAACCTAAAAAGCAGCAAAAAGAAAATAATTTAAAAGAAATAAAAAAGGGTCAAAAACAAGAAACGCCAAAAGTAATTGAAGAACTAGTAAAAGAAAATGAAACTAATAAGAAGGAAAAAGAAGAAAAAGAAAAAGAAGAAAAACAAGAAAATAAGAAAAAAGAAGAAAATAAGGAAAAACAAACTATAAAAAAATCAGGTAAGGATGCTGCATCATTGATAGATGAATTTATAAAAGAACACGGAAAAGATGAATTTTTAAGAAGAATTGATCAATTAGATTCGTTTAGTAAAAACGTTTTAGCATGTTATTTAGGATTGTATGAAAAGGCTTTATCGAAAGAAGAAATTGCTAAAAGATATAATAAGAGCGTTGCAACGATTCAAAGCGTAATAGATGCTGCAGCAAAAAATATAATAAAAGAATCAAAAATACAAAAAATTAATTTATCTGATTATTTAAAAGAAAATAAAATATCTAAAGATGATTTTATAAAATTATTAAATAAATTATCAGTTGGAAGACAAAATCTTATTAAATCTTATTTTGGAATAAGTACTAAAGAAGCTGATTTAATTTATTTAAGTGAAAAGTATAAAAGAAGTGGGGAAAGCATAAATAAAATCGTGCAAGATAGTTTAAATTACATTGCTAATGATATAAAAAAGAATAGTAATAATAAGGAAATCGATAAATTAAGTAAGTTTTTAAACGTCAATAAAATAACAAAAGATCAGTTTAATATGGCTCTTACTTTATTAAGCCCAATGGAAATTGAATTAGTTTCAATGTATTTTGGATTAAATAGAAAAGAAATGTCTATTACTCAAATAGCTTTAGCAACCAAAGGTAATGCTTTAGATGTAAAGGATAATTTAACTGATGCATTAAAGAAAATAAATTCTTTAAGTAAGAAGGGTAATTTAAATGATAATGCTTTAAATAACGCATATAAAATGTTAAAACTTAAAATAGGTAACGCTTATAAATTTTTGCTTCAAGATCAAAATTTCATGCTTTATATTAATTCTAATCCTATTATTTCAAGTATGTTATCAGTCGTTTCAAACTTTAATTTAGAAGATGCTTCTAAAATGTTAATGATGCCAAAACAAGAATTAGTTAATAATTTAAAAAATATATCAAATATGTTTGATTCTTACTTTTTAAACGCATCAAAAACCGCATTTAAAAGTGGATTTTATGATGAAGAACAAAAACAAAAAGAAGAGTCAAGAAAGTACTAAAAACTTACTTTTTAATACTAGATTTAAACTCTTCTTTATAATTATAGTTTGCTATTAAAGAATATAATTTAGATGCTTTTAGATCGTCTAAAAACAGATCATTATATTCTTTTTTATATTTTGTTATGATTGGAACTTTTACACTATTTTTAATTTCTTTTAAGATTTTAGCACCTTTTTTACTAAATCCTAACACTCTTATGTATTTAATATTAACATCATAATTTTTTGGTGTTTTAGTAAGAATATGAAGTAGCATTCTTTTTATTCTATTATACGAGTATCTTTTTGATTTTATTTTTAATATTAAATCATCGGTTGTTTTCGCGGATATGATTTCTTTTTTTAATTTATTTTCAATTCCTTCATCAACATCTAATATTTCGTTTAACTTATCACACGTTATTATTTCGTACTTTATGTATTTAAAATAATCATTTAGTGAAATATTTTTTGTTAAATCAAGTGATTTTTTTGGTAAGGAGTGTTTAACTAAATTCGTATTATCAAGGTTTTTTCTAATTGAAGTTGCACTAGATATTTTATTACGTACCATCTTTTCGTGGTAATTATTTGTTCTTTTTATACTTACTGGTTTTATCTTGCTATTAGAATTTATGATGCTTCTTACGTATTCCAAAGCTAAAACGTCATTTGGTTTATCAATTTTTACATTTGTTATGTCATTAAGTGCTAAAGAGCAGGCTTTTGGATAATTAAATCCCTTATCTAAATATGTTTTTATTTTGTTTTCATAATCATAATTATTATTAGTTGCATAAACCAAATTTTCTAATAATTTAACATCATTTGTTTCACAGCCAAAAACTAAATAGTTACAATTTAACATGTTCAATATGTCAATTGCTCCCTTAGCATAAATGCTAGCAGATGAAGTTGCAACGTTAAAGGGAAGTTCTACCACTAAATCAAAACCATATTCTAACGCTAAATTAGTTTTATCCCATTTATTAATTACACTTACATCGCCACGCTGAGTAAAATTTCCAATTAGTATAAGAATTAAATTAGCATTTGGGAACATTTTTTTAGTTTCATTTAAATGATGAATGTGTCCATTATGAAATGGATTGTATTCCGCTATTACACCAACGTTTATCATAAATAAGCTCCTTTATATCAATATTATAACAAGATTAAGGCTTTAATGTCCATCTAACATTGAATAAATATACTTTTTTTGTTAATCATATAAATGGTGATAATTGTGATTTCTGATATTTTAAACACAAATTGGCAAGAGGTATTAATCGTTGCATCAAGGGCTTTATTTTCATTGGTAACTTTATTTTTCATAACGAAGATAATTGGTAAAAAACAAGTATCAGAGCTTAGTTTATTTGATTACGTAATTAGTATTTCAATTGGTAATTTTGCCGCTGAAATATCAATGAACCTTGATATTCAGATAATGAATGGGGTAGTTGCGGTTATTATCTTTGGATTTATTGCAACTTTAGTTTCCATTTTAACGATGAAAAGTATTTTAATAAGAAGATTTTTTATCGGTAGTCCAACTTTAATTATTAGTGATGGTAAGTTTATATATAAGAACTTAAAAAGAGTAAAGTTAGATATAAATGATTTTTTAGAAACAACTAGGATAGCAGGATATTTTGATATAAGTCAAATTAAGTATGCGCTTATGGAAGCAAATGGAAAGGTTAGTTTTTTACTTAAGGATGAATATAATCCAGTTACTATTAAGGATATGAATTTAAAACCAACAAAACAGGGCCTTTTGTCAAACGTTATAATAGATGGTAAAATAATGGTTAAGAATTTACAAAAAATTAATAAAGACGAAAAATGGCTTTTAAAACAACTAAAAATTAAAGGACATAATACAAAAGATATTTTACTTGCAACGGTTGATAATAATGAAAAGCTATGTGTGTATTTAAAGGAAAATCCAGCTGAAATTAAAAATGTTTTAGAGTAGAAATTAAAAATGATTGCTTACTTTTCTTTTTTTATGTTATTATTTATATGGTGATCATAATGAAAAAAAGAATAAAAGCTTTTTTAAATGATAATAAATGGATTATGCTGGGTTTTCTTTTATCTAGTATTATTATAATAGTTATATATTCTCTACAAAAAATAGCACCATTTGGTAACAACTCAATGCTTGATGTTGATTTTTATCATCAGTATGGTCCGTTACTTAATGAATTGTATGATCGCATAAAACAAGGAGAATCTCTTTTATATTCTTTTAATACTGCCGGTGGAATTGCATTTTATAGAAATTTTTTAAATTATTTATCTAGTCCATTTAACTTGGTGCTTTTACTTTTTAAAAAAGAAAACATCGTAATGGCTTTTTCGGTTATAATTGCACTTAAAGTGGTAGTAGCACAAATAAGTATGTCTTGTTATTTGAAAAACACCTTCAAAAAAAACAGCATATTAATTGCGTTTTTTGGATGCTTATATAGTTTTTCTGGATATTTTTGCGCTTATTACTGGAACATAATGTGGCTCGATGGAATGGTATTTTTACCAATTATAATGATTGGAATAAACAAAATAATAAATGAAAATAAAGCAAGCCTTTATATTATAAGCCTTGCTGTTATGTTATTTGCTAACTATTTTATTGGGTATATGATATGCATTTTTAGTGTTGTTTATTTTATTGGATTATTAATTTATAAGGGTAACTTTAAAATTAAAAACATACTAAAAAAATGCTCAACATTTTTGTTTTCATCCGTTTTAGCAGGTATGTTAGTAGCCTTTTTGCTTCTTCCTTTATATGCATCATTAAACTCAATATCCGCAACAAAAGACGTAATGCCATCTTTAAGTACGAACTTTTCCATATCTAATTATGTATTTAACCATTTAACCGGAGTTAAAAGAACCGTTTTTTCAAGCGATATTTTACCACTTCCAAACGTATATCCTGGAATGCTTACTTTGGTTTTAATTCTTATTTTATTCATCAATAAAAAGATTAACATAAAATTTAAAGTTCTATCTATTTTAGCACTTTTGTTTTTCTTCTTTTCATTTAACATAAACACCATTGATTTTATATGGCATGCTTTTCATGTTCCAAATGATTTGCCATGGCGTTATTCATTTATATATGTTTTTGTTCTTATATCTTTGGGTTATTATTCTATTTTAAGAATAAAAGATGTATCAATAATAAGAATATCAATATGCTTTTTAGTTGCTATTTTAGTTACGCTTTTATCTAATAAACTTGATTTTAAAAACATGACTGATAAAAAGGCAATAATATGTCTTGGCTTACTTATTTTATATTATGCTATTATTATTTTATATAAAAATAAAAGCGTTAATAAAAAATTTCTTTACGCAATATTTTCATTATTAATATTGTTTGAGTGCGTTTATTCAATAGATGTTAACTGGGACATAGATCACGATATAAAAAATTTTATGCAGGATAAAAAGCCTTATATGAGTTTAATTAAAAAGGCAAGACAAGAAGATAATGGTTTATATAGAATTGAAAAAACGGATTATTTAACATTAAACGATGGGGCATGGTATGATTATTATGGTATATCTACCTTTTCATCAATGGCATATGAAAGTATGTCTAAAACGCAAAGAATGCTTGGACTTGCGGGTAATAACATTAATAGTTTTTATTATAAAGAGTACCAAACTCCAATATATAACACGATGTTTAACATAAAATACATAATGGGTAAATACGTTAATAATGATTATTACAAAGTAATTGGCGCAAATGATAATAATGTTATTTCAAGATATGATTATTCAACATCGATTGCCTATGCCGTTAATAAAGATATTAAAAATTGGCATCTTGTTAATTATAATCCATTTCTTAATCAAAGCGAGTTTGTTTTAAAATCATCTTTAATAAAGGATATATTTGAAAAAGTTGATATAAAAGAAGTTGGTGATAATGCTAAAATAACAAACGTATCTGATGATGCATTTGATTTAAATTTAAATTATGAAATATATGATGCATCTGGTGAATTAACACTTGTTTTGGATAACAAAAAGCATGATAACATTTATTTATACATTGGATCAGATGGTGTTAGTAGTTTTGAAATAGAAGGAAGTTATTATACTTTAACATCTGATGAATATTACGTTTTTGATGCTGGTAAAATAAATTCTGATTACGTAAACGTTAAAATTAATTTTAATGATAACGCTAATAACAACTTATTATTTGGAGCTTACACGATTAATGAAGATGCGTTTAATAAGTTTTATAACGCAATAAATGATGAGACATTAAAAGTAGAAAAATATAGTGATACATATATTTATGGAAAAATAAATGCAAAAGATGATGAAATATTATTTACAACCATTGCATATGATAAAGGTTGGAGCGTGTACGTGGATGGTAAAAAAGTAAAAACAAAAGATATCAATTCATTTTTAACTTGTAATTTAAAAAAAGGTACTCATAAAATAAAGATGGTATATTATCCTTACCTAATGAAAGAAGGCCTTATAATATCAGCGATTTCTCTTGTTTTTTTCGCAGCTTATTATATGTTTTTTGAAACGAAAATTAAGAAAAAAAATAAAAAAGATAAATTTATTGTTTAAATTTATCTTTTTTTGTGTTAGAATGTTATTAGTTATAATATGAAGCTATAAAATGCGTCATAAAAAAGGGGAAAAAGGAGGTTAGTTGTGATTGGTACAATTGAGAGAATAAAAAATAGTGTTTTATTAAAATGCAGTACGCTAAACGAAGATGTTATATTAAAGCAACTAGAAGATTTAATAGATACTAGAATTTATCAATTTGCCGAGGAAATGGTTAGCTTAGTTGGTGAAATAGATGATGAAATAACCGAAGAGTTTTTAAGAAACGAAGCAAGTAATTTGATTAAAAATGACATCATAAAGAAAATCAAAAGAAAATTATTTATTGATTCTTTAGCACTTCAAATAACTAATGACTCATTTATTGAAGATTATTTTTCAAAAAATATATCACAAGGTGATATTAAGGATAAATACACTAATGAATTTAACAAAAATAAAACATCTAACCAACTTAACATGACCGAGGATTTGGATATTAGTTTAATAATTTCAAAGATAACCTCGTTTGTTAATAAAAGAATAATTCCACGGATAAATGAAAACAAAGTAATGGTAAACGCCGTTAGTAATTTAGTTAATTTTTTAAATGAAAAATTAGATGATGATTTAATAAAATTAATGGATGTCGCAAGTGATAAATATTTAAATATATTGCTTGATGAAATAAAAGAAGAAAAAGATGAAAAAGGGGATGAAAACATGATTGAGCCTATCGAAGAAATAGTAACTAAACCAGATGAAACAAATAATGATAATTTATTTGGAAAATACGATGATATGACGTTGTTTAATAAAATAATTTTAAGTTTAAACACCGAAGAAGAAAATTTAACTAGAAAAGAAAATAACTTGCAAGAAAATAAAAAGGAAGTTGAAAAAAGATTATCTGATACAAATAAGAACATAGAGTCAAACATAGAAAGGGAAAATAACTTATCCCAAAGAAAACTTGAACTTAATTCAAAAGAAGTAGAACTTAATTCAAAATTATCAGAAACTGAAGTTATATTCCTTAATATGAAGCCACTTATTAAAGGCTTAAGTAAGATAAAGGATTCATCTAATGCGGGAGGTAGTGAAAATGAGTAAGTTGTTAAATAGTATTTTGGATAAAGTAAGCGAAAATAATAATGAATATAGAAATATATTAAGGACGTTAAATGCATCTTTAGATGAAAAAGCAACAACTTTTGTTGGAGATGTTGTTCAAGCATCTAATTACACCATTGATTTTTCTAATACTTTAAATGAAGCAAAGGATAAGTTAGTAGATTCAATTTCTAAAATAATTGAATCATACGTTATTAAAGATTTAAGAAGTGTTGAAACGGTAAATGAACAATTCGTTGAAAAGATTAATGATAAATTAGAAGGTGCTAACATAACTTCTAAGGAAGAAAAAGAATCATTTACTAATAATCTAAATAATCTTTTAAATAACAAATATTTAGAAATAGTTAAAATAAAAAGAGTGGATTTTACTAACGAAAATGGTGAAAATGGCGAAGTTGAAAGTATCATTAGTGATTTTAAAACATATTTAAATAATAACGCTACTTTTGATATGGATGCGTTAGATAAATTAATCGCTAATTATAAAAATGATTTATATTATCTTATATCTAATGCTCTTAAACAAATTAGTGATTTATATTTAAATAATTTTGTAAGTGAAGTCACATCGGCTTTAAATTCAGTAATTGATATTGATAGTGAAAATATATATGAAGGTTATAATGATAATTCTAAAGAAGAAACTAATGATTTGGAAGACATAAATATTCCGCCATTACCTACTTTAGATGAAATTTCTGCCCAAGATTATTTAACTCCAACTCTTGATAATATACAAGAACCACAACTTGATATTTCAGTTCCAAAAATTGATGAAATTGATGCTTCTTCTTCAGATGAAATTAATTCACCATTACCTTTAGTTAATGAAGAAAAAGAAACTGATGTTACGCCAATTAAAATTGAAGCGCAAGAACCAGTTGAAATAAAAGATGAAGTAACTAGCTTACCTAAACGTTCTTATGACGTTGAAGAAATTCTTAAGATTGCTAAATCACCAATTGTTGCACAAGATAATGATGAAGTAAAAGATGATATGTACATCAAAGTTGATCCTATTGTAAGAGAAAATGATCAAGATGCTTTAGAATCTGAATATAACGAAAGACAAATCGTTGAAGAGATGATTAAGCGTCTTACTAATCGATTAAAAAAGATTGATGAACGTCGTAATAAATATAATGAAGAAAAAGCAAAATTACAAGAAGATGAAGCTTTTGTTAATGACTTAATTGAAAGTGCTGAAAATAAGAAAATAGAACTTGATAATTTTGAAAAAGAGTTAAATGACAAGGAAAAAGAACTTGAGAATAAACAAAAAGAATTAGATAAAAAAATTAATGACGTTATGCCTTTTGCAAACGCAGTTTTAAATACCGAAGAATCGTAAGATTCTTTTTTTTGTAATTAATTTTTTAATTGTGCATATAGTTAAGTATAAGAATTTGATTTGGAGGAGAACATGATAAATAAACAAAAAATATGGTTTTTAACGTTATTTAGTTTAATATTAGTATTAAGTGTGTATTATATTACTATGCCAAGTGAGCTTTTAACATCACCAACATCAAAATCTGATAACAGTAAGAAAACTACCACTAGTGCTAAAGTGACTGTAAATGAATCAGACGTTTTAACAGCACTTCAAGTAGAAGCGGATGAAGAAAGATCAGCTTTAGCAGCGGAATATAATGAAATATTAACAAATAAAGATGCATCAACCGAAGAGAAAAACAACGCTTATGAAGGTTTAAAACAAATTGATGAAATAAAAGCAAAAGAAGAAGAATTAGAAAAAAAGTTAAAAAAAGAATTAAAACTTGATTCATTTATTAAAATAGATGGTAATAACATAAGCGTAACCATTAAGAAAAAAGATCATGATTATTCTCTTGCAAATGATGTTATGAGATTAATTAACGAACAATATGATAGTAAAATGTATGTTTCGGTAAAATTTCAAAATTAAGTACCTTTTTTATACCTTTCTCATAAAATAATATAGAAAAAATATTAAATACCTCTTATCATAAGAAAGTGGGGAAATCATGGGAAAGGCAATACTTACTAAAAGAGAAAAAGAAATCTTTGATTACTTAATAACTAATAAAACAACAAAAGAAATAGCGCAAAAATTAGGAATAAGTGAAAAAACAGTACGTAATCACATATCTAACGTAATGCAAAAACTAGGAGTAAAAGGAAGAGCCTGCGCGGTAATTGAACTTATAAAATTAAAAGAGATTACGTTATAAAATCGCATATTAATGCGGTTTTTTTCATATCATTATATTGGAGGATAATTATGTTAAGAAAGTTTGCTTACAACAGAATTTTTAGAACTACCGGAATGCTGTTACTTTTTCTTTTAATTCTTTTATTTCCAGCAAGTAAGGAGTATTCTTTAGAAGAAGAGAGCGTAAAAAAGACCAGTTTAAATACAAATTATAGAGAAATTTTTTTAATTGATAAAGATAATTATGTTGCTAGAACAAAAGTAAACATAAGCGCCTCAAATGATGTTGATATGGCAAAAAAACTATCAGAATTATTAATTATAGATGGTAAGTATGAACAAAAATTACCTAATGGTTTTAAGGCAATAATACCATCTGATACAAAAATAAATGATGTAAAAATCGAAAATGACAGTATAACCATTGATTTTTCTCGTGATTTTTTAGAATTAAATGAAAGTAACGGGCAAAAAGCAATCGAGGCTTTAACTTATAATCTTACTAGTATTAATAACATAAAATACGTATATATAAAAGTCGATAATAAAATGCTAGAAGTAATCCCAGGAAGTACAAAGACAATTAATATGCCATTGACAAGGCAAAAAGGAGTTAATAAAAGCTTTGAGGTAACCAGTTATAAAGATACTAATTTAACCACGGTTTATTTTGTAAATAAAAATACTAGTGGCTATTATTACGTTCCAGTAACTAAAATTAATAATGACAATAGGGATAAAATTAAAATAATAATTGATGAGTTAACATCGTCTCATATTTATGAGACCAATTTAATGAGTTTTTTAAATTATAATACAAAGTTAATAAATTATGATTTAAATGATAACGTATTAACTTTAAACTTTAATGAATTTTTATTTGATGATGCTGATCAAAAAAGCATTTTAGAAGAAGTTATTTATTCAATATCATTATCGGTTAGAGATAATTATGACGTATCGGAAGTTATTTTTACGGTTGATGGCAAGGAAATTACAAAAAGTGTTATAAAAAATATTGAATAATTAATAATTTTGAGTTATAATTGACTTGTTCTAAAAAGAGCAAATCAATTGTCCTGTTAGCTCAGCTGGATAGAGCAACGGCCTTCTAAGCCGTGGGTCAAAGGTTCGAATCCTTTACAGGACGCCATATAAATATAAATCCTTGTTATGCAAGGGTTTTTATTTTGCTATTAAATTTTTAAAAGCCAGCTTTTAAGTTGGCTTTTTTTATGTTTATAATTATAAAATTTCAAAAAAATTAAAAAAAAATAAAATTTTTTTCAAAAATTTAGGGGAGTTTTAAAAGTTATGTCTAATTATAAGTATGAGGAGGTGATAATTATAAATGCTAAATGTGTTGTAAGACAAAGACTAGTTAATGACTGTGGTATTGCTTGTTTAACGTCTATTTTAAAAAGTTTTGGTATAAAAGCATCGTATGATAGTGTTAAATCAAAAATAAAATTAAAGGAAACGGGGGTAAGTGCCTATGAGATAATAAGGGTAGCAAAATTATATAACTTAAACGCAGCTGGATATAAAAATTGTACTTTAAATAAAAATATGTCTTTTCCCTTTATTGCATTAACGATAAATAATAATATTCAGCATTTTGTGGTTGTACTTAAAATACTAGATAATAAAATAAGCATAATGGATCCTGCTAAAGGATTAATATTAGTTAGTAAAAAAGATTTTAATAAAATATATACTGGTATTACCATTATGTTTAAAAAAAATAATGATTTATTTATAAAAAAAGAAGTATTTAATAAAAAATTTATATTGCTAATAACTTGTATAATATTATTTTTAGCTTTCATAAATATTGTTTATTCATACGCATTATCATATACGGTTGAAAACTTTAACACTAATAAAATAGTTAATATTTTAATCATTTTACTTCTTATTGGAGTATTAAAAGAATTAATTAACTACGTAAAAGAAAGAATGTTATTAAAATACCACATATTAATTGATCGGGCAATTACAATCCCAACTTTAAAAAAGATTATCAACCTTCCTCATGATTTTTATCAGAAAGCATCATCTGGAGAATTAATGTCTAAAATAAACGATTTATCTTATATTAAAGAGATGATTTACGTTGTAATTGAGATTTTATTTGTAAACATAATAATTATATTTATATCATTGATATTTATGCTCTTTATTAATAAATATATCTTTATGTTAAATTTGTTTGTAATTATTTTTTTCCTTTTTTATACTAGCTCATTTTATAAAAAAAACTCTTTTAAAAATTATGATTTGCAAATGAAAAACGAAAATTTAAACGTAAATATATCTAATGCAATAAATTCAATAACAAGTATTAAAAACTTATGCAAAGAAAAATATTTTGAAAATAGGATAATTAATTCGTATAAGAAAGCTATTAAATCTTATAATGATTTAAGTACCGTATATCAAAATAAGAATTTGTTTTTAAATATGTTTATTTTTGTTGGACTTGTTATGTCATTTATATTACTTATTAATGATAATAATCATCAAGTTTTATTCATAACGTATTTACAAACTACCATCTATGAATCAGTTATTATGATATGTAATTTAACTAGTATGTACGCTGATTTTAATGGGGCTTATGTAAGAATAAATGAAATATATAAACAAAAACAAATTGATAATGATGGGCTTGCAATTAATGTTAATAGTATTTCATTTAAAGATACGTTTTACAAAAAAGATAAAAAAACTATTTTTAAAAACATAAACTTTGATATTAAAAAGGGAGATTTTATAATGATAAATGGTCCAACTGGCTCTGGTAAATCAAGTTTATTTAAGATGTTAACAATGCAAATTAAAAATAATGGTAAAAATATTTTTATAAACGATAAATGTATAAACACTTATTCAAAAGGACAAATAAGAAAAAGTATTACTTATGTTGATCAGAAAATAAAACTTTTTAATGATACCATTAAAGAAAATATTTTAATGGGTTCTAAAATAAAGTTAAGAAATAATTTTAAAAAAACGTTAGATAGCTTTTTAAATGACAAAAAGCTAACTTACGATACGGTAATTGATAATACTGATTCTAATTTATCTGGTGGAGAAAAATCAGTAATTGTTGTTGCTCAAACGTTAAATAATGGTGGTAACGTAATTATTTTTGATGAAACAACTTCACAAATGGATATTTGTTTAGAAAGAAAAATATTAAAAGCTATAAAGGATGATTATAAAGATAAAACCATTATTTTAGTTTCACACCGATTATCAAATAAAGATTTATTTGATAAAGTAATAAACTTTTCTGATAATAAAGAAAATAAAAGGAGGAAAAATGAAGAAGTTAAAGCAAAATGAATTAAAACAAATTAAAGCAGGATCATTAAGTGGTTGGGCTATTGCCGGTATAATTGCAGGAATTACTTTTTTGGTAGGAATATTTGACGGCATAGCAAGGCCATTTAAATGTCGATAAGAAAGGAGTGTAATAATGAAATTAAAAACAACCGAATTAAAGCAGATTACCGGCGGTGCAAGTATTAGTAGTTCCCTTATAAACTCTCTTGTTAAAGGTTTTAATGCCTTTATGGATATTGGAAGATATTTAGGTAGTAGTATAAGAAGGTTAATAGGTGGTAACGCTTGTCCGCTAAAGTAAAAAAAGTATTTAAAATAGTCATTTATATTTTATTAACACCAGTTATAATACCGATTTTATGTTATGTTTTAGAATTCATTTTGCAACTAGGTAGAATTGCTGGTAGTTTAATAAGAATAATAATGAATTTATAAAAAAAGGCGGATTTTTAAAAAAATCTGTCTTTTTTTGTTATAAAAGCTTAAAAAATTATTGTAATAACTTATTTTAGGTGTTATAATTACTATTAGAAAAAAAGGAGAGGGGGGAAAGAAAAATGATAACTGTTCAAGTTAAAAATGGAAACGTTGATGGCGCGTTAAAAAAGTTCAAACAAAGAGTAGCTAAAAGCGGTCTCCCTTCGGAAGTAAAAAAGAAACAAGCTTTTGACAAACCAGGGGTACAAAGAAGAAACGCAAAAAAAGAAGCTATTAAGAACAGCCGTAAGGCAGCTAAACGCGAAAGGAAAGATTCCTAGTTTTTCTTTGCTCAATATATAAATGCTTACTATTTAGTAAATAGTAAGTTTTTTTTGCATAAAATTTATTGGTGATACTATGAAATTAAAAGAAGTAATAGATACTTATACGCAGTGCAATAAATTCGAAATACAAGTAATTGATAAAAAGGTAAAAATATATTATTATGATGCTATAGAAAATTTTACATCAAATATGATCTTAATAAAAAACGCTGATGCGATAATAAAAATAATAGGAAAAAACCTAGTTATTGAAACAATGTTTAAAGAGTACGTTATAATCTCAGGTAAGATTTTTAAAATAGAATTTGAAGGTAGCAATGAATAATTTTGTTAAAATAAGTATCACTGGTAAAAACCCAAAGTTATTTATTAAAAGATATGTATTTAATAAAATAACATATAGTAATTATGTTGAAAAAGACCGTAAAACAATTATTATTAAAATTTTATATGATGATTATTTAAAATTATCAAATAACGCTTTATATGAAATTAAGATATTAAATTTTTATGGGCCAATTAAATACATTAACTTTATTAAAAATAATTATACGTTAGTTATTTCTTTTTTTATAGGTATAATCTTTTTGCTTTTGTTAAGTAATATTTCATTTGATATAGACGTTATTCATAATGATAAAAAAATAAGAACCCTTGTTACATCGGAACTTAAAAAGCATAATATTGATAAGTTTAGATTTATTCCAAGCTTTATAAAAAGAAAAAAAATAATTGATACAATAATAAATGAAAATAAAAACGTAATTGAATGGTTAGAAATACAAAGAAAGGGAAGTAAACTAATAGTTAAAGTAACTCAAAGAAAATATAATAAGAAAAAAGAAAGTACTAAACCAAGACACATAGTTGCCAAAAAAAGTGGAATAATAATTAAGATAGAATCATCATCTGGAGTTATTTTAAAAAAGAAAAATGATTATGTAAGTGAAGGTGACGTTATAATATCAGGTGATATTATAAAAGATGAAACGGTAAAAGGTCAAGTAAGGGCAAATGGAAAAGTATATGCTGAAACTTGGTATTTAGTAAACGTTGAATACCCACTTAATTATAAAGAAATAATATATTTAAATGAAGTTAAGACTAATATTATCGCAAGTTTCTTAAAAAAAGAATTTTCGTTAAGAAAAAACTATGCTGAATCTTATTTAGAGAAGAAAAAAGTGTTAATTAAAAGTAAAGTCTTTCCATTTAATATTAGGTTAGAAAAACAAAGGAAAACAAAGGTAAACATACAAAAATACTCGAAAGATCAAGCAACTAAAAAAGCCGTTTTATTAGCGGAAGAAAAAATTCTTAAAAAATTAAACGCAGATGAGTACATAATAAGCAAAAAAACTTTGAACTTTAGGTCAAATGATAGTAAAATAATAGTAGATGTTTTTTTTAAGGTATGTGAAAACATAACAAGTTATAAAGCAGTTGATGAAAACTTACTTAATAACGACATAATTAATGAACAACAATAAATAGAAGGTGCAGATAATATGTTTACAAATATTTTTTTAGACATAATACATAATATATGGCCAATGCTTTTTATATTTACCATAATAATCGTATCAATTAGGATTGCGTACATATTTTGTAATAAAGAAAATTTCGTTTTGTATAAAGAACTTTCAATGTTATGTTTTATTTTATACATACTTCTTTTATATTACATCGTAACTTTTCAAGATAGCAGTTATGGAACAAATAATTTTACCTTGTTTAAGGAAATATTTAGGTATAACATTGCTTCAAAATTATTTATTAAAAACGTGTTAGGGAACATAATCTTATTTATTCCATTTGGTGTTTTTGTTACCCATTACGTTAAAAATAATAAGGTTTACATAACGTTTGTTTTAACCCTTTTAGTATCTTGTGCGATAGAGTTTGCTCAAAATATAATAGGAAGAACATCTGATATAGATGATGTTTTATTAAACGTAATTGGTGGTGTAATTGGATTTTATATATATAAATTTAGTGATAAAATAGTAGATAAGCTTCCACGTTTTATGAGAACGCAAATATTTTTGGATATGTTGTGTTTAGCTCTTATTTTTATTATAATATATTTAGCGTTTAGATTTAATTTTTGGAGGTTTTTAGCATGAATTACATAGAAGTTTTTAATGAAACTAATTATGAAATAGAAGATGAGCAAACATTAAAAAAATTCATTAGTTTTTGTGTTAAAAAACTTTTGCTTAAAAACGTTATGTTTAATATAATAATAGTTGATGATGCTACCATTCATAAGATAAATAAAGAATATCGAAAAATAGATAGAAAAACGGACGTAATAACGTTTGCATTAGAAGATAATAAGCAAATAGATATTCCAAAAATAAGAGTTTTAGGAGATATTTACATATCTTATGAAACGGCACTTAGTCAAGCTAAAGAATACAATCATAGCATAAAAAGAGAAATGTGTTTTTTAGCGGTTCATGGTTTATTACACTTATTAGGATATGACCATATGAATAAAGAAGATGAAGATAAAATGTTTAAATTACAAAAGGAGTTGTTAGATAATTATGGGATCAAAAAAGAAGGTTAACGTAGAAATATCTCGTGGTAAATACGTTGAAGAGCATGGTTTTAAAAAATTAGGTATCAAAAGAATGTTAATGAGTTTTAAGTATTCTTTTGATGGATTAAAATACGCATACATTCATGAGCAAAGTTTAATATTACACGTTATTGTAATGGCAATCATAATTGCGTGTGGTTTTGGTTTTAAAATAACCCCAATTCAATGGGTAATAACACTTGTAATGGGTGCTTTAATACTTGTTACAGAGTTATTTAACACCTCAATTGAAGCGGTTGTTGATATGGTAACTGATAAATATCATCCACTTGCTAAAGTAGCTAAAGATACTGCTTCGGCTGCTTGCTTTGTTGCAGATATGATGGCTCTTGGTATGTGGCTTGTTGTGTTTATTCCAAAGATAATAGCAATTTTTAGGTAGGTAATATGAATAAATTAAAGGAGTTTTTTAACAGAGAACAAAATATTCTTATTCATTTAATCGCTACCATTTTAGTAATTATTTTGGGTATTATATTTAAAATTGCTTTATATGAGTGGCTACTTGTACTTGCAATGGTTGCTTTTGTTATAACATCAGAACTTATTAATTCGTCAATTGAACTTGTGGTTGATTTATATACTAGTAAATTTAACCCACTTGCTATGGTAGCAAAAGATGTTGCGGCAGGAGCGGTTTTGGTATCAGCTATAACAGCAGCTTGCGTTGGAGTATATATCTTTTTACCAAAGATAATAAATATAATTAAATAAGTATACAAGTTTTTAAACTGAAGGTTTTTTTACGGTTTTTTTAAATTGTAAAACAAAATAAGTGCGATAAAAGTGTAACAATATAGGAAAATTATTTCATAAAAATAAAACGGATTAATAATCCGTTTTATTTTTATATAAAGTGTTTAATTTTTTAGTAACAAACAAATTTTTATTTAGTATTTGCTTTTTACAATTAGATATACATAATTTATTTAATTCTTTATGGTGTTTATTTGGTTGGTTTAAAGTTTAATGATTTTATACTGAATTTTAGAAGTCAATTATTATTGTTTTTTACGAAATATACAAAAGGTTAGTAAAAAGTAAAATGCAATTATAAAATTTGACATTTTACTTATTTTTTGATAGTATATACGACCAAAAGAAGGGGTATTTATGAATAAGTATAAAAGAATGTATATATTAAACGAAGGCATTCCTAACATTATTAATAATTTTGAGTTAAGTTTACTTTTATTGGATTTTAAAATATCTTTTACAAAAGCAAATGATTTTGTTACATTTAAAAACTTAAACAATGATGTATGTTTAAGATTAATACTTAATAGATTTTATAAATATAATGCTAAAACGCAAGATTATTTAAAGAAAAAAATATTAAATAGAATTAATAATGGATACCTTTATTTTTTCTATATAAAAGAATCATGCAATAGACTACTTGATAAAAAATTTGATGCATTAGATGATTTGCTAAAATCATTTGTAGCAACTGGACTTGTTAAGGAAGCTAAAGTTAT
Source organism: uncultured Bacilli bacterium (assembly GCA_947623685.1). GTDB lineage: Bacteria > Bacillota_I > Bacilli_A > RF39 > UBA660 > Aphodocola. The sequence goes on along the minus strand of CANQHF010000010.1, from coordinate 15,637 downwards.
ACAAAGCGATAAGAAAAATTTTATTGAGATAATTACCAATAGTGACGAAAAAATAAGATATTCACATATTTCTTTAAAAAAAGATTTAATAGATGCATACAAAGGAAATTGTCACATAGTAACATCTTATTTTTTGAAAAATTGTGAAAAATCTAATAATGCTGTTGTTGTACTAGAAAATAATGAGCTTTTTGGAGAGTATTATCATTCATTTTTATTAGAAGATGGTATTATGTATGACTTTGCCCATAATATAATGATGGGATACGAAAATTATCTTAAACTCATTAAACCAAAAATTTTAGTATGTAGTGATAGTAATACGATTTTAAATGGCATTAAAGAGTTAAAAAATAATAAGTCATTTGTAGATTCAGAGTATGTTGATATTTTGAAATATGCTATGGAAAAGCAAAGTAAAATATAAATAGAGTTAGTTTGTTTTCGCCTATTTTAATAGTGCTGCATACATTAAGGGGGGATAGATTATGAACAAATATGAACAATATTATAAAAGAACAGAAGGAAAAAATAATAAAAAAGAAGCAAGGGGTTTAGTATTGCCTTATATAAAATTAGATAGGAAGTTAATTAGTAAAGGTATAAACATAAATAAAAATATCGATTCTATTGGATATTGTTTACTTAACCTAATTAAATTTGATGATGATTTTATAGAATGGTTTAAGAAAAGTATTATAGAAAAATACGATAAAACTTTTATTTATTTTATGTATATGGAAGCTTTGAATTATGTAACTTGTCCTATAAAAAATGATGAAATAGAATATTGTCCAATTGATTTAGATACATGTATGAAATCATTTGTAAAATCAGGTCTTGTAAAAAATGTTGAATTTCTAGTCAAAAATTTATTAGATAAATTTGAAATTACTATGCCTAATAATGAAAAAATAGTCTTTTCTAGGGCGACAAATTCTCAAAAAGATGCTCAAAATGCTAGTGGATACTGCCATGCTTATTCTGAAGCTTTAATGCAAGAAGATATCTTACATAATACATCTGCATGTTGTGGATGTTATAAAGATATGTTAGGTTACGAGCATTATCATACTTTTGTTGTTTCTGGTGATATAGTTTATGATTTTAGTAATAATATAAAAATGTTATTTTCTGATTATATTAAAATATTTAATTTTAAGATTTTACTTCAAGAAGAAAAATATATTTTATTCTCAAAAATAAAGTACTTAAGTGAAACAGATCCTGATTTTGATAAATCAACCAAAAATAATATATTAAAAGTTACCATGAATGAATTAATGAATAAACAATCAAAAATTAAATAAAATTTTCATTAAAAGTAAAAACGTTCGACTTAGATGAACGTTTTTTTGGTATTTATTTTTATGATTTCAAAAGATAATAAACAATTAAATAAATTGTGTTTATTTAATTGTTAAAAAACTACAAACTAAATAAAAATTATGATATAATTTTTTTAGAAAGAAACTACTTTTGCTATATTATATACATATTATTATTTTATTTAGCAGGAGTTAACGTGGATGGTGATTAGTATGAAATCAGGATTCATAAGCTTAGTTGGAAGACCAAACGTTGGCAAATCAACCTTGTTAAATACGATTGTTGGTTATAAAATAGCAATAACATCTAACAAAGCACAAACCACAAGAAATATGATACAAGGTATATATAATGATAAAGATTGCCAGATGGTATTTGTTGATACCCCAGGAATTCATAAACCTAAAAATAAGCTTGGTCAAAGATTAAATGAAGAAGCATATTACTCAATTGATGATGTTGATATAATATTATTTTTAATTGATGCTACAATGCCTTTTGGTAAGGGTGATAACTTCATATTAGAAAAAATAAAAACAGCAAATAAACCCACTTTTTTAATTATTAACAAAGTTGATAAAATAAAAAAAGAGGATTTACTATCACTTATTACCAAATATAAAGATTTATATGATTTTAAAGAGATAATACCATTATCTGCCTTAAAAAATAAAAACGTAGATGAATTAGTTAAAACCTTAAAAAAATATTTACCAGATAACGTTAAGTACTTTCCCGATGAAGATTTAACTAATACTACGATAGAATTTAGGGTAGCGGAATTAGTAAGGGAGAAAGTACTAAGATTAACTAATCAAGAAGTACCACACACGGTTACTTGTATTACTAGTAGTTACATAGAAAAAAAAGATAAAGTAATTATTTGCGTAACGATAATAGTAGAACGTGATTCAATAAAAAGTATAATAATTGGAAAACAAGGTGCGATGTTAAAAGAAATTGGTTTAAAAGCAAGAATTGATATAGAAAATATGTTAGGAAAAAAAGTATATTTAGAATTATTTGTTAAAACCATAAAAAATTGGCGAGATAAAGAAAAATATTTAAAAGAATTAGGTTTTTATGACATAGAAGATTAATTTAAAAAAACCATTATAAGTATTTGTATAAAAAAATAAATTTATTACCACCATATTAATGGATGGTGATATGATGAACATAAATGATGTATGGAATTTATTTGTTATGACTGGAAAGTTAGAATATTATATAAAATATAAACAAATGTTAGAAGGGAAGATTGATACCCTTGGAGATGATCGAAGTTGAAGGAATTATAATTAGCGAAAAACCTTATGGTGAATCTAGTAAAATATTAAATATAATTACTAAAGATAAAGGTATTATTGGGGTTTTAGCAAAGGGTGCAAAAAGATTAAAAAGTCCGTTTAGAAGTGTATGTCAAAGATTTTGTTATGCTAATTTTAACATTAGCTACAAAGATGATAAGTTATCGGTTTTAATAAGTGCTGATGTTATAAATAATTTTAAAAACATAAAAAATGATATTAAAAAATTATCTTATCTTAATTTTATTTCTGAGTTAACAAGCGGAGTTATAAAGCAAAACACAGATAAAAGAATATATGATATATATTTAAGTGCCATACTTAAAATTGAAGAAGGATTTGATCCTGTAATTATAACTAATATCTTGGAATTAAAATATTTATCATTTTTAGGTGTTTTGCCAAAATTAGATGGCTGCGTTGTTTGTGGTAATCCTAAAGTAGTTACTATTTCAGCGTATAAGGGGGGCTTTGTATGTAAAGACCATGTAAATGATGATTACGTTGTTAGCGAAAAAACAATTAAATTAATTAGGGTATTAGAATATGTTGATATATCAAAGATAACTAAATTAGACGTAAGTAATACCGTTAAAAAGGAAATCAATGATTTTTTAGATGATTATTATGATAGATATACTGGACTTTATTTAAAAAGTAAAAAATTTTTAAAAAGTTTGACAAGTTTATAATAAAAAGCTTTATATATAAAATTTTTATGATATAATATGTTTGTATTTATAAATGTGCGATAACGGGCTTGGAAACCCATCAGCAGTATGAATTAAGTGATTCGTCTAGAATAAATAGGGTGGAACCGTGGAGTTATCTTCACCCCTATGTTAATCTAGAGTTTTTTTGTTTAAGAATAATCATATTATTTATTATGATTATTCATAAACAAACAAAGGAAAGGAAAAAAATTATGAATGATATAAACATGGAAGATTTAGTAAATTTATGTAAGCAATATGGAATTATATTTCAAGGAAGTGAAATATATGGCGGACTTGCAAATACTTGGGATTTTGGGCCAGTTGGTGTGGAACTTAAAAATAATATAAAAAAAGCATGGCTTAAAAAATTCGTTCAAGAAGATGTTAATAACGTTGGATTAGATAGTGCGATTTTAATGAATCCTAAAGTATGGGAAGCATCTGGTCACATTAAAACGTTTAGTGATCCATTAATCGATTGCAAGGTTTGTAAAACAAGGCATAGGGCAGATAAATTAGTTGAAGAATACGCGAAAATAGATGCTGCTGGAATGAGTAATGATGAGTTAATTAAATATATAAACGAGCATAACATAGTTTGTCCGTGCTGCGGAAAATTAGATTATACTGATATTAGACAATTTAATCTAATGTTTAAAACCTTTCAGGGAGTTACGGAAGATAATAAAAGCACTATTTACTTAAGACCAGAAACCGCTCAAGGAATTTTTGCTGATTATCTTAACATTCAAAGGTCAATGCGCCTTAAAATACCTTTTGGAGTAGGACAAGTAGGTAAAAGTTTTAGAAATGAAATAACCCCTGGTAACTTTATTTTTAGAGTAAGAGAATTTGAACAAATGGAACTTGAATTTTTCTGTAAACCAGGAACTGAACTTGAATGGTTTAAATATTATAAAGATTATTGTAAAAATTTCCTTATTAGTTTAGGAGTTAATGAAAATAATATAAGATTAAGAGATCATAAAAAAGAAGAATTAAGTTTTTATAGTAATGCAACAACTGACATTGAATATAAATTCCCATTTGGTTGGGGTGAATTATGGGGAATTGCAAGCCGTACTAATTATGATTTGTCACAACATCAAAAATACTCTGGAGTTAGTATGGAATATCAAGACTCTTTAACAAACGAAAAATATATTCCATATGTAATAGAACCATCAGTTGGGGTTGAAAGATTAGTTTTAATGATTTTATGCAATTCATATACAAAAGAAACATTAGATGATAACACCACAAGGGAAGTTATGAAATTCCATCCTTTTTTAGCTCCTTATAAAGTGGCTGTTTTACCACTTGTTAAAAAATATCACAGTCAAAGGGCAAATGAAATCTATAAATTATTATCTAAAAATTTTATGAGTGTTTATGATGAAACTGGTTCAATTGGAAAAAGGTATAGAAGGCAAGATGTTATTGGAACTCCTTTTTGCATTACCGTAGATGATGAAACAATAAAAAATAACACGGTAACAATAAGAAATAGAGATGATATGTCACAAATTACGCTAAAAGTTGATGAAGTAATTGATTACATTAGTAAGAAAATTGAGTTTTAAGGATATAGACTATGAAAAAAGAAAATATCTCATCTTTTAAAAACGAAATTGAAGAATGTTTTAACAATAAAGATTATGATAAAGCATTGATTAACTCTCAAAAAATGAAAACTAAATATCCTAAAAATTATTATGGATATTATGCTTTTATAAAAAGCAAAACAAATGATTTTAACAAATACTTAAAAGAAGATGAATTAAAAGAATTAAAAAAAGATTTTTCTCTTGCATTAGAGTTAGATAAAAATAATAATTTAGATGATTTTAAAACAAAATTTAATGAATATTTAGATGATTATACAGAAGTAGCAGGACTTAATAAAATAAAAAAAGAACTAGTTTCTACGCATCTTTTAAAACAATTATATAATTATGAAATAGCGTATATTAATCAAAATATAGATATAATAAATTCATATAATTTAAGTGGCAAAAAAATAGTTAATGGTTATGATTTCATAAAAGGATTATTTTTGGTAGCGTGTTTGATATTTAACTTAATCTTTAGAAATTATTTTCTTATTTTAACCGTTCCGTTTGGAATCTTTGGATTAATTACCATTTACTCATTTTTTAATACTAATTTCATTGGAAATGACGTTTTAAAATCCGAAAAAGATAAAGTTAAAAAAATGATTGCAAAAGCAAATAAAAAAATAAATGATTTAAAAAATGAAGTTTTAAAAAAAAATGAAGCAATAAAGTTTTTAAACGAACAAAAAAATAGTTGCATCTTAAAAATACCTGAATCATTTTATAATTCAATCAAGCAAGATTTTTTGCTTGATGAGAAAAATGAAGCGGAAAGTATTTTAGATGAGTTGTTATCTAATAATATTTCTTCTTTTACTTACTTAGTAAATGAAAAAACAAATTTAAACATTGACGATGTTTTATCTCAAATAAAGCCTGTTATTATAGAAAAAGAAGATGATTTAACTAATTTTATAAATGATAAAGTTAATCAAAAAAAGAGTAATAACAGTAAGGTCATTTTAATGAAGCCAATTAAAAAGCATGATTACGTAATTGTCATTATGCTATTAATTGTAAGTGTAATAAGTATTTTTGCATTAGTTAAAACTTTTAAAGAAATAAAAACATTAGCCTTTATTTTAGGATTAATTACTGGTTTATTAAGCATCTTTATATACAACATAAAAACTGGAAAGCATATGACTTTTAAAGATGCGCTTTTAGATAATTTATTATCTGCCGTTTTTAATGCGACGCTTACTAATGATTTAATATATTTATCATTTAGTTCAAAACTTGATTTTTTTGAGGGATTTATTAAAATGCCATTTATTTTTACTTTCATATTAATTGGTTTAGTAGGGATTATAACCGCCTTAAAATATAATAATTTAATTATAAAATTAAGGGGAAAATAATCCTTTTTTTCATAATAAAAATAAGGCTTAAAGCCTTATTTATTATAGAATTCAACGATCATTGACTCTTTTATGTCTGCTTTTAATTCGCTTCTTTCTGGCATACGTACGTAAGTTCCAGATAATTTTTTCTTATCAAAATCAACGTATTCAACGGTTTTGTTAATTTTTTCTAAAGACTCTAAAATAGCTTTATGATCTTTAGATGATTCTTTAACCGCAACAACGTCACCTGGTTTAACTTGATATGATGGAATGTCAACCTTTTTACCATTAACCGTTATATGTCCGTGATTAACTATTTGTCTTGCAGCTTTTCTAGTTGCCGCAATTCCCATACGGTATACGATGTTATCTAATCTACTTTCTAAAAGTTTTAGGAAGTTTTCACCTTGAATACCTTTCATTTTAGCTGCTTTTTCAAACGTCAATCTGAATTGTTTTTCGTTAATTCCATACATTAGTCTAACTTTTTGTTTTTCCATTAATTGAAGCTTATACTCAGATGCCTTACCACGTTTATTTTCATTACCATGTTGTCCTGGACCATATGGTTTTTTAGTAAGTTCTTTTCCAGTTTCAAGTAAGGAAAAACCTAAATGACGACTTTTCTTATACATTGGACCTGTATATCTTGCCATATTTTAATCCTCCTTTGTTTTTTAAGAGTAAACTAAAGGACCATTGCCATTTAGTAGGGAGTTTGTTTTAATATTTTCATCCTTGCAGCTTTAGAATTACTCATATAGCTTAAAAACGCAAACAAACACGTTACCAAATTCAATTAGTGCTGCTTTAAAGTTTACACTAGCTAATTATAACTAATTATATGAAAATAGTCAAGAATTTATTATGTGCTTTTAAACTCAATATCTAAAATTATAATCATTTTTGATAGTATATGGTGCAAAATGTAGAATTTTGTGTTAAAATATCAGTATATGGTAGGAGGATAGATAAAAGTGACTAAAGGATTATATATTGGTAGCGTTGCTGCGGCAATAATAATTATTATAATTGTTTTTGTTATCGTTATTAAAAAAAGAAAGAAGAATTATTTATTAAAAATTGCATCATCTTTGGAAAAAGAAAAGAACCTACTTATTAACGTTCCTGTTTTAAATGAATTATCCAAAGTGGAAGCGTTAGTTAAAAACAATAACAAACTAGAAGAAAAATATAATGCTTGGAAAATAAAGTTTGAAATAATTGAAAACGAGACCATTCCTTTTATCAATGATATGTTAATTGAATTAGATTTTTTAATTGATAAGTCTAAACCTTCCGAAGTATATAAAAAAATAGCTGAAATAGAAATAAAATTAGCTGAAATAAAAACAAAGGTTAAAAATATTTTATCAGAAATAAAAGAAATTACCTTAAGTGAAGAAAGAAATCGTGCTACGGTAATTAAGTTAAAAGCTTTATATAGAAAATTAAAAAAGAGATTTATTGAGACCAAAGCTGATTATGAAGAAACCGCCAAAACGATTGAACTTCAGTTTGAAACCATTGAAAGGCGTTTTGAAGAGTTTGAAGTGGTAATGGATAAAAAAGATTATGAAGAAGTTATATACGTTGTTAAAGGTTTAACAGAAATGTTAGATCATATGACAATCATAATAGATGAAATCCCAGAAATAATGTTAATGGGTAAAAATTTAATTCCAAAAAGAACTGAAGATGTATCAACTGAATATATAAAACTTACTAGAGAAGGTTATCAGCTTGATTATTTAAACGTTGAATATAACATCGTGGAAACTGAAAAAAAGGTTAATGCAATATTTGACAGGGTAAGGGTTTTAAACTTAGAAGACGTAACATTTGAACTTAAAACAATATTAGATTACTTTGATTCATTATTTAATGATTTTGAAACCGAAAAACTAACTAGAAAATATTATGAAGAAGGGCTTATAAAGTTTGATAAAATTAAAAAACACGTTGAAAAGGTTATTTTAGCAATCGAAACTAATTTACCAGATATGAAAAAAAACTATAATTTAACTGATGAAACGCTTGATTCTGTTAAACTTTTAAAAGCGGAGTTTGAACAAATAATAAAAGATTATGAAAAATTAAAAAACTTGGATAAAAATCATACTTTTCCTTATTCAAAGTTAAATAGTGAACTTGAAATAATAATGCTAAAATTATCAAAGTTACATGAAAGATTAAATTCAATTATTCTAAAGGTTGGTAATTTAAAAGATGATGAAGAGCGAGCTAAAGGGCAATTAGAAGATATTAAATTATTATTAAAACAATCTAAATATCAAATAAGAAAAAATAGATTACCTATCATACCAGATAATTATTACGTAGAACTTTCGGAAGCATCTGATGCAATCAAAGAAATCCAAAATGAGCTTTCTAAAAAACCACTTGATGTTGATACTTTAAACGTAAGGGTCGATACGGCAAGGGACTTGGTTTTTAAATTACATAATACCACCGCTGAAATGGTAAAGTCAGCGCTTTTATCAGAGTATGCAATTGTTTATGGTAATAGATATCGCTCTAGCAAGCCATCAATTAACGATGGACTAGTTAAAGCAGAACAATTATTCTTTAATGGTGAATACAAAAAATCTTTAGAACTTAGTATTACAACGCTTGATATTGTAGAACCTGGTATTCATAAAAAAATATTAGATTATAAAAAATAAATGGGAGGTGATTAAAACATGAAAGAGTGGCTTTTAAAAGAAGAAAAAAACAAGGTTGGAAGACCAAAACTAGCAGATGTTGATGCAATTAAAAAGTCAAAAAAAATGATTGTATTATCACTTCTTTTATGTTTGGTATTATCTTTTTTTCTAATCGATATCGTAACAGGAAAATCACCTTTAAAAACCATTTATCATTTAACTTTAGAAAAAACCTTTGGAGCTTTAGAAAACAAAGATGGATTTATGGTTAATTATAAATATGATGATAATCATGATTACGTAATGGAATTTAAAGTTCCAAATAGTGTAAGTAATTATTCGGGTGGATATAAATATTCACTATACGAAATGACTAAAAACGAATGGGAACTTAAAAAAGTAAAAGAATATGATTCGAATACAAAAAGTTTTAAAATAAAAATTAATTCGGTTAAAAACCAAAATAAAACTTGGAAAATCAAATTAGAAATAACAAATGCTGCCAAGATAGATAAATCATATGCACCTTCTGGTTGGAATTTTAACGATGGCGAAAAAAATAGTGATAAGTATGCTTATAAAGTATTTACGGTAAAAGGTTATTATAGCCCAGTTTTAAACGAAGAGATAAAGGAAGCTAAAAAAAGTAAAGGAAAAATCGTTGTTTCAACGTTAAAGGAAAATCCAAGGAATTTTACCGTTACCCTTCCAGATAATAATATATATAAAATCATTGTAAAATACACGGACGTATCAAATAAAAACGTAATGTTAAAAACATTTGATAATGCTGTAAATAAAATAAACGTTGTAGTTCCAAACGTTAATAAATCAACGAAAGTAACGTTTATGATATATGGAAATAACATAAAAAAGTTAAAATTATCTAATTGGAAATATAAAAAAGATAATAATAAAAAAGCATATATTACGAATTCATACATATTAAAACCAGAAAATACATATAAAGATTAAAGACTATTTAAAGTCTTTTTTTATTATTCATTCATATTATTAATTAGGTGATTTAATTGTTAAAAAACATAAGTAAATTAGCTAGTCTTTTTTTATTATTACTATTAAGCTTTATTTATACTGATAAGGTTTTTTCTAAGGTAAGGGAAAATGATCCAATAATGAAGGAAGTTGCATCTTATAAAAATAATCACGACGTTAAACCACAAGAACCAAAAATACGTGATGATGAGATAATTCTTGGGGCATCTGGTTTGGTAGTTAATAAAAAAGCATCTTATAAAAATATGAAAGAAGATGATGAATTTAACAAAGAAAAAATCATATATGATAGTAAACTTCCAGAAACTACGATAACTAAAAACTATGATTATTTTATAACTGGTGGAAATGACAAAAAAGATGAAGTTGCTATTATTTTTAAAATTACAAATGATAAGTTAGTTAATCAATTATTAAGTATGGTATCTAAAGCAAAAGTAAATGTTAATTTTTTTGTTGATGGCGCTTATTTAGAAAAAAACGTTGAAACGGCTTTTTCTATGGTTAATTTAGATTGTGAAATATATAATTTAGGTTATGATGGAAAATACATAAAAAACATGATTAGTGTTACCAATAATTTAATTGAAAGCATAACCTTAAAAGATTCAAATTTTTGCTTAAGTACTATTAAGGATAAAAAAGTTAAAGAATTATGTTCAAAAAAGAAAATGCATACGCTATCACCTACCATAATTAATCCAAGTATTAGTGAACTTAAACAAAAGTTGGATAAAGGTAAAATGATTGTTTTCGATGCTGATGAATTTGATTATTCATATTTTAATTTAATGATTAACACCATTAAAAGTAGGGGATATAAAATTGTTTTATTATCAGATTTAATTAAGGAGTGATTTAAAAAAACAACTAAAAAAGTTGTTTTTTTAATTAGAAAGTATTTAATAAAAAAAGTTTAAATGTTATAATAATTAATAACGAAGTAAGGTGATAAAGATGCATGATAAGCTTAAGTTATTTTTAGATAAAATTGGTTTACCTAAAGAATATTATGATTTTTTTAAAGATGGTAAAATATTAAAACTTAAACTTGATTCATCTAGAAAAAATGGTGTTTTTGTAATTGAAATAGAAAACTCACTTAATTATGATGTTTTTAATTTTATTAATGATAACATAAAAAATGCTTTTAGTGATATGAACTCTATTGCAGCGGAATACGTTATAAGAAATATAAATTATGAAAACGCAATTAATTATTATAAACAAGCAATAGAAAATAGTACTTTAACTAAACCAATGAAGGAATTATTTAAAGAAAAACAGGTAAAAACGGAAAAAAATAAATTGATAATAGACGTTGATAATGTTGCTGAAGAAAATATCTTTAGAAATAATTTAAATAGTTTTATATCATATTATAAAAAGTTAGGATTTAAAGATATTGACGTTGATTTCTTTATAAATGAAGAAAATTCCATAAAGGTTAAGGAAGCATTAAAAAATGAAATAAAGCAAGAAATAACTGAAAAAGAATCAAAAGATGATCCAGTTTTATTAGGGAATGAGCCTAAGGGTAAAGTAACTATGATAAAAGATATTATCACCGAAGAAGCTAACGTGACGGTTGAAGCATACGTTTTTGCAACCGAAGAATTTGAATCAAACAAAAGCGCTTTTAAAATACTCACCCTTAAAATAAGTGATAATACGGATAGCATATATGCTAAGTTTTTTACAAAGGATTCTTTAATCTTTTCAAAATTAGCTAAATCAATGAAATCAGGATGGTTTAGAATAAACGGTTATGTTAAACAAGATATGTATGATAAAGATTTGGTATTAAACGTTAGAAACGTAATGAAAATACCATCTAAAGATAAGATAATAACCGATGATGCTAAAGAAAAAAGAGTTGAACTTCACGCTCATACCATGATGAGTCAGATGGATGGATTAACTAAAGTTGATTTAGGTAAACATACTTGTGAACTTGTTAGTTATGCAATAGATAAAGGATATAAAGGAGTTGCTATAACCGATCATAATGGCTGTCAAGCTTTTCCTATTGCGTATGGAATAATTAAAGAACACAATAAAAAAATAGAAGATAAAAGTAAGCATTTTAAAGGTTTATACGGAACTGAGTTAACGCTTGTTGATGATACCGTTAACATTGTATTAAGGCCGATCGATGCATCACTTATGGAAAGCACTTATGTTGTTTTTGATACTGAAACAACTGGTTTTAATGCTGCTGGAAGCGATCAAATGATTGAAATTGGTGCGGTTAAAATACTAAATGGACAAATAATTGACCGCTTTGATGAATTAATTAATCCAAAAAGACACATTCCAGATAACATTACGGCATTAACCCAAATAACTGATGATATGGTAAAAGAATGCGCTGATGAAAAAACCGTTACCAAAAGGTTTTTAAAATGGGTAGGTAATTTGCCAATGGTTGCACATAACGCAAAGTTTGACGTCTCTTTTATTGAAATGGCAATGAAAAAATACAAATTAGGCGAGTTTAAAAACACCGTTTTGGATACCTTGGAATTATCAAGAACGCTTGATCAAGGATATTCAAGACATAGTTTATCTGCTTTAGTTAAAAGATATGATGTTGACTTTGATGAAGACGCTCACCACAGAGCAGATTATGATGCTGAAGCTACCGCAAAAATCTTTCATAAGTTTTTATTAAAGCTTAATTCACAAAATTATGAAAAAATAAGTGATTTAGATCGCTTGGTTTCCAAAAATGAAATACATAAATTTGGTAGAACATATCACTTTAATGCCATCGCACTTAATAAGACTGGCTTAAAAAACATCTTTAAAATGATATCTTTAGCTAATACTAAATATTTATATAAAACTCCTAGAATATTAAGAAGTGAAGTAGAAAAATTAAGAGAAGGGGTTTTAATAGGAAGTGGCTGCTATGAATCAGAGATTTTTATAGAAGCAAGAAGTAAAGAAGGAGAAGAACTTACAAACATAATTAACTTTTATGATTACGTGGAAGTTCAGCCGCCAGATGTATATGACCATTTAATCCAAATGGGAGATTTTAAAGATGAAGAAGAACTTAAAAAACACATTAAAAAAATAGTTACATCAACTAAAGAAGCTGGTAAAATAATCGTTGCTACAGGTGATGTGCATCACATGACAAAAGAAGATAAAATATATCGAGAAATAATTGTTAATCAAAGGGTTCCTGGTGGTGGAAGACATCCATTAGCAAAAAAAGAAATAAAAGAAATTCCTTCCCAACACTTTAGAACAACAAATGAAATGTTAGATAATTTTTCATTTTTAGGTAAAGACTTAGCAAATGAAATAGTTGTTACTAACACTAATAAAATTCTTGATATGGTAGATGAAATAGAAGTAATAATTGACACTAAGGGAATTCCTTTTTCTCCTAGGGTTAAATCAGATGATGGAAAAAGTTACTTAGACTGTCCAAGGGTTGTAACGGATTTGGTTTTTGAAAAAGCAGAATCTTGGTATGGAAATCCATTACCTTATAACATCGAAGAACGTATTTCAATGGAATTATATGGAAATACCGTTTATAAAATATGTGAAGAAAACATAAAAAAACAATATCCTAATGAAACTGATGAAAATTTAAAACAAAAAACTTTTGCGTATTTACATTCTATTTTAATAAAAGGATTTGATGCTGTTAAGGATTTGCTTAAAAATTACTTTAAGGAAAATTCAAAAGATGATGAAGAGTTAACTCCTGAAATTTTAGATCAAAAAGTAAAAAAGGAGTTAGGTGGTATAATTGGTGGTGGATTTGATCCAATTTATCTAATAGCACAAAGACTAGTTAAGCACTCAAATGATGAAGGTTATTTAGTTGGTTCAAGGGGTTCTGTTGGTTCATCTTTTGTTGCAACGATGATGGGTATAACAGAAGTTAATCCACTTCCAGCGCATTATCGCTGCTTAAAATGTAAGCACAGTATATTTACGTTTGATGATGGAACATCCTTAGGTTCGAAATATTCAACTGGTGTTGACTTACCAGATAAAAATTGCCCTTGTTGCTCAGAAAAATTATACAAAGATGGTCATGATATGCCATTTGCTACCTTTTTAGGTTTTAATGCTGATAAAGTACCTGACATTGACCTTAATTTTAGTGATCTAAACCAAGCATCAGCTCACGCATATACCAAAGTTTTATTTGGAGCTGATAATGTTTATCGTGCTGGAACCATTGGTACGGTAGCCGAAAAAACCGCTTATGGTTTTGTTAAAGGGTATTTAGAAGAAAAAGCAATTAATAAGCGTAGTGCGGAAATTGATAGGTTAGCTTTAGGTTGCACCGGTGTAAAAAGAACGACTGGGCAACATCCTGGTGGAATAGTTGTAATTCCAGATTACATGGAAGTTTTTGACTTTACACCATTTCAGTTTCCAGCGGATGATGCCGAAAGCCCGTGGCGAACAACCCACTTTGATTATCACGCAATAGATGAGTGTGTACTTAAGCTTGATATTTTAGGTCACTCTGATCCAACCCAGCTTCGAATGATACAAGATTTAACCAAAACTGATACAACAAAAGTGCCACTAGATGATAAAGAAACGATGAGTATATTTACATCAACTAAAGCATTAGGTGTTACAACGGATCAAATTCTAAACAAAACTGGAACGCTTGGTATTCCAGAATTTGGTACATCCTTTACCATTGGAATGGTTGAAGATACCAAACCAACTACTTTTGCAGAACTTATTAAAATATCTGGTTTATCACATGGTACTGATGTTTGGCTTGGTAATGCCCAGGATTTAATTAAAAATAACATTGTTCCATTTAAAGACGTAATTGGATGCCGTGATGATATAATGGTTTATTTAATGTATAATGGTGTTGAGCCAATTAAAGCGTTTAAAATAATGGAATTTGTTCGTAAGGGACGTGCATCAAAAGATCCAGCAACATGGTTAGAACATAAAAAAGTAATGGAAGATGCTAAAATACCAGATTGGTTTATTGACTCTTGTAGTAAAATTAAATATATGTTTCCAAAGGCTCATGCCGCTGCTTATGTAATATCTGCCTTTAGAATAGCTTGGTATAAAGTTCATATGCCGGTATACTTTTATGCTTCATGGTTTACATCAAAAGCAACTGATGTTGATGTTGATGTAATGATAAAAGGATATGATGCGATAAAAGAAAAAATAATTGAAATTCAAAATAAAGGATATGATGCTACTAACAAAGAAATAGGGCAGTTAGAAAGTTTAAAAGTTGCTCTTGAAGCAACCGCTAGAGGAATAAAATTTCTACCAATTGATTTATATGAAAGTAATTCCACCGTTTGGAACGTTAAGGATGAGACATCTATATATCCGCCTTTTTCATCAATTGATGGTTTAGGTGATACCGTTGCTAAAAAAATAGTGGAAGAAAGAAAAAAGGGTGGATTTATTAGTATTGAAGATTTACAAACAAGATCTAAATTATCATTAACCTTAATTGATAAAATGAGATTAATGAACATTTTAAAAGATTTACCAGAATCAAGTCAGCTTAGTTTATTCTAAACTGACTTTGTTAATGTAAAGAGTTTTGGGGATTTTTGATAAAAAAGTTAAAATGTAGGATTAAAAATTTTATTGTTTAAATAG